>JBGQIB010000015.1:0-45907 GCA_041498295.1 bacterium | reverse complement strand
GTACTCCGGTCTGCAGTCCGACCAGGTTCGTGAGCTGAAGCAGCTGCAGGATGAGAACGCGCGATTGAAGAAGCTCGTCGCGGAGCTCAGCCTGGACAAGGCGATCCTGCAGGACATCAACTCAAAAAAATGGCCCGGCCCGCGCTGAAGCGATCGGTCGTCCGGTATGTTCGCGATCGCTACGCAGTGACTCAGCGGCGGGCCTGTCGATTGGTTCAGCTACACCGAAGCGTGTTCTACTACCGAAGCCGGATGGATCCGAAGCTCGAGCTGCGTGGACGCATGCGCGAGCTCGCGCGTTCAGGGGTGCGCTGGGGCTACCGGAGGCTCCACGTACTGCTGCAGCGGGGAGGCTGGACCCTCGGCAGAGATCAGGCGTACCGGCTATACACCGAGGAGGGGTTGCAGTTGCGCAGCAAGCTGCCCAAGCGACGCAAGATGGTTGTGACTCGCCGCGAGCGCTTCGTGCCACGGCGAGCCAACGAGGCGTGGAGCATGGACTTCGTCGCGGACCAGCTCGCGAGCGGCGAGCGCTTCCGAGCCCTGACGATTGTGGACGTCTTCAGCCGCGAGGCGCTCGCGATCGAAGTCGGAAAGCAGCTCCGCGCAGAGAACGTCGTTCGCGCCTGCAATCGGCTCGTCTCACAACGCAGCGCACCCAAGCGGGTGTTCGTCGACAATGGCAGCGAGTTCTCTGGACGTCTGCTGGATCTCTGGGCATATCATCACGGCGTGCAGGTCGACTTCAGCCGACCCGGCAAGCCGACGGACAACTGCTTCATCGAGACATTCAACGGGTCACTTCGCGACGAGTGCTTGAACGTGCACTGGTTCGACTCGATGGAGGAAGCAAAGCGGCAGATCGAGGACTGGCGGCGAGACTACAACGAGAGTCGGCCTCACCAGTCACTCGGAGAGCAGACGCCGGCTGAATACGCGTTGAGGGCCAAGGACTTGGAACAGTCCATGAACATCCAGACCGCCGGAGACTAACCCTGCGGGTGGTCCGGAGAAGCCGAGCAGATCAGGAAGCCATTCTCTCAAGTTCCAGCTGGTCCGAAAATCGACTAGCAGGTCAGAAGGAGTGGCAGGCCGCCGCCCTTCAGCGCTCGTGGTTGTATGCTCAACCACACGGGGGCGGCCGAGGTGGACTCAGAGGGAGTCACCCGCCTCGCCTACTCGTCTTCTCGATTTCGCAGCCGCCGACGTGTAGCACGGACGGTGTTGGCGCGATCTTCTTCAGTGAGGCGCTGGGCGTAGCTGTATTGCCGATCAGGCGAGTAATCTCGCCGTGCCACTCGGGGAGACCGTCCGTCGCTAGTCACAGCGGCTGCGGGGTTGGTCCCGGGATCGGCCAATCCCAGTCACCTTCAACTTGTCGGCAGCACTGTGCTAGTGCTCCAGACACTCGTGACATAGAGCTATGGGTCTCGTCTTAAGGTGACTCCGAGCCAGCCTAGAGGACTGCGATGGACAATTCCAACCAGGTGTCCGGGTGCTGCACTCTCAGCCACGTGAACGGGTGATCGTTCTTACCATCGTTCAGAATGAACCATTGAGCGAGCCCACGATCTGGCGCGTCGAGAACCCTCTGGCGCAACGCGTCGCTAGCGATCAGCAGGTTCTCCCCTGCCGCGAGCTTCTGACGAAAGTGCTCGATTGAGGCACAGAGAGTACGGAGCGATGCCGCCCTTCCGTTGGTAACCGCCTCGTCATTGAGTGGAAGGTGGTCGACGGTGAACTTGCCTCGGGGGTTCTCCTGCCTGGCGGCCGGATCGAATCGCGGAACCACGTTGCATGTAGTGGGGTCGAAGAAGAGGTGATCCCACGGGTCATCAATCGTCGGATTCAACAGCAGCGGCGTGCCATTGGCTAGTGCAAACGATGCTGACTTGGCACGGTTGCAGCCTGTGCACGCCCAGAGCATGTTCGGCCAAGAGAATACACGGTCGCGATATGCGGCCAGAGGCCAAAAGTGATCTATGTCGGTACCGCGCGAGTCACTACAAAACATGCATCGGCTACGGTCCCCGGCCATCTTGGCCAACGTCTCTGCGACGCGCCGAATAGTTTTTGTTCCCCGCGAACTCTGCCACACGGCCCGGGGCTCAAGGGCCAAGTCCGCATCAAGCTTGGCTTGCCTCTTCGCGAGGTATCCGGCGTCGCGCGACCCAAGGTTCAGACGCTGGCAGCGCCGCATCTGCTCGACTCAAAGATCGACGAAGAGCGCTAGTTGGCCAAGCTCTGTGGTCTCTGCTGCCGAAAGTCGAGTTGCTGCCTTCTTTGCGTTCAGCTCCGCAAATTTTCGCCGAGCGTCGACGGTGCGAGGTGACCGAGTATGATGAAGATCGAATGCGGGGCTGAGGTATACGACATCGGCGTTACTCTTCACTACCTGCCAGTAGTCCTTGTCACTCAGCTGAAAAGGATGGGCATCGCTGCCGGGAGCAGGTAGGTGAAACAGCCCCTTCTGGTCAGCAGCCTGGCAGATCAATGGACTGTGAGTGGTTACGATGAACTGGATTCCCGGGAAGTGCCGCCGCAGCCAGAGCCCAATCTGTCGTTGCCATTCTGGATGAAGATGGGAGTCGACCTCGTCGATCAGCACGACACCGCGGTGTTCGATGACTCCGGAGCTCGAAACAAGACCATCCGCTCCGAACACAGAACTCAACTGCCTGACAATGTCGATGAGCATCGCAATCGCAGCTCGATACCCTTCGCTCATTTCCGAAAGCGGCAATACAGATCCTGCTGAGTCCTTCAACCAGAGACCATCTGAGTCAACTCTTTCTACCCGAAGACCATTTCGCAGAAACTCGCTGTTCAGCAGCCCGACCACAGAGTCGAGGAGCGTGCCTTCTCGGACCCGACTCTCGAGCTTCTTGTAACTCAGGTCCTTGAGCCAGATCTCGCACTCTCCCAGGGTCGCATCCTCTCGGAACATTGTTGCGAAGCGCGCGACTCGGCTGGGACCGGACATGAGGCGCTGCGCGTCGGGAGAGGCTCCATACAGGCGCCGGAATGGGCCATACCCTGCCGCGAACCATCCGCTAGTGGTCTCGTTCCAAGGACCGTGGATTGGGCCTTTCTTTCGTCTGCGGCGGACACTCGCGGGCGCCAGCGTAGTGACCGCCCCGGTCCTACTCCATTCGAGCTCGGACCAGAAGGTCTTCGCCCTCCGCCCATGAGCGAAGCTGTCCTTGTCGTGCGGAACAATCTCGACAGCCGCCGAAGCAACCTCTTCTCCCTTTCGGATCCAGCCCTCGATTGGGGACTGAAGTACCCTCGCGATATCGGGGCCGACGATCGCGAGCGCGATCGCCTTTAGCAGAGCAGTTTTGCCGGACGCGTTGTCCCCCGTGATGACGGTCCACCCTTCATAGGTGCCCTCAGGGCGCGAGAAATCGAAGTCGAGTTCCCGGAACCCCTTGAGATCTCTGAGGACCACTCTACGAACGTACATGGCGACAGTCTTCCGGAAGCGCGTTGGTTGTGAAAGATGTCATACAGCTCGATCGGGCTCCGAGGCAAACGTCGCTGCACGACCGTCGCGACCCGGAGCCCGCCCTCTGGAACGCGCCGAAACTCCTCGAATTTTCAGTCCGCGATCGCGGACTCTTCCGTCTACCTGGCGGGCGCGTGGGTGGGTGGAATGGGCGCGTCGTGGTGCCAGCGTGGTGCCAACGTTGCAGCACGAGACCAAATGGCCCGAACGGCGCCCTTCACCGGGTGACCGAAAGCCCGTACAATTCCAGTCACTTCCACACGAGAGCCGACTCGACCGAATGACACCAGAAAGGATCTGGCTGCACTCCTAAGCGGCAGGTCGTGCGTTCGAATCGCGCCGGGGACGCCTGGGAACTGACTGATCTGCCTCACGGGTCACGGCCTCGCGGCATCTGTGACTCCACGATCCGCACGATCGAGGAGCTGATTGCGAGCCTCGCTTCGGGATCGCCCGGCACATCCAGGAGGCCCCCAAGGGAAGACAAATATTGTTTCGCCCGCTCCTCGGTGATCGATCTGAGCGTGGCCAAGAGCTCGGGGTCAGTCACTCGCACCGCCTGTCGTTCGTAGCAACGGAATCCGGTGCTGTGCTCGATCTCTCCCCCGCCGCCGAGGAACGACCAATCGACGTTTGGCTCGGACACGAGCGTGGCTGTGCGCAGCGGCCCACCCCCGAGAGGACTCATCGGTCCGTCCGAGACACGCTGGGCGACGAGCAGCGTTCCGATGAGCAAGACGACGAGGACCGCTGCAGCGATCGCGGAGTAACTCAACGCTTTCTTCGGGGTCATGTCACACCTTGTTCTCGACGTCGTTGGAACCGGCGTATCAGAGTAACCAGCTGTAGGCCGCCGCGAGGGCCTCCCGCCCGCCTGCGGCGAGAGGTGCCCCGTGCCCGACGATGAGGCGCTCGAACGGACGCGCGAGCACCTCGTCGATGCTGCGGCGCGCCGCCGCCCGATCGGAGAAGCCGGCCCAGCGGATCATGCGGCTCAAGGCGACCCGGTCGTAGAACCCCATGGTCCGCGTGTACAGCTTCGTCCAGCGGTCCTGCGGTCGGCCTACGTTGTGTACGAGGTCTGCGACCACGAGCGTCCGCGCCGGTCGGTAGAAGAGCACGCTCTCCTCGAGTCGGAAGCCGTCGATGCGCAGCTCGTCGACGACGCCGGCAAAGGCTGGCTCCGGAGCCGCGTCGTGGGCTCGATCGATGCGCAGGTCGCGGCGCTTCTCGGCCAGACTCGACGGTGCGTGCAACCGCGCCGCAGGGAAAGCGGCGGCCCACTCGCCGATCCGGAGGTGATGGGACAGGTTCGGGGCGTAGAGGTGTGTCACCGGCCCGAGCGCCTCGACGGCGGAGCGGCGCGGAGGTGTCAGGGCCAACGGCGAGTGGAGAAGCAGGCTTCCATCGCTCAGACGGAGCACCGTCATCGTGGCTGTGAGACGCATGCGGAGAATGCGCACCGGCGCGGTGTCCACCCAGACGCCTTCGGCAAACGGAGTCAGCGGTCCATCGGCGACGACCATGCCTGGATTCTAGGAGAAGCCAAGGCGCTCTCCGTCGACAAGCGCGATCGAGAGGATCGAGCAATGGCGAGTCGTCCACAATCGACATCGCCCCCGTAGCCCGCTCGAAGCTCCGGAAGGCGACCAAATGCCCGTTCGCAGTGATGACCGGAGCGAACGACGCAGCATTCCGCCGTTGGTGCCGGCCGGGTTGACGCTCACCAGGGTGGTGGTGCCGGTCTCGAGATCGCGCACGAAGACGTCAGTTTTCCGTTGGTGTCGTGCGTCTCGCGGTACCCTCCGGAGTGCGGACGCGGGGACCGAACTTTGATCTACGCCTGGGGCGGCTGCGAGATCGACGAAGAGCGCCACGAGCTGCGGCGGGATGGCGACCGGATCGCCGTCCAGCCCAAGGTGTTCGCGGTTCTCTTGCACCTTGTGCGCAATCGCGCGCGCGCGGTCTCGAAAAAGGAGCTGCTCGCACAGGTCTGGCCGGGCGAGACCGTGGGCCGGACCTCGCTGACTCGCGCCATCAACGCCGCGCGCGCGGCGCTCGGGGACGACGGGGACCAGCAGGCGGCGATCCGGACGGTGCGCGGGATGGGCTATCGACTCGTCGCCGCAGTCAGCGAGCGGCGTTCGGCACGCGAGGTGGTGACCCGAGTGGCGGTCGCGCCGGGAACGACCCCGTTCGTCGGACGCGAAGAGCTTCTGACGGCGCTCGAAGCCCTGCTCGAGGAGCTGTCCGCTGGCCGCGGGGCGCTCGCGCTCTTGTGCGGGCCCGCGGGCATCGGGAAGACCCGCACGCTCTCCGAGCTCGCGGAGCGCGCCGCGGCGGCCGGTGTCGCGGTGCTCGCCGGAAGCTGCGTCGAGGATCGCGGCGCGCCGCCATTCTGGCCCTGGATCTCCGTGCTGCGAGCCCTTTCGCGCAGCCGCTCGCGCGACGATCTGCGCCGGGTCGTGGGGCCGGGCTCGGCCGATCTGGTGCAGGCGATGCCGGCTCTCGCCGAGCACCTGCCCGAGCTCCCGGAATCGCCGGCGATCGACCCGCCGCAGCGGCGGTTCCGGCTGCACGAGAGCGTGGCGGCCGCGCTGCGTCGCGCGTCCGAAGTGACTCCGCTGTTGGTCGTGATCGACGACCTGCACGCGGCTGACCTCTCTTCGCTCGACCTCTTGGAGCACGTGGCCCGCGCGCTGCGCGACTCCCCGGTGCTCTTGGTCGGCGCGCACCGCGAGGTCGATTCCGACTCGGGTGTGTCGCGCGCGCTCGCGCGACTCAGTCGGCCCGCGCGGACCTTCGAGCTCTCCGGGCTCAGCTCCGCCGAGCTCGCGCGCTGGCTCGAGCTCTCCACCGGCCGCGCGCCCGACACCGCCGAGGTCGCCACGCTGCGCGAGCGAACGGGGGGAAATCCGCTCTTCGTCTCTCAGATCTTCGCCTCCCACGCAGTCGGCGGTCCGCCTCCGCGCGGCGTGCGCCAGGAGATCCAGCGCCAGCTCGAGCGGTTCTCTGCGCGGGCGCGCAGCGCGCTCCTTCACGCTGCGGCGCTCGGCCGCGAGTTCGCGCTCGGGCCGCTGTCCGCGGCCACGCGGCGCAGCCCGGCGGCGCTGCTCGGCGATCTCGGGGACGCGATTCGCGACCGGATCGTCGCGGAGATTCCCGACTCCGTAGGCCGCTACCGCTTCGCGCACGGGCTCTTCGGCGAGGTACTGCTCGCGGAGCTGTCCGTCGCCGAGCGCGCGCGCCTGCACGGCCGGGTGGCGGCGGCGCTCGTGACTCACCACGGCGAGCGGGCGGAGTCACACGTGGAAGAGATCGCGCATCACTTCCTGCGGGCGGCGCCGGGCGGCGATGCCGCGGCGGGCGTCGAGTGGTGCGTGCGCGCGGGCGAGCGCGCGCTCGAGCGCACCGCGTTCGAGCAGGCCGCCCAGCACTTCGAGAACGCGCTCGAGTCACTCGACCTGACCCGTGCCGAGCCGGTGCGGCGGGCCGAGCTCTTGCTGCGCGCCGGGGAAGCCCACGCCCTGGCCGGAAATCTCGAGGCGGCGCGCGAGCGCTTCCGCCGCGGCGCGGCGATCGCGGGCGCGCTGGGCAACGACGCGCTGCTCGTGCGCGCAGCTTTGGGCATGCAGAACCGCGACGAGACCGGGCGCGTCGACGCGGAAGGCGTTGCGCTGTTGGAAGAGGCGCTCGCGCTGGTCGGGCTCGAGAACACGAGCGTGCGCGCGCGCCTGCTCGGCATGCTGGCCAAATCCCTCTACTTCGGTGACTCGCAGGAGCGCTCGATCGAGCTTGCGCGCCAGGCGGTCGAGGTGGCGCGCAGCTCGCAGGACGCGGCGGCGCTCGCGTCGGTGCTGCGCGATCTCAGCTTCGTGCTCTCGGGCCCCGACGAGTCGCGCGAGCGCGCGCGCACGCTGCACGAAATCGGGGCGCTGGCCCGCACGAGTCACGACCGCGAGCTCCACTGTTATCTCTGGCGCGAGCGCGTTCGCGCGCGTCTGGAACGGGGCGAGCGCAAGTCGCTCGAACAAGCGATCGAAGCGCACGAGCGGCTCGGAGCCGAGCTGCGCCAGCCCTACTTCGTGTGGTACGCGCACGAGCACCGCGCCATGCTTGCCCTCCTGCGCGGGGAGCTCGCCCGCGCGGAGATGCTCTCGAACGAGGCGCTGCGTTACGGCGCGCGCATTCAGCCCGACCTCGCGTTCCAGTGGAACGGCGTGCGGCGCTGCATCTTGCTGCGCGAGCTCGGGCGCGGCGAGGAGCTGGTCGAGCCCTTGCGCAAGATCATCGGCGCCTTCCCGGGAGTCATCACCTGGCGCGCGGTCGCGGCGCTGCTCGACCTGGACGCCGGGCGACTGGACCGGGCGCGCGACGCGGTGCGCTCGCTCGTGAGTCACGAGCTGTCCGCGATCCCGCGCAACACCAACTGGCTGATCACGCTCGCCATCCTGGGCGAGCTGTGTGGCTCGCTCGGCGACGCTGACCTGGCCGCGCCGCTCTACCCGGCACTGCTCGCCCACGCGGATCGCCACGTGGCGATCGGTCTCTCGATCGCGAGTTACGGCTCGGTCGCTCGCTATCTGGGACTGGTCGCGAAGGCGATAGGCGATCTGGATGCCGCCGCAGAGCATCTCGCTCACGCGGTCGAGTCGAACGAGTCCGCGGGCGCCCTGGCCTGGGCCGCCCACGTCCGGCAAGAGCTTGCCGAAGCGCTGCTCGCACGTGGGGCGAGCGGCGATCGCCGGCAGGCCCTCGAGCTCTCCACCCGCGCCCGCTCCGACGCCGAGTCACTGGGCATGGGGGTGGTGGCGCGCCGCGCGCGCGAGCTCGAGGATGAGCTGCTCCGACCCATTCCCATTCGCAGCCGGGCATGACGGTCAGCGTCGGGTCGCCCTGGGTGACCCAATGGTGAGTGAACGGTCGCCTTCGGGCGCCGTTCGTCGCCTTACGCTCTTCCCAACTCGGGAGGGAGCCTGTGTCGAGACGCCTCGCGTTCGTGTTCTGGTTGCTCGTGTGTCTCACGGCGCGGTCCGCAGCCACGGACGAGGTCCGCTACACGCTGACCGACATTGGCCGGCCGGCGCACGGCCTGACCCAATTCGCGGCCCCGGTCGCCCTGAACGGCGCGGGACAGGCCATTCTCTTCTGGAACCTGTTCCCGAACGGATCGGGGTACGACTTCTACGACCCCACGAACGGCTCTAGCCCGATTCAGTTCCCCTTCCACCCGGTCAACCGGCCGAGTCTCTCGCTCGGAGCGCTGGGACAGGTGGCCGGCCTCACGTTTCTTCCCAGCAAGTACGGCGAAGCCGCCGTCTACGACTACACCAACGACTCACTCCTGGACCTCCACACGGCGCTCGTGCAGAGCTTTCCGAGCGTCAACATCTTCAGCAGCGACGCCGTGGGCGTGAACGTGCGCGGCGTCGTGGCCGGCAACTTCGAGGACGAGTCCAACGGAGTGACTTACCGGTCGTTCGTCTACGACCCCGCGTCGGGCTTCGACGTGCTGCTCGGCGACTTCGGACCGCTGCTCGGCTTGGCGCCGCTGCCCACACACTTGCGCGCGATCTCCGCGACCGGGCTTGCGGTGGGCCAGCGGACCTACTCAGTGGCGCGCCTGGTCGTGTGCGGATTTGGGAATCCGCCGCCGATGTGCACGATCTACTACAGCGAAGACCACGTCTTTGCGTGGGACGGCTCGCAGGCGCGCGACCTCGGGACGCTCGGCGGCCGATCCGCCGAGGCCTACGGAGTCACTGACTTCGGCGTGATCTGGGGAGTGTCGGACACGGTCTGGCAGTTCGTCCCGGAACGGGATCCCACCGAGCCCCACCCGTTCGTGTATTTCCCGGTCCGCGGATACCTGCAGGACATGGGGCTGCTGAATGGTTTTGAGACCTTCCCGCGCGCTGCCAACGCCATTGGCGAGGTGATCGGCGACAACGGATCGCAGGGGTTCATCTACCGGAACGACCAGCTCGTGGACCTCGGCTTCCTGGGCTGCAATTACAAGCAGACGAGCCCCAATGACATCAATCTCCCGGGTCTGGTCGTCGGCCTCTCGGGCGTCGCGCCGTTCTCGCGCGCGTTCGTCTGGGACGGTGACCACGGCATGCGCGATCTCACGAGCTTGACCGACGGCACCGCCGGACAGTGGGTTGTGACTTCCGCCAAGCAGGTGAACGGCTTCGGGCAGATCACCGCCTCCGCCGTGAACGCGCAGGGCGACACGCGCGCCGTGCTGCTGGAACCCTACCCCGCGAACGGGAGTCACGCGGACATCGCGGTCTCGAGCGCGCTCGCGATCGACGGCGACGGGAAGCTCGTGGTCACGAGCACGATCTCGAACGCACGCGCCGCCGGACTGACCGACTTGAAGGTGATCAATGCCCGACTCGTCTTCGGCACGCACAAGTACCCCCCGCTCGACTTCTATCCGCCGCCCAAGCCGTGCTTCGATCCGGGTGAGCTGGTGCAGTTCACGCAGCGCTACGAGAACCCGAACTCTTCGGGAACGGCCGCCGTGCTGAGCATCTCGGGGACCGTGTCCGGCCGCAGCTTCGCCACTTCGCAGCGCGTGCGCCTGCCGTAGGAAGGGATTGAGAGATGAGTCGATCGATGATTCGCTGGATTCTGATGGCGCTGTTCTTTGGAGCTGCGGCCCACGCAGGCGCCGCTTCGCTGGAAGTCACCTTCGACCAGTCGGTCCAGACGGCGTCGCCCGGAGACACACTCACCTTCACGGGCCTGCTCAAGAACCCAGGCCCGATCGGAACGGCGCCGCTGTTCCCGAACGCGGATGTCCTGACGGTCGACCTGCCGCTCACGGGAGATGACTCGCTGTTCGTCTCGTTCCTGCTCGAGATTCCGTTCCCGACGCTGGGACCGGGGGAGCAGGTGTCCATGGACTTCTTCACCGCCGACGTGCCGCTCGGCACGCCTTCGGGAACCTACGCCGGTGCCTTCGACGTCCTGGGCGGCGAGTCCCCCGACGCCATGGACCTGCTGGGCGAAGCCCTGTTCTCAGTCCGCGTCGTGCCGGAGCCGGGGGTTCTGACGCTGTTCGCGTTGGTGGCGGGTCTCGGGCTCGGGCGGGAAGTCACTCGGAAACAGCCTGGCGCCATCGCTCCCGCAAAGCGAGCACGACGCAGCCAGCGACCGAAACGAGCGCGAGCGGCGGCTCCGGCACGCCGTTGACTTGAAGCGGGTGACCCGCGAAGTCGACGAGTGACACGTCGGCGCCGATCGGCTGTCCACTGACGTCGAGGAGCTTCGCGCTCGAGATCGCGAACGCGCATAGCAAGCAGAGGTCCCGTAGGTCCCGATCTCGCCGTCGAGTTACTGCGCGATCGCTGCCACTACGCGTGGCTCTCTGGCAGGGACGCCCCCGCGTGCCGGTCCGGCAGCACGGAGCTCTGCACGTTGCGCTCGGGCCGGTACATGCGCGTTCGGCCGTTGAAGGTGGCGCCGCGTACGACGACCAGCGAGGGCGTCGAAACGTCGCCGTGCAGGCGGCCGGTCGCGTGGATCACGACCTCGCGCGAGGCCACGATGTCGCCGACTACGGCACCGTGGATCTCGACCGTGCGCGCGCGGATCGGCGCTTCGACGGCACCGCTCTCGGAGACGAAGACGCTGCTCCCGCTCTCGAGCTCGCCGCGGAACTCGCCCTCGATGCGGAGCGACTGCGGGACGACCAGGCGGCCGTTCATCTCGACGCCGCGCTCGATGATCGCGACATCCGGCGTGGAAGTGCCGGGGTCCCCCTCACGCTTGGGGGGCGTCGTCTCCTGCTCGGGCGCACCGAGCACCAAACGCCGCCAGCCCGCCAGACGCACTTCCATGTGAAAACTCCTCGCTGCCGCGAACACTTCCCCGAAAGAGCTGCGGCTCCGAGAGCTTGCATCGGCCCTCCGGCGATCGGGCTTGAGCGGGCGAGGCGCCCTCGGCCGGGCTCGGCCTAGAAGCGGTGAGTGCGGATCTGCGCCCATGGTAGGCAGCAGGTCGTGTGTTCGAGTCACACCGGGGACGCTGCACTTTGGGAGCAGAAGGTCGTCGGTTCGCCGCGCCGAGAAAGGCCTGACCGACCAGGCTACTCGACTGGCAGGCCTGACTCGCGCCAACCCTTCATGTGGCCCTCGAGATCGACGACTCTCGTGTATCCGGATGCGACCAAAATCGCCTCCGCCTTCGAAGCTCGACCACCGCCCTCGCAATGGACCACCACCTCGGCGGACTTCGAGATTCCCAGCTCAGAAAGACGCGTCGCGAGCTGATCATGCGGGATGTTGACCGACCCGGGGATATGACCCGACTGGTACTCCGCTGCGCTGCGAACGTCGAGAATGAGCGGCGCCGTACCGTCCCGGATCTCGTCCGCGAGGGCCTTCCTCGAGATCGAGGGCGTCGTCACCTGCGCCGGGTGGCACGAGAGCGAGAGCGCGAAGCCCGCGGCGAGCGCCAAGCTGCAGAAGAGGCGCGAGCGTCTGGAGCGCGGCTTGTGGTTGCTCATGAGCCTTCAGCCCCCGTCGGATCGTTTGCTCCACGGTACCACTCTTGCTCGCCAGAAACCGGGATGGCCTCTCGCTTCTACTTCACGGGAAGGGGCCTCTAGCCGGTGCAGGCGAAGGAAGTGCCCTCGCGTGGTGCCGACTTCGCACCACGAGACCAAACGACATCGAACGCGGCTCTTCTCGGAATGACTCGAACCGCCTAGAATTCCGGGCGCTTCCACACAGTTCGAGTCACACAAGAGGATGGATTCCGATGGGCGGTCTGGTCGCACTTCTCTATGGCGTCATCAGTTACGCGACTTTCTTCGCGTCGTTCCTCTATGCCATCGTTTTCGTCGGCAATATCGGGCACGTGCCCGGATTTCCGGAGCTCGTCATCCCGAAGACGATCGATTCCGGCGCAGCTGGAGCGCCGCTCGAAAGCGCGCTCGTCGATGCCATCCTGCTTTCGATCTTTGCCGTGCAGCATTCGCTGATGGCGCGAACCGGGTTCAAGCGCATCAGTAGGCCGCTGGTTCCGCCGAGCGTGGAGCGCAGCACCTATGTGCTGCTGTCGAGCCTCGCGCTCGCGCTCATCTATTGGCAGTGGCAGCCGCTGCCCGAGGCGGTGTGGACGGTGACCAATCCGCTCGCGGTGCTGGCGCTCACCACTCTGTTCTGGGCCGGCTGGGGCATCGTGCTGGTGAGCACCTTCCTACTGAATCACTTCGAGCTTTTCGGACTGCGCCAAGTGTGGGCGCGAATGCGCGGAGAGACTGTGCCCGAAGCGCAATTCCGCACGCCGCTCTTCTACAGGTTCGTGCGCCATCCGATCTATCTCGGCTTCATGATCGCCTTCTGGTCGTCGCCGGTGATGAGCCAGGGCCACCTGCTGTTCGCAGTGGCGACGACCGGCTACATCTTCGTCGGCATCTTCCTCGAGGAGCGCGATCTCGTCGCCCATTTCGGCGAGACATACATCGTCTACCGCGAGCGCGTCTCGATGATCCTGCCGCTGCCCAAGCGCGGCGAATAGGGAAAAAGTCGGAACGGCGAGCTCCCGCTCTGGTGGGAAGCCTCGGGGCTGCGCGAGAAGATTCCGCGCTAGCGGCCGATCGCCGCGTGAAGGAGTGTTTCCACGAAGCGCTCCAGGCGCGCGGGATCCTGCCCGGTGAACTGCATCTGCGCGAGCATTTGCGCGGCGCTCACGATCAGGCGCGCCTCGTCCTCGGCCGCAGCGCGCGTCGAGACCGAGCCCTCGCGCTGTCCGCGCACGAGCGTGCCCTCGATGATGGCGACGATCCGCTCCTGCATGCGGATGTAGCGAGGCCAGTAGCGTCCGCGAATCGCGGTGCTCCAGTCGAGCCAGACGCGAATCCGGTCGGGGTTCTCGCCGACGGCCGCGATGAACGCCCGCACGTGAGACCGGAGCACCTCTTCGACGGACGCTGACGAGGCGTGAGCCTGCTCCGCCATCTCGATCAGGAAGCGCTCTATCTCGGCGAGCACGGCGTCTACGAGCGCTGCGCGCGTCTTGAAGTAGAAGAACACGGTGGGCACGGAGACACCCGCGCGCCGCGCGATCTCGGCATGCCGCGCCTCGCCGAGGCCGTGGCGCGCGAAGACCGCGAGCGCGTATGCGAGCAGCTGGCCGCGCCGTTCCGCCTGGGCCATGCGTTTGCCTCGGCGAGCCACAGATCGGGTCTCGCGCTGCCTGACTCGCTTCAAACGACTTCGCCTCCGTACCTTCACTGTTGACAAAATACTCAACAGTGCGCTCGAATCTGCACCGGATCCCCGCCGAAGGAGTGCCCCATGGCCGACGACCCGACCAGCCCGACGTCGCTCCGTCCGCTGCCAACCGAGTTCGCGTTCGCCGCCGAGAGCTTGGCGGCCTACGAGAACGAGTTCCGGAACAACGCCGTGGAGTGGGCCGCCCTGCTCCAAGAGAACGCCGCCCAGCTCAAGAGCGGAAAGTACTCGCTGCACTGGCTCGACCCGAAGGACTCCGGCTGGGGCCGGCGCGCGCGCCCGTCCTCCCGCGGCCTGACCTACACCGACGTCAACGCACTGCCGCAGAGCGGCGAGCTGCCCAAGACGGCCACCTGGCTGAACTTCGCGCCGCGCGGCTCGATCCGCGAGCCGTACAAGAGCCGGATGCCGATCGTCGAGAGCTACACCGTTCTGGATCGCGACGAGCTCTGGGCCGAGAACGTGATCGGCCTGTACGAAGAGGCGAAGGCGCGCCAGTGGAACGCGACGCGCGACATCCCATGGAGCGAGCTCGAGCGATTGCCGGAAGTCCTCGAGAAGGCCACGTGCCAGCTGTGCACGTTCCTGGCGGAGGTCGAGTTCGTCGCCGGCGACTTCCCGGCCAAGTGGCTGTACCGCATACCGCAGGACTTCCTCGAGGTGAAAAGCTTCCTGTCGACGCAGATCATGGACGAGGCCCGACACCAGGAAGTGTTCCGCAAGCGCGCGTTCGCGGGCGGCGGGCTGCTCCACTCCGCTCCCGGTTTCGAGTGGGCGCTGAAGGCGATCCTCGACGCGCCCACTCACACCATGGGCACGTTCCTGCTGAACCTGCTGGGCGAAGGGCTCGTGCTCTCGATCTTCCGCTCCGGCGAGATGATCGCCAAGACGCACGTCGACAAGGAGATCTTCCGGCGCTGCCTCCAGGACGAGGCGCGCCACGTCTCGTACGGCGTGCTCGAGCTCAAGAACTGGCTCGACCATGCGCCCGATCGTGCCGCGGCGCTCGAGGACCTGCACCGCTTCGCGGACGTGGGCGAGCTCGTGATCCTCACCGCATTCACCGAGCCGGCGCTCGTCGAGCCGCTCGCGGTTCTACTCGGTGGAGGCCTGGAGAAGATCGACGTCGGCATGGAGGGGATGGCGAAGCTCTGGTCGATGTTCATCGGCGAGTACCTGCAGCGCTGCGAGCGCGCCGGCTTCCCGCGCGACGCGCGCTGCAAGATTCCGAAACAGGCGATCTGGGCGGCCTAGTGGCCGCGGCGGAGCTCGCGTTTCCTTCGCGTGACTGGTTCGCCCGCCTCGGCGAGCTGATGAACGCAGACCGCGTGCGGCACGAGCACCTCGGCTACGTGGACTGCGTGGTCGAGTTCCGCGTGCTCGACGCGCACGGACCGGGTCGGCCCGAGCGCGTGCAGGTGACGTTCGAGGAGTTCGGCGTGACTGACGTCCGCGCGCTCACGACCGGCGGAGACTCGCGCGCCGACTTCGTGCTCGAAGCGGATGCCAAGGCCTGGCGCGCGATGATCGAGAGCATCGCGCGCGGCCACGGGCGCCCGGAGCTCGAGCAGACACTGAACCACCTCAGCCACATGGAGACGCCGTTCCGGGTCGTGTCGGGCGATCCGCTCAAGCGCGATCTCTACTTCCGCTACAACCAGAGCCTGCAAGAGTTTGTGAACGCCTCCGCGAGGTTCACGACTCACTTCGCCGCGTCGGACTGAGCATGGCGCGCAAGCCGGGTCACTACTACATCGACGCGACCTGCATCGGCTGCGGCGCCTGCGATCACGCCTGTCCCGGCAAGGTCGACGCGATCTACCGCGTCGAGGACGACTACTTGGGCCGCTTCGCGATCGTGCTCGACGAGTGCATCGACTGCGGAATCTGCATCCCCCTCTGCCCGGTCGCGTGCATCCACGACGGACGAGCCGAGGGCATCGTCGACGCGAGCGGCGGCTACACGAAGATCCGCGAGCTGCAGGCCTGGGCGAAGAGCCGCGCTCCCGGCTGAGCGTGGCCGGTCATTTGGGCGCGACCATCTCTGCAGCGTCGACGAAAGCCTCTTCCAGCGGCGGAACCACCTGTTTCTTTCTCGACATGCAGCCTTCGAGGTAAGTTCCGTCGTCGATGAGCCGCCGGCCGAGAGCCTGCTCCAGGACATCGCGCCGGTCGCCCGCGAACCAGATGTGACTCCCTTTTTTGCCGATGTCAGTCACCAGCAGGATCACCTGCAGCAGGTGCTTCTCCTTCCTCACGCGGCGCAGCTCCTCGAGGAATTCCTGTCGGCGCGCCAGAAGCGGCGCCACGTCGAGCGCCTCGACCTGCGCGATGCCAACGCGGTTGCCAGCGAGATCGAACTCCTTGAAATCCGCCTCGACGAGGTCAGTCACGGAGCGTCCCGCCACGTCGCCGCGCGCGGCCATGAGGTCCCGCCCGAGTGCCGCCGCGTCGACGCCCGCGACTGCCTCGAGCCGGCGCGCCATCGCCCGGTCCTTCTCCGAGCACGTAGGGGATGCGAAGACCAGCGTGTCCGAGAGGATGGCGGCCAGCAGGACAGCGGCGACGGCCGGCGGGGGCACGACGTCGTGGAAGAGATACTGCTCGGCAACGAGCGTGGCGGTCGCTCCAACCGGCTCGCAGTGGAAGACGATCGGCTGGGGAATGTGCAAGTCGCCAACGCGGTGATGCTCCCAGACCTCGAGGATCGTGGCGTGCTCGATGTCGGCGAGGGCTTGAGCGACCTCGTTGTGATCGACGAGGATGAGGCGTCGACCGGTCGCGTGTGTGAGTAACTCCGGCGTCGGTAGAGAGAACCGATCGAGGACGTAGCGGGTCTCGCTGTTGAGTTCGCCCGCCCGCGCGGGCCGCACCCGCGCATCGCCGAGCACGTTCTTCAGATGCGCATACGCGATCGCCGAACCGACAGAATCGGTATCGGGACGCCTATGCCCCACGACGTAGATCGCTTCTTCCATCGCGCGACCTCAGCCGGCTGGCTTCGTGAGCACACGCGTAAGCTAACCTGGCCGGATGGATCCCCACTCCGCAACTCCAGTTGACCGGCTTCGCGGTGCGAACCTCGGCGGTTGGCTGGTGCTCGAGAAGTGGATGAAGCCGAGCCTCTTCGAGGGGCTCGCGGCGAAAGACGAGACGACGTGGTGCGTGGAGCTGGGTCGAGAAGCGCCGGCGCGGCTGCGCGCGCACTGGGACAGCTTCGTCACGCGCGAGGATTTCGCGTGGCTCGCGGAGCTGGGCATCAATGCGCTGCGCATCCCCCTCGGACACTGGATCTTCGGCCCGCCGTATCCCTACCACCCGAAGTACGGTGGCAATGCGCGTCCCTTCGTCGAGGGCGGCGTCGAAGTCCTCGACCGCGCGCTCGAATGGGCTCGTGAGTTCGGGCTGCGCGTGTTGCTCGACTTACACGCGGCAGCCGGTTCTGGCGCACTCGGTCGAGATGTTGGGACGGCTCGCGGCGCGCTATCGCGCATGCTCTTCGCTGCACGCGATCCAGGTGCTGAACGAGCCGCGCTGGGACGTGCCGACGGATCTTCTCAAGGCCTACTACCTCCGCGCCTACGGCGAGATCCGCACTCACTGCAGCCCCGAACAGGTCGCGGTCGTATTCCACGACGGCTTCCGCTCGCACCGCGAGTATCTCGGCTTCATGCAGCCGCCGCAGTTCCAGAACGTAATCTACGACATCCACCGCTACCAGTGCTTCACGCGCGAGGACCTCGACATGGACATCCACGGGCACCTGCACACCGCGGGAGTCATTTGGACGAAGGAGGCCGACGAGATCCAGCGCGAGCTGGGTTTGCCCGCGATCGCGGGTGAGTGGAGCCTCGGCCTCGACCCCGAGCTCGGCTCCCCGTTTGCCGACCGACCGTTAGGAACGCGAGCGGGACCATGTATCCGGGCACCTGGATCGATGTGCCCGACACCGCCATCGACCCCGATACGGACCAGAGGATCGGGATGAACAAACCGAGGCTGAGCAGCGAGTAGACCAGCGTGTGCGCGAGGCCGATCGCACTCTCGGTCACGCCTCGGATGTCCTCGGCGATGCGCTGGTCCGGGTTGTCGTGCTCGCCGGCGCTGAACAGAAGTCGGTAGTGCCGGCCGTTCTCCATCCAGCGCCCGATCAGCCGCTCGCTGAGCCAGCCACGCCAGTCGAGCTGCAGCCTGCGCTTGACGAGGAGGTGCGCCGCAGTGACTCCGATCGAGATCACGAGGATCAGCGCGAACACCGCGACCTGCACCAGCACGCCCCGCACGGAGCGTTCCCCGAGCGCGTCGAACAGATCGCGGTTCCAGTAGTTGCCCCAAACCGTGAGTCCGACCTGCATCACGGTGAGCAGGAACAGCAGCAGTGTCACGCCGCGGATCCTCCACTTCTGCTTGGACGTCCAGAATGGGCCCGCGAGCCGCAGCACCTGCCGCACGAACCCGATGCGCAGGGGCTGCGTGGCGCTGACGGCGGTGGTCGAATCAGGCATCAGGTGGCGTCGCGAGGTAGGCGAACAGGCGCGATCCTACCCCGAACCTCTAGGCGGAGCGATAAGGGGGAAGAAGAGCCGGCGGACGCACGGCGCGAGCTCGACCCGGGAGTGACTCACCCGTGCACGAGCACAGCTCGATGCTGAGCATGATCGGCCTCGTCCCCTGCGGACCCCAGCCCGCGCGCTCGCTCGCTCCGGCGGCGCGATCAGGGTATGGTCGCAGCAACTCCACGAGAGAAGTGAGGATCACCATGCACGTCGGCCTCCAGCTCGTTCTGCAGAACTACCTCGAGACCACCAGCGACGAACACGTGCTCGAGCTCGAGTACCGGCTCGCCGAGCTCGCCGAGCTGCTCGGCTTCGATTCGATCTGGTGCGTCGAGCACCACTTCGACTGGTACTCGATGGGGCCCGACACGCCGCAGATCCTCGCGTACCTGGCCGGACGCACGCAGCGCATCAAGCTCGCGACGGGCGCGGTGATCCTGCCCTGGAACTCGCCGCTGCGCGTGGTCGAGAAGATGATCCTGCTCGACTACCAGTCGAAGGGGCGCGCGATCTTCGGCATGGGTCACGGACTTGCGCGCATGGAGTACGACGGCTTCCAGATCGACATGAACGAGGCGCGCGACCGCTTCGCGGAGTCGGCGCGCATGGTCCTGGCCGGTCTCGAGACCGGCATCGTGCGCGGCGACGGCCCCTACTACCCACAGAAGCCGATCCAGGTGCGCCCCAAGCCGCGCGGCTCGTGGAAGGACCGCACCTACATGGTGGCGATGTCGCCGCACTCGACGCCGCTGTGCGCGGAGCTCGGCGCGAAGCCGATGGTGTTCGTGCAGAAGCCGTGGGCGGAGACGAAGGAGCACATCGCGCTCTTCAACACTTCTTGGGAGAAGCACCACAAGACGCCGCCGCCGGCGCCCACCTTCGCGGAGTTCCTGGTCTGCTCCGAGAGCGCGAGTGAAGCGCGCGACCTCGCGCACGAGCACGTCGCGAACTACTACCAGTCTGTCGTCACTCACTACGAGTTCACCAAGGTCGAGAACTTCCAGAAGAAGGGCTACGCGTCGTACGCGGAGCAAGCCGCGGCGCTCGGCGCGTACGGCGTCGACAACGCGGCCAAAGGCTTCGTCGAGATCAACGCCTACGGCACCCCCGCACAGATCCTCGAGAAGCTGCGCGCGCGCCGCGAGCTGATCGGCGACTTCAATCTCTCCATCGTTCCCACTTTCGGCGGGTTGCCCGACGCCGCGGCCGAGAAGAGCCTGCGGCTACTCTCGGAGCACGTGCTGCCCGTGATCCAGAGCTGGTAGCTAGCTGAGGAGCGCGCGGATCCAGATCGCCAGGATCGCGAGCTGCACCACGAAGAGCGTCGCGCGGACGAGGACCACCGGCGTGGCCGTCGAGGCGATGTGCACGACCGACTGCCCAAGACGCGCGTAGAGCAACGGCATCGCGAGCCCGTCGGTGACCTCAGCGCGGCCGGATACCGCGGCCGACAGGATCACGGCGGCCACGACGGGAAGCAGCTCCAGGCAGTTCAGGTGTGCGCGGGTCAGCCTCTGTCCGAACGCATCGACGTCGGTGCCGGCCGGCGAGAACGAGTTCACGGCCTTGCCCGTGCGCTGCGAGACGATGACTCGGTAGATCGCGAGCGAGAAGACGAGCAGCATCGTCCAAGCGGCGAAGAGGCAGAGCGCGACGAGTGATTGTGTCATTGGTGTCACTCCTTGTTTCGAGGTCGTGGGATCATGACACGCGCACGCGATCCGCGCGCGATCAAGGGGTACAGGTGTCCTCGCACTCCGGACCCCAAATGTCCGTGCACGAGAGCACGTTGCCGGTACGCTCGAGCTTGAACGAGGCGATGTCTGCTCGGTACCCGGTCGAGACGTCCTTCTTGCATTGCTTGCGATCGGCGGGATCCGCGAGGTTGATCACACAGTTCTTTTCGGCGAGAGCAGCCGTGACCGCGAGGATCTTGAGGTAGCACGCGACGACTCCCTTGACCGCGACCACGCACTCACTGACCGCCAGCTTGCAGGCCTTCGCGCATTCGGAGTGAGATCCGGCTCCCGCAAAAATGCCGGTCGGGCTCGTCATGACGACGTATTTGTTCGGATTTCCGCAAGACGCGAGGGCGAGCGGATTGGAGAGCGGCCCTCCGGCATGAGCTTCGAACGAAGCGCAGAGCAGCATCGCGATGAGCCACGCGCCGAGCGTGACTCCCTTGCATCTGGACGTGTAAGTCATGTCGTCTCCTCTGGCGCAATCACAAGTGTCCTGGCAGCTCTTGCGCAAGACAGCGCAGTGTTTCTGCTCTACTCGACGGAGTAGAGCCGCCACTCGTCGGGCAGGCCCTTCAGAACGTGCACGCCGCGATCGGCGAACTTGAGGCCGGAGCCGGCGACCAGGTCCTTCACGGTGCTGGAGACCAGCACCTCGTCTGGGCCGGCCTTCGCCGCGACCCGGGCGCCGGTGTGCACCGCGATACCGCCGACGCCGTCGCCGACGAGCTCGCACTCCCCGGTGTGGAGCCCGATGCGCACGTGCAGTCCCAGCGGGCGCAGCTTGTCGCGCACGGAGCAGGCACAGCGGATCGCACGCGCGGGTCCGTCGAACGTCGCGAGCAGGCCGTCGCCCGCGCGATCTACTTCGCGGCCGCGGAAGGTGGTCAGCTCCCTGCGCATCGCGGCGCAGTAGCTGTCGAGCAGCTCGCGCCAGCGCGCGTCGCCGAGCGCCGCGGCCCGCTCGGTGGAGCCCACGAGGTCGACGAACATCACGGTCGCGAGCACCCGGTCGGACTGCAACCGCTGGTGTGCACCGGTGATGAACTCCTCGATCTCGTCGGCGATGACGTCCTGCGTCTCCTTGTCGAGCACGAGATGGTCGGTGCCGGAAATCTCCTTGAACCTGGCTCCGGGGATGTGCTCCGCCAGATAGCGCCCGGCTGCGACGGGAACCATCGCATCCCCGGTGCGATGCAGGATCAGGGTCGGCGCCCGGATCGACGAGAGCAGGTGTCGGACGTCGATCTCGTAGTTCGCCCGGATCAAGGCGAGGATGGAGCCAGGACTCGCTCCGGCCCGCTCGATCCCCGCGAACCATTGAACGACCGCCTGGTCATCGCGCCGACTCGGGGCGTTAGTCGCCACCACGATGCCCTCGCCCCAGTGGGTCGCCAGCCCCTCGAGGAAGAGCTCGAACCGGTCCCGCGGAACGGCCCACTGCTCACTGTTCATCGAGGCATAGCTGCCCCACAACACGAGCCCCGAGGTTCGCTCCGCGTAGGTGGCGGCGAACATCAGCGACATCGAACCGCCCTCGGACCAGCCGTAGATCGTCGCACTCTGCGATCCGGCCGCGTCCATCACCGCCCGCACGTCGCCGACCCGCTCCTCGAGCGTTTGCTCGGCCACCCGGTCGGAGAGTCCCTGCCCGCGCTTGTCGAAGACGATCACGCGGGCGAAGGCGGTCAGCCGCTTCAGGAGGTGCTCGTTGCTCGGCAGCTCCCAAAGCAGCTCCACGTGCGAGATCGTCCCCGGGATCAGCACGATGTCTCGCGGTCCCTCGCCGAAGATCCGGTAGGCGATGTGAACATCGCCGCTCTTGGCATACCGGACGGGACCCTTCATGTTCGCCCCTGGGCCGGCTCGACCGGCTCACGGAGGGATGTTACGCCCGGCGGCAGCCGCGCGCTGACTTGACTCACAGCTCCCGGAGCGACGGCTTCGGGCCGCGGTGGGCATGCGCAGCGACTCCGGATCGGAAGGGAGCTCGTCCATCGTTGCCGCGCGCGCCCACCGCGCCCTGGTCGCGTGACCGATCGCAGCTGCTGGTCGCGCGAAAGTCTACGGCCGGGGCAACTCGGCGAAGTTGGGGGTTTCGTGGGATTCAGGGCGCAGGCGCGCGCCTCCTGGTGCCTCGGGCGCTCATCGAACGAGCACTTCGTGCCCAGCGATTGTGCAGCCCTGTGTGGTCGTTCGAGGAGCTGCGAGCCAGCGCGCGGATCGCTCTCGCTCCGTCGGTCGGCGGGCGACGACTGGGCTTTCGGATGGTTTGCATAGTTCCTTAGTCGTAGTCGACATCCGTCTCGAGCTCGGTACGCCCGTCGCGGCATCCGGACCGACGCGCGCGGCTCGAGCCGAGCTACACCGTTGCGTGTCACGTCGCGAACGCGCGCGGGTCTCTGCATCTCTGGCGCGCGAGTTGCTTTGCTCGCTCTGCGGGGACGGCTTGTCGTCCGCGAGGCCCGGTGAAGCAAGTCGAGGCGATCGTCAACACCTCCAAGCTCGATGATGTTCGCGCCTCACTCGGGCGGGCGGGCGTCGACGGGATGACGGTCAGCGACGTCCGCGGCTTCGGCCGACAGAAGGGGCACAGCGAGGTGTACCGAAGCGCCGAGCACAAAGTCCTGCTCGTCTCCAAGGTCAAGGTCGAGATCGTCGTCGAGGACGGACGCGTGCCGGCTCTGCTGGAAGAGCTGGTGCGCGCGGTGCGCAGTGGCAGGGTTGGGGACGGGAAGATCTTCGTGACTCCCGTAGACGACGTGGTTCGCATCCGCACGAACGAGCGGGGCAGAGATGCTCTCTGACTCCGCATTGGGGAGACCGTGAGCGATCAGCAATCCGAGGAAAAGACTCCGACTCTCAGTCGAAGCAGCGCGCGGCGCATGCTCTTTGCTGCCTGCGCCGCAGCGGTGGGTGCCGCGTTCTTGTACTCACATACTGTCGGCGCCGAGGAGGAGATGCCGCCGATGACTCCGCCGGCGGCGGAAGCGGCTGCGCCAGCGGCCGCGCCGGTCGATGCCGCGGCTGCACCGCTGCCCGCCTATTTCAGCAGCACGAACGCCGACGCGGAGAAACCGACCTGGCCGGACCCCACGGGCGGCGCGGCCGGTGTCTGGGCTACACCGGCGGGTGACGGAAAGGGAGACACTCCGGCGGCACTCACCATCCCCGACCTCTACGACCGCATCGCGCACAACCTGTTCTCGATCAACGTGGTCTGGACCATGGTCACCGGCTTCCTGGTCATGTTCATGCAGGCCGGATTCATGTACGTCGAGACCGGTCTGGCCCGCGCGAAGAACGCGGCACACACCGCGGCGATGAACTTCATGATCTACCCGCTCGGCTGCTTCGCCTTCTGGGCGTACGGCTTCGCGATCGGCTGGGGGAATTGGTGGAACGGGCCGGTACCGCCCGGTTGGTACGCGTCACTCGGGCCGGGACTCGCAGTGCTCAATCACGGCTGGGGTCTGGGCGCGGCGGTCGACGCCGCGGGCAACGCCACCGGCGTGTTCTCCTACGGCCTGATCGGCCTCAAGGGCTGGTTCCTCTCGCCGGCCGTCGGCGATGTCTCGGTGCTCGCCATCTTCTTTTTCATGATGGTCTTCATGGACACCACTGCGACGATTCCGACGGGCGCGATGGTCGAGCGCTGGGCGTGGAAGAATTTCTGTCTCTACGGGCTCTGGGTCGCGCTGCCCTACTGCCTCTATGCGAATTGGGTTTGGGGCGGCGGCTTCCTCGCACAAGGCGGGGTCAATTGGGGCCTTGGCCACGGCGCCGTCGACTTCGCCGGCTCGGGCGTGGTCCACGGAATGGGCGGCCTCATCGGGCTTGCAGGCGCGGCGGTCATCGGCCCGCGCATCGGGAAGTTCGTGAATGGCAAGCCGCAGGCGATCCCCGGTCACGACGTGCCGATGGTCGTGCTGGGCACGTTCATCCTCGCGTTCGGCTGGTTCGGGTTCAATCCGGGCTCGAGCTTGGCGGGTACGGATCTCCGCATCAGCTACATCGTCGTCAATACGATGCTCGCCAGCGTGACTGGTGCGATCGGCGCGATGCTGGCGCTTTACGTCAAGGGCCTGAAGCCCGACCCGACGATGATGTGCAACGGTATGCTCGCCGGATTGGTCGCGATCACGGCGCCCTGTGCGTTCGTCGATCCGTGGGCGGGCGCGACGATCGGGGCCATCGCCGGCGTCCTCGTCGTGTACAGCGTCTTCTTCTTTGAGGCGCGCGGCATCGACGATCCCGTTGGTGCCATCTCGGTCCACGGCGTGAACGGTCTCTGGGGTGTGCTGTCGGTCGGCATCTTTGCGACCGGGCAGTACGGCGCGGGCTGGAACGGCGTCGTGCGCGCGGACATGGTGACGAAGTACGGCTCGGACGGCGTGCGCGGCCTGCTCTACGGCGACGCGGGTCAGCTCATGATGCAGATGGTCGACTGCGCCGTGCTCACGACCTTCGCCCTCAGCATGGCGTACGTCTGGTTCAAGATCAGCGACATGATCACGCCGCTCCGCGTCCCCAAGGAGACCGAGCTCGAAGGCTTGGACGGACCCGAGATGGGCACCCTCGCCTATCCCGACTTCACGCTCCACAGCGGCAGCAGGAACCTCTCCGGGTAGAGGTTCAGCGCGGCCGCTAGGGTGCGGCGCGAGAGACTCGCTGTGCATCGAGTCTCTCGCGCCTGCGCCCGGTCTCGCGGCGCGGCGGTATAGTGCCGCCGTGCCGAAGATCCGCCTCGCGAAATTCGCCCTCGCGCTCGCGCTGTGTCTGGCCGCGTGCTCGCGCAATCGCACTACCGCCCCCGCGCCCTATGACACCGGCTTCCGGGGGCCGGGCCGACTCGTGATCCTGTTCGAGAACGCGGACCCGGCGGTGCCGCGCGTGCTCGTGGTGCACGACCGCAGCGGCGCGCAGGCGCTGCGGGTCGAGAACCCGCGCGCGGCGCGCTGGATCTCGAAGAACCAGCTGCTCGTGAGTCAGGAGCTCCCGCCCGAGGAAGAGTACGGCTTGCCGCGCGCCCAGCTGCTGCGCGTCGACCTGGACTCCGGCTTGGTCGAACCGTTCGCTTCGCCCGCCCGCTGGTTCGATGCGGAGCCCGACCCGCGCGGTGAGCGACTCGCCGCGGGGGTCGAAGTCGACGATCAGGGCGCGAGCGAGCTCGTGCTCTTGTCACTCGCGTCGCGCGGCGACAAGCCGCTTGCCGACGCGTCGCGCGCGCTCGATCGCCCGCGCTGGAGCCCAGACGGCGCGGCGCTCGTCGTGCTTCAGACGATCGCCGATCCCGACGGCGCCGACTCCGAAACCGGCATCTCGTTCGGGGGCCAGGAGGTCGCGTTCCCGCGCCTGTTCCGACTCTCGGCGACCCTCCAAGGGAAGCTCGCGTTCCTCCGGGACGGTGATCCGGGCGGGCCGCTCGAGCCGGGCGGAAGCCTGCCCTTGTGGTGGGACGCGCGCGGTGTGTACGCGAAGCAACGCCGCGGCCTCGTGCTCTGCGATCCGTCGGGCAGCGGCTGCCGGCTGGCCTTCGCACCGGGCGGAGATCGCCGCGTCTTCGACGGCCGCCCCGCGGGACCGGATGAAGCTCTGCTGCTCGTGCGCGATCACAGCGAGCAAGTGGATACGGAGCTGCCCCAGGACCTCTACCGGGTGCACCTCGATTCAGGCAAGGCGGAGCCCATCTACCATGCGCCCCACGACGTATTCCTGGCCGAGCTCGACTGGGTTGCGAGCCCGTAGAGGGATCCAAGGGCTCGCTATCCTCGTAAATGCATTTGGGTCTATCATGTCGCCCCGCGCGCCAAGCGACCGAGGCGACGCCAAGGAGGGAACTCGATGCGATACACGGCTCTAGCGCTTGCGCTCTGCCTCTCACTGCCGACCTCGGGGTTCGCGCAGGAGAAGAAGGCGCAGGACGTGCTTCCGACCACGCCCTTCAAAGAAGGGGACACCATCAGCTTCGCCGACGTCGACAAGCTGAAGGACTTCCTGCCGGAGCAGTTCTGGGAGAACCGCGAGTTCTTCTTCTACGAAGGCATGCAGCTCGAGATCGGTCCCACGCTTCGCAAGTACGGCGCGGCCGACGCGTACAACGAAGCGAGCGAGAAGCACAAGGGCACGGCGAAGATCGGCGAAGACGGTTCACTCGAGAACTACAAGGGTGGCCTGCCCTTCGCGAACGAGGCGATCGACTGCAAGGGCGATCCGAACGCCGGCGCGAAGATCATCTGGAACTTCCTGAAGACCTGGAACGGCGACGGCGCGCGCTCCTCGTGGTCGTACACGTACTGGGATCGCGGTGAGCAGCTGCCGCTCTACTACGAGGGCACGGCGAAGGTCGTCCTGCTCGCAAACCGAGTCGAGCCGCAGTATGCGGAGAACGACGGCGACATCTTCCCGCAGGAGAAGCGGAACTCCGTCTTCGGCATCGAGGTCGAAGCGCCGTTCGACGCGCGCGGCATCCTGGTGATGACCTACCGCTACAAGACCGCGGACGGTCCGCTGAAGCAGATGAAGAACGACGACACGTGGGTGTACGTCCCGGATCTCCGCCGCGTGCGCCGCATCTCCTCTGCACAGCGCACCGATTCCGTGCAGGGCACGGACTTCACGATGGACGACCTGCGCAGCTTCTCGGGCATTCCGCCGCAGTACGAGTGGAAGTGTCTCGGCGAGAAGACCGTGATCGCGCCCATGAACACGAAGACACTCGCCTACCCGTACACCGACACGTACAACTTCGGTCCGTACGGGTTCTCGTACGCGAGCGATCGCTGGGAAGTCCGGAACGCGTGGATCATTCGCTTCATCCCGAAGAACGAAGACCACCCGTACCACCACAAAGACATTTACATCGACAAGGATACCTTCGAGCCGCTCTACAGCTTCGCTTACGACCGCAAGAAGGAGCTGTGGAAGGTCATCTGGCACAACCACCGTTTCAGCGACGACTGGGACGGCAAGGTGAACAAGGATCCGAAGGCGGAGAACGGCGTGTGGTATCCCGGCTGGGAGGGTGTGGCCGACCCGAAGGACAGCCGCGTCGTGTCCGACATCATCGTGAACGTTCAGACGGGCACCGGGAATCGCATCGAGTTCTGGAACAACGAGGGATCGCCGTTCTCGACCAAGGGCAAGGTTCGCGGGTACATCGACATCGGGCGGCTGAACAAGGGCCGATAGCCGACTCGTTCTGATCCGACAACGCCCGCCAGTGGCATCGCCGCTGGCGGGCGTTTCTGTTTCTGACTCACCAGAGACAACCCCTCCGCAAGGCTTCTTGCGCTCGAATTCGTCCGTCTGCGGCCGATACGTGTAACGGCGTTACACGGCCTGGAGCGGACAGCATGGGCGATCGAACCAGCGCATCTGCGCGCCGCACCATCCTCGAAGCCACCCAGTCACTCCTCTTGGAGCTCGGTGCGGAGCACCTGACCATCCGCCGCGTCGAGGAGCGCTCGGGCTTCAAGGCGCCGACGATCTACCTCCACTTCCGCGACAAGACCGGTCTGATCGACGCGTTGCTCGAGGAAGGCTGCGCAGAGCTCTACACGCAGCTGTGTCGGGTGCCGCGGCGCGCGAGTGCCCTCGAGTATCTCCGCGAGCTGGCTCGAGCCTATCTCCGGTTCGGTCTCTCGAACCCCGCGCACTACGCGCTGATCTCCGCGCCGCGGCGTGAGTCCGCCCAGCGCTTGCCGTCGAGCGACGCCGCGCGCGAGCTCGTGTTCCGCGCGCTGGTCGCGGCGTCCGACTCGGGCTGCCTGGCGGGGCGCGACCCGGAGGCCGTCTTCCAGGCGGTATGGGCGATGTTGCACGGCGTCGTATCGCTCAGCGTGAGTCGACCCGATCACCCCTGGAGGCCGGAGCTCGTCGAGCTCGCGCTCGAGGCGATCGAACGCGGGATCCTGAACAAAGAAGCGAGCGCGCGATGAGTGTCCGGCTCGCCGCCGCGCTCGGACTCGCGCTCGCGTTCGCGCTGGCCTGCCGCGCGCAGAAATCCGACGACGCGACCCCCGCGCGCCCCGTGGTGCTGGCGCCGGTCGAGGAGCGCGACGTCGAGGAGCGGGTCGCCGCCACGGGTCAGATCGTGGCGAAGCAGCGCGCGGACGTCGCGGCGCAGGTGCCGGGCGAGGTCACCGCGATCCTGATCGACGAAGGACAGCCCGTCGGCGAAGGCGAGGTCGTGATCGAGATCGACCCCGAGCGCCGTGCCCTCGATCTCGATCGGGCGCGCGCACGGCTCTCCGAGTCGGCTGCGGCGCTGCTCGACACGCAGCGCCAGCACAAGCGCGTGCATACGCTCGCGGCGCGCAACGTCGTTTCGAAGGCCCAGCTCGAGCAGGCCGACTCGGCGCTCGAAGCAGCGCGCGCGCGCGTCCAGGCGCTGCAAGCCGACCTCGGCGCCGCCGACCGCGCCGCGAGTGACTCGCGCGTAGCCGCGCGTTTCGCCGGCGTGATCGGCCGGCGCCTCGTGTCGCGCGGCGAGTTCGTCCAGCCGGGCCAGAAGCTCTTCGAGCTGGTCTCGCTCGACCCCGTCGAAGTCGAGTTCAACCTGCCGGAGGCCGACGCCGCGCGGCTCCAGCTCGGCCTGCCGCTCGACGTCTCGGTCGCGCCCTACCCCGGCGAGACCTTCCACGCCGAGGTATCGATGGTCTCGCCCGTGATCGACGAGCACACGCGCACCTTGCGCGTGAAGGCGTTGCTCGCGAATCCCGACGGCCGGCTTCGACCCGGGCTCTTCGCGCGCGCGGACCTGGGCATCGAGAAACACGCGAACGTGTTGCTCGTCTCCGAGGAAGCGCTCCTGCAGCGGGCCGACGGCAAGGTCGTGTTCCGCGCGCTCGACGGCGGCACGCGCGCCGAGCGGCGCGTCGTGGAGATCGGCGCGATCAAGGGCGGCAAGGTCGAGATTCGCTCCGGCCTCGCCGCGGGTGACATCGTCGTGGTTCGGGGTCACTCGACGTTGGTCGACGGCGCCGCGATCGCCGCACGCAATCCCGACGGCTCGCGCGTGCTGCCCGCGTCGACGCCCGCGAGCGCGCCTTGAATCTCTCGGACGTCTGCATCCAGCGGCCCGTGCTGACTCTGATGATGACCCTCTCACTCGTCGTCTTCGGCGTGCTGGGTTACCTCGAGCTCGGCGTCGACCAGATGCCGAACATGGAGTTCCCCGTCGTCACGGTCACGGCGCAGCTCGAAGGCGCGAGCCCGGAGACCATGGAGGAGGACGTCACCGAGGTGCTCGAGGAGCACATCAACACGATCGGCGGGCTGCGCTCGCTGCGCTCGATCACGATGCAGGGCGCCTCGATGATCACCGCAGAGTTCGAGCTCGAGCGCGACATCGACCAGGCGGCGGAGGACGTGCGCGACAAGGTGGCGGGCGCGCGAGTGGCGCTACCGCGCGAGCTCGAGCCGCCCGTGATCGACAAACGCAACATGTCGAGCAGCCCGATCATCTGGCTGCCGCTGAACTCGGACCGCTCGCAGGTCGAGGTCAGCGAGTACATGAAGTACACGGTCAAGCCCTATCTCGAGACGATCCCCGGGGTCGCGTCGACCGAGATCTTCGGCAAGCGCGAGCGCGCGATCCGCATCTGGGTCGACGGCGACGCGCTGCGCGCCCGCGGGCTCTCGGTGATGGATCTCGTCCAGGCCGTACAGCGCGAGCACATCGACGTGCCCGCCGGCCGGGTCGAGGGTCACGCGGTCGAGTACGCGCTCAAGACGGAAGCCGAGTTCCGCTCGGTCGACGAGCTCGCGAATCTGATCGTCGCCGAGGTCGCCGGCGCACCGGTGCGGCTCGGCGACGTCGCGCGCGTGGAGGACGGCGCCGAGGACGAGCGCTTCCTCGCGCGCTTCAACGGCGCGCCCGGCGCAGCCATCGGCATCCTGAAGCAGTCACAGGCGAACACCGTCGAGATCGCGAATCGCACGCACGATCAGATCGACGAGCTGCGCAAGGTTCTGCCCGAAGGCATGAGCTTCCCGCAGCGCGATCAGGTGATCGACTTCTCGTCGTCGATCCGCGAGTCAGTCGCGGAGACTCAGTTCGCACTGCTCTTCGGCTCGTTTCTCGCGACGCTGACCGTGCTGGTGTTCCTGCGGCGCGTGCGCCCGACTTTGGTGATCGGCACGTCGATTCCGCTCTCGCTGCTGGCCTCGTTCGGCGCGATGTGGGTGTTTGGGTTCACGATCAACACGATGACCTTGCTCGCGCTCGCGCTCGCGGTCGGCGTCGTGATCGACGACGCGATCATCGTGCTCGAGAACATCGAGCGGCGCCGCGCCGCGGGCGAGTCACCGCGCGAGGCCGCCTCGAAGGGCGCGCGCCAGATCGCCTTCGCCGCGACCGCCGCGACCCTCTCGATCGCCATCGTCTTCCTGCCCGTCGTCTTCGTGCGCGGGATCGTCGGCAGCTTCCTGAAGGAGTTCGGGCTCACGGTCGGGGCCTCGGTGTGCTTCTCGCTGTTCGTAGCGCTCACGCTCATCCCGATGCTGGCCGCGCGCATGCCCGCCGAGCAGCCGCACGCGCACGGCAGCTTCTACGCGAAGCTTGAGCTCGGCTTCGCGCGCTTCGAGGCGATGTACGTGCGCACTCTCGACTGGGCGCTCTCGCATCGAGTCACGGTCCTCGGGATCGCGCTCGCGTCGTTCTTGATCGCGCTCGGCTTGGGGTCGCTGCTCGGCTCAGAGTTCTTTCCGCCGTCCGACGAGGGCCGCGTGTTCGTGTTGATGGATACGCCGCCGGGCACGTCGCTCGAGGGTACGACCGAGCGCGTGAAGCAGGCCGAGAAGTGGATGCTCGCGCAGAAGGAGCTGAAGGGGCTCTTCTCGGGGATCGGCGTCTCGGGTCCCGACGGCCCGGGCAACGTCACGAATGCCGTGTTCGTCGCGATCCTGAAGCCGCGCAGCGAGCGCGAGCGCAGCGCGCAGGACATCATGGTCGCGGCGCGCGCCGCGCTCTCCGAGATCCCGGGCCTCGAGGTGCGCGTCTTCGATCCCGTGTCGATGCTCTCTGGAGGCGGCCGCGGCGAGCTCGAGTTCGCGCTGCGCGGCAACCTGCCGATCGAGCAGCTCGACCAGATCTCCGACGCGATCCTGCGCCGGCTCCGCACGCGCAAGGGCTTCGTCGACCTCTCGAAGTCACTCAAGATCGGCCTGCCCGAGGTACGCGTGATTCCCGACCGCGAGAAGTGCAGCGCGCTCGGCGTCGACGCGCGCAGTCTCTCGCAGATCGTGCAGGCCGGCATCGGCGGGCTCGACGTCGCGAAGTTCAAGGAAGGCGGCCACCGCTACGACATCCGCGTGCGGCTCGCGGACGCGTTCCGATCCGACCCGGAAGCGATCGGCGGCCTGTTCGTGCGCACGCGCGACGGCGGCGTCGCAGAGCTGCGCAATCTCGCGCGCATCGAGACCGGCGCGGCGGCGTCGCTGATCAGCCGTGACCAGCGCCAGCGCAGCGTGACGATCTCGGCGAACCTCGAAGGCATCCCCGTCGGCGACGCGATCGCGATCGTGCGCGACGCGACCAAGGACCTGTTGCCCGAGGGCGCGAGTCTGCGCTTCGGCGGCAGCGCCGAGCAGTTTCTCCAGAGCCTGCGCCAGTTCGGCCTCGCGATCGGCCTCGCGATCCTGGTGATCTACATGGTGCTCGCGGCGCAGTTCGAGAGTCTCCTGCATCCACTCACGGTCATGCTCGCGCTGCCGCTCGCGATGGTCGGCGCATTCGGCGGGCTGCTCTTCATGCACCAATTCCGGCTCGGCATGACGATCAACATGTTCAGCGTGATCGGGATCATCCTGCTCATGGGTCTGGTCACGAAGAACTCGATCCTGCTCGTCGACTTCGCGAACGAGCTCCGCGGCCAGGGGCTCGACAAGGTCGCGGCCATGCGCGCAGCCGCGCCGGTGCGCATGCGCCCGGTGCTGATGACGGCGGTGTCGATGATGCTCGGCGTCCTGCCCGCGGCGATCGGCATCGGCCCCGGCGCGGAGACACGCGCGCCGATGGCCGTCGCGACCGGCGCGGGGATGCTGTCGTCGGTGCTGCTCACGCTCGTCGTCGTGCCCGTGTTCTACGTCGTGCTCGACGATGCCGTCGAGTGGCTGCGCCGCGCGCTGCGGCCGCGCGCGCAGCGACCCGCTTCCGACTCCGCGCGCTGACTCTCAAGGCCTGCTAGGGTCGCCGCATGCGCGTGTCGGAACCGGGGCTCCGCCCCGAGGCGGAGCGCCGGTCCCTGCGCCGCCCCGCCCTGCCAGAGCTGCCGCTTCGCGGCTATCGCCTCGAGCGACTCACGGAGGCGTCCTTCAGCGCCGGCCTGGCGCTGATGGAGGGCGGCTTCATCGGAGTCATCGCCGACAAGCTCTTCCACGTACACCCCGCGGTGTTGGCGCTGATCACGGCGGCGCCCATGTTCGGCAACCTCTCCAGCTCCTTCTGGGCGCGGCTCGCGCACGGCCGGCGCCGCGTCCCCTGGATCGCGGCGCTGATGGCGGCGGTCATCGCCTGCATCGCCGGCATCGCGCTGATCCCCGAGGGGAATGCAGGCGCCGCGGCCATGGTCACGCTGCTGATCGTCTCGCGCCTGCTCCTGGGCGGGATCATCACGCTGCGCAGCATCGTGTGGACATTGAACTATCCCCGCGAGACACGCGGCCGCGTGATCGCGCGACTCAGTGTGATCAACATCTTGTGTCTCGCGGCCACGTCCTGGGTCGGCGGTCAGGTCTTGAACGCGAACCCAGAGAGCTTCCGGCTCGTGTACGCGGCCGGCGCGGCGATCGCGGCGCTCGGCGTGCTCGCATTCTCGCGCGTGCCGCTGCTCGGCGAGTCGGATCACTTGGCACAGGAGCAGCGCGCGGGTGGCGGAGGGGGTGGCGGGGTGCTCTCCCTTCTGCGCGCCGATCCACTCTACGCGAGTTTCCTCGGCTGGCAGATGCTCTCCGGCATCTCGAACATGATGGTCGAGGCGCCCGTGCTGTACCTCGTCTCGCGCCAGATGGGCGCGAGCTACGCCGAGTCGATCGCGGTCACAACCGTGATTCCGCTCGTGCTCTCGGTGCTGACGATGCCGTTCTGGGCGCTCTACCTCGACCGCGTGCACGTGTCGGCGTTTCGCGCCGCGCACGCGTGGAGCTTCTCGCTCTCGCAGCTGCTGCTCTGGGCCGGTGCCGCGACGCACTCACTGCCGATGGTGCTGGTCGCGCGCATGGTGCTCGGCTCGGCACGCGCCGGCGGCGGCCTCGCCTGGAACCTGGGCCACAACGACTTCGCGCCGCCGGATCGCGTCGGTCTCTACATGGGCGTGCACGTGACCCTGACCGGCATGCGCGGCGCGGTGGCGCCCTTCGTCGGCATGGCGCTCTATCTCGGCTGGGCGGCACACCGGCTGCCGGGGCTGGGCGTGAGCCTCCCGGCGTGGGACGGTCTCGGCGAGGGACTGATGCCACTGGCTGCGGTCATGTCGGGTGTCTCCGCGCTCGGCTTCCGAAGTCTGTAGCGGCGCATCAGCGCGCTTCAGGCGTAGCGCGTCCGCTGCCGAAGAAGCACGCGTGAGGTGCGATTGAACGCGCACGAGCAGCTCGACCTCCTGCGGTGCGCCGACGGCTCGCTCGCCCTGCGCAGGATTCTCGAGCGCATCGTGCGGCCGGGCATGCGCGTGCTCGATGCGGGCTGCGGCGTGGGCGTGCTCGCGCTCTGGGCGGCGCGCGCCGGCGCGATCGTCGTCGCGGTCGACAGCGGCCAGACCCAGCTCGCGCGGCGCTTGGCCGAGGCCAACCGTCTGGCCGATCGCGTGCGCTGGGTGCGCGGCGATCTCTCGCGCCTGCAGAAGGACGACCTCGGCGCGCCCTTCGACCTGATCGTCGCGCCGCGCTGCGAGGGCGACCCGCGCCGCGACGAAGCCGCGCTGCGGCTCAGCGCGCAGCTCATGGACCGCTTTCTCGCGCCGGGAGGCCGCGCGATTCCCGACACAGTCGTGACCCGCGCGACGCCGCTGGAATGGGCGGAGCAGGATCACCCGACGCGGGTGCGCGAGCTGCGCGCCGAGGTCGAGGCGCTGCGCGGCCGCTACGGCCTCGCGTTCGAGCCGCTGCTCGAGGACCTCGGCCGCCAGCCGAACCCCGCGTGGCTGCCGCAACGCAGGCGCGATGGCCGACTCGAGCGCCAGGGCGCGCGCCTGCTCGGACGCGCGGCGGACACGCACCGGCTCGAGATCGGACGCGTCTTCGAGCCGCTGCCGAAGTCCGTGACTCTGCAGATCGCCTCGCCCGGCACGCTCACGGCGCTGATGTTCACGCAGGTGCTCTCGTTCGGCGACGACGTCGTCGGAGAGAGCGAGTCACTCGCCTGGCTCGCGGAGCCGGTGCGGGTCGAGCCTGGCGAGCGCGTGGCGCTCTCGCTCGACGACGCCTGGCGCGAGACCAACACGCTCGGCCTCGCGCTGCACGAGCTGAATCCGCGCTAGCCCGACGATCGCGTGGGCACCCTACCCACGCTCAGCCCGGCTCCGTCGCGCGCGGCTCGGGTTCGACCAGCACCACCTCGAGCGCGCGCAGCCGTTCGACCTCGGCGCGCTGCGTGCGCGCCTCGTCCTTCTTCAGCTCGAGCTCGCCGCGCAGCACGATGTACGCCCTGTCGAGCGTCTCCCAGCGACCCTTGTACTTCGCAACGTCGCGCTGCGCGCCCTCGAGCGCCGCGGCGAGCTTGGCGAGCTTGGCATCGCCGGCCTCGGCACGCCGCTCGAGCACCTCGAGCCCGGGGCGCTCGGCGAGCGGCGCGAGCTCGGCGACTTTGCCACTCGCGCGCGACAGCTCGGCAGTGACTCGCGCGAGCTCGGCCGAGACGCGCTCGGCCTCCGCGTGCAGGCGCACGATCTCGTCGCGCGCGCTCCGGCTGTCTGCGCGCTCCGCCTCGAGGTCCGCCTCGAGTGTGCGGATGCGCGCGGGCGCGCTCTTCTCTTCCTCGCGCTCGTCGCCCGCGCGGCGCTTCAGTTTGTCGTGTTTCTTGCGCAGCTCGGAGATCTCCTCGCCGCGCGCGCGCAGCTCCGCGGCGCGCTGCTCGAGTCGCTTCTGCGTCGCTTCGAGCTCCTGGTCGCGCGCCGCGAGCGCGGTCGCGCTCGCCGCGCTCGCCGCGTCGGAAGCGCGCGCGCGCAAGAACAGGAACGCGGCTCCCGCGGCGGCGAGCGCGAACGCGATCCAGCCGAGCAGCAGCGCGTTCATGAGGCGCGCGCGACGTGCTTCTGGACGGCGTCGATCAGGCTCGGCCAGACACCGCGCGGCAACGAGTGACCCATGCCGTCGATCAACAGGAGCTCGCTGCCCGTGATCGCGGCGTGCGTGTCGAGCCCTCCCTCGACCGGGATCAACGGATCCTCGAGCCCGTGCACCACGAGCGTCGGCACGCGCAGTGACTCGAGCGCCTCACGACGACTTCCCGAAGCCATGACCGCGGCGATTTGGCGCGCCGGTCCCTGCGGATAGAACGCGCGGTCGAAGAGTCGGCCCGCGAGCCTGCGGCCGCGCTCCTCGTCGAACGGGAAGCCCGAGCCGGCCAGGATTCGCTGCGTCCCGACGCTGTGTTCGATGTAGGCCGCCCGCTCGTTCGGCGCCGGCATGCCGAGGCGCGCCATTGCCTCCGGCTTCGCGGGCGGCATGGACGGATTTCCGGTCGTCGACATGACCGAGGTGAGTGAGCGCACGCGGCGCGGATGCGCGAGCGCGAGCGTCTGCGCGATCATGCCGCCCAGCGACGCGCCGAGCACGTGCGCGCTCGGCAGCTCGAGGTGATCGAGCAATCCCGCCGCGTCGTCGGCCATGTCGGAGAGCGTGTAGGCCACACCGAGTGGCTCGCCCTTGGCGCGGCGCGTGATGATCTCCAGCGCGTTGGGCGCGGGGGCGCCGTCCAGATGCGTCGACAGCCCGACGTCGCGGTTGTCGAAGCGGATCACGAAGAGGCCGCGGCGCGCGAGCGCAAGCACGAGCTCGTCGTCCCAGGTGATCAGCTGCGCGCCCAAGCCCATGATCAAGAGCAGCGCTGGGTCGGCGGGGTTGCCGATGACCTCGTACTCGAGCTCGATGCCGTTGCTGGGGGCGCGCGCCACCCGCGCATGATACTCGAAGCGCAGTCGCGCTCGGGCGCTTACTCGTCTTCGAGCGCGAGGTCGAGGCGCGACAGCCAGGCCGGGTTCGCGTGCTGGCGGTCGCGCAGCTCTTGCTCGAGCGCGAGCGCGCTCTCGCTGAAGCCGAACGCGTCGAGCTGCACCAGCGCCTGCGCGACGGCGCCCGGCGAGGCACCGGCCTTCCGGGCCGCATCGCGCGTGTGCGCGGCGTGAACCAGGCGCGCGCTGATCTGGCGCGCGAGCGGCAGCTCGAGGACCGCAGGCGCGCGCACGCCGTCGCCGAGCACCTCGATATGGAGCATGCGCGGCGCGCTCGCGGGCACGCCGGCCAAGAGTGCGAGCAGCTCGACGCGCGCGCGCCCGGCGGCGTCAGTCACGACGCTGACGCTCGGGCCGTGGCCGAGCGATACGGAGAGCTCGGTGGCGCCGAGGGAGCGGGTCTCGAGCTCGTCGTGGCGCTCGAGCTCGCGGCTATGGCGCGAGATCTCGTGCGCGACGACCCGGTTCTCGGACTCGACGTTCAGCGCCGGGTTCAGCGCGGCGAAACCGTAGTTCGTGCCCTGCTCGATGAAGCTGTCCGGGATCAATCCCAGAAGCAGCTTGTCCGAGCCGCGCACCGCGATGAAGAACGGCACCGTGACCAGCCCCGTCGGCACCTCCCAGAGCTCGTTCACCGGGCTCCAGGGCGTCTCCTCGTCGAGGTGCACGAGCGTCTCTCGGCGCCGGATCTGCACGGCCTCGTCGGCCGAGAGCGCAAACTCAGCGAAGGGCTGCGTGACGACCGCCTCGCGGATCTCGATGCGCGTCGCGGAGTGAGTCACGACTCGGGTCTCGCGTTCGCGGACCTCGTCGGAAAAGCGCACGTGGTTTGCGCAGCCGGCGAGCGCGAGCAGAGAGATCGCGAGGGCGATGACGCGGGGGGGCATCGAGTACTTCTCGACGCGTTCGATGAGTCAGTTGAGCAAAACAGCGCAGCGCAACAGACACGCAGCGCACGCGCAGATCGCGCGCAACGCGCGCGCAGCGAGCGGATCTCAGGCGAGCATCTTGCGGCCGGCCTCGACGACCTCGTCGCTGCGCGTCGCCGGCGCGGGCGCCGACGGCACCGCGCGCCCCTTCTGCACCGCCGGTCGCTTGCCCACCGCTTCGAGCCAGCGCGCGACCTGCGGCAGTCCATCGAGCGACACGCCCGCCCACGCGTGAATCGAGACCCAGGGCCAGGTGGCGATGTCCGCGATCGAGTAGTCGCCGGCGAGATACTCGACCTCGGCGAGTCTGCGCTCGAGCACTTCGTAGAGGCGGCGCGTCTCGTTCTGATAGCGGTCGATCGCGTACTGGATCTTCTCGGGCGCGTAGCGGAAGAAGACGTTCGCCTGGCCCTGCATCGGACCGACCCCCGACATCTGGAACATCAGCCATTGCATCGCGATCGAGCGCGCCTTCGGCTCCGCCGGCAGCAGCTTGCCCGCGCGCTCGGCCAGGTAGACGAGGATTGCGCCCGACTCGAAGACCGGGAAGTCGCCGTTCGCGCGGTCGACGATCGCCGGAATGCGGCCGTTGGGATTCAGCGCGGTGAACCACGGCTGCTTCTGCTCGAGCTTGTCGAGCGCAACCGGATGCACGGTGTAGGGAAGGCCGAGCTCCTCGAGCGCGATCGAGACCTTCCACCCGTTGGGGGTCGGCGCGGTGTACAGATCGATCATGGGGCTCCTTCCGATGGACTGCGGATAGACTGCGCGGATGTTCGCCGGACCGATGGCCGCGGCGGTGGCGCTGTTGCTCGCCGCAGAGTACCGCGGATGGCGCGCGGGAATCTGGCTGGCCAAACCGCTCGCGTCGACCCTCTTTGTGCTCGCGGCGTGGCGCTGCGGCGCGCTCGATTCGCGCTACGGGCGGGCCGTGCTCGCCGCGCTCGCGCTCTCGTGGCTCGGCGACGTGCTGCTGATTCCGAAGCATCGCCCGCGCGTGTTTCAAGCGGGGGTTGCCGCGTTCGGGCTCGCGCACGTCGCGTACGTCGCGGCGTTCCTCTCGCGCGGGCTCGAGCCGACGCGCATGGCGTTCGCCGCGCCGCCCGCGGCGCTCGCGCTGGTCGTCGCGGGGCGCTGGCTGCGGCCGCACGTGCCTGCGGAGCTACGCGTCTCGGTGTACGCGTACATGGGAATTCTCTCGGCGATGCTGGTCGCGGCCGCGGGCGCGTCGGGCGCGGATGCGCGGATCTGCGTCGGCGCGGGGCTCTTCTATCTGTCCGACCTCTGTGTCGCGCGCGACCGCTTCGTCTTGCCCGGCTTCGAAAACGGTCTCATCGGTCTGCCGCTCTACTACGCGGCTCAGCTCGTACTCGCGTACAGCGTCGGAGTATCATCGCCGAACTGAGGGAGAACGGCCGATGACTCGCACCCGAGACGCTCGAGCTCATGGCGCCTCCCACGGCCGGTGTCTGCATCCCGCCACCGTGAGTCCATGACTCCGATTCCGGTGGCGCTGATCGGCGCGGGCAACCGCGGACGCTACGTCTACGGCGCGTATGCGCGGCGGAACCCGGAGCGCATGCGCATCGTCGCACTCGCGGAGCCGCACGCAGAGCGGCGCAGCGCGACGGCGGCGGAGCACGGACTGCCGCGCGAGCACGTCTTCGCCGACTGGCGCGAGCTGTTCGCGGCGCGCAGTGAGGCGCAGGTCGCGGTGATCGCGACCGGTGACACGGAGCACGTCGAACCCGCGCTCGCGGCGCTGGCCGGCGGCCTGCACGTGCTGCTCGAGAAGCCGATGGCGCTCGACGCCGCCGACTGCGTGCGCGTCGTCGAAGCGGCCGAGCGCGCGCGCCGCATCCTGCAGATCGGGCACGTGCTCCGCTACATGGATTTCTACGCGCGCGTGCAAGAGATCGCCGCGAGCGGCCGCCTCGGCGCGCTGCAGATGCTCGACCTGCGCGAGCACGTCTCCTACTGGCACATGGCTCACTCGTACGTGCGCGGGAAGTTCCGCAATCGCGAAGTCGCGGCGCCGTTCATTCTGGCCAAGAGCTGTCACGACCTCGATCTCATGGCGTGGCTCGCGGCGAGCTCGTCGGCGCAGGTCTCCTCGTTCGGCGCGCTGGGTACGTACGTTCCCGAGCGCGCGCCCGCCGGCGCGCCCGAGCGCTGCAGCGCGCAGTGTCCCGTGCAGGCGACGTGTCCCTGGGACGCGGAGCGCTTCTATCTCACGCCCGAAGAGAGCGTCGCGCGCCACTGGCCTTGGAGCGATCTCTCGGTCGAGCCTGCGCGCGAGGCGCGACGCCGCGCGCTCGCCGCGAGTCCGTACGGGCGCTGCGTGTTCCGCTGCGACAACGACGTGATGGATCACCAAGTGGTGTCGATCGTCTTCGAGAACGGACTGATCGGCACGTTGGGCGTGCACGGCTGCGCGACCGAGGAGCGGCGCACCGTGCGTATCTCGGGCACGCACGGGGAGCTGCGCGGCATCATGCAGACCGGCCTGATCGAGGTCTCGCGCCACGGCAGCTCGGAGCTCGAGACGATTCGCCTCACCGCCTCGCCCTTCGGTCACTCGCGCGGCGACCGCGGCTTGCTCGATCACTTCTGCGACGTGGTCGCGCGCGACGCGCCCGACGAGGTGCGGGCGTCGGGGCGCGTCGCCCTCGAGAGTCACTTACTCGGCTTCGCCGCGGAGCGCGCGCGCATCGAGGGGCGCGTGGTGGACATGAGCGCGTACCGCGCGGAGGCGGCGCGCAGCGCGGCCTAGTCCGTCAGGTCGCCGCCATCGCGCCAGAGCGCCTCGAACTCCTGGTTCGGAACCGGCCGCCCGAACAGATAGCCCTGCATGCGCTTGCAGCCGAGGCCGACGAGGAAGTCGCGCTCCTCGCGCGTTTCGACGCCCTCGGCCATGACCGAGAGCTTCAGCTCCGACGCGACCGCGAGCACGGCGCGCGTGATCGCGGCGTGCGCGGCGTCCGTGGAGATGTCGCGCACGAACGCCTGATCGATCTTCAGCGCGCTCGCCGGGAACTGGCCGAGCACCGCGAGGCTCGAGTAACCCGTGCCGAAATCGTCGATCGCGACGCCGACACCGAGATCGCGCACGCGGCGCAAGACCGCGAGCGTCTCCTGCACGTCCTCGATCAGCGCGTTCTCGGTGATCTCGAGCTCGAGGTGACGCGGGTCGAGCCCGCTCTCGCGCAAAATCTCCGCGATCTTCTCAGCGAGTCCCGGCGCGCGGAACTGTCGGCGCGACACGTTCACCGAGATCGGGAAGCTGCCGAGACCCGCGAGCTCCCAGGCGCGCTTCTGCGCACACGCCGTGCGCAGCACCCACTCGCCGATCGCCTCGATGAGGCCGTTGTCCTCGGCGATCGGAATGAAGTCCGCGGGCGGAATCATGCCGCGCTCGGGATGGATCCAGCGGATCAGCGCTTCACAGCCGACGAGCTCCCGCTTCCCCACGTCGACCTGCGGTTGGTAGAAGAGCGAGAACTCCTGCCGCTCGAGCGCGTCGCGCAACATGACTTCGAGCTGCATGCGCTCGAACGAGCCGCCGCGCATCTCGGACGAATAGAACTGATATTGGCCTCGGCCGTGCTCCTTCACGCGGTGCAGCGCCACGTCCGCGCTGCGCAGCAGGCCATCCGGTGTCTCGCCATCGTCGGGGAAGATCGCGACACCGATGCTCGGAGTCACGTAGATCTCGCCGCTGCCCGCAACCTCGTGCGGGCGCGTGATGAACTCGATGACCTTGCCTGCGACCAGCGCTGCATCGTCGCGGCTCGAGAGACTCGTCAGCACGACCGCGAAGTCGTCGCCGCCGAAGCGCGCGACGATGTCGCTGCCGCGCACGCAGTTGCGCAGCCGCGTCGCGACCGACTGCAGGAGCAGGTCACCCGTCGCGTGGCCGAGGTTCTCGTTCACGCGGTCGAAATAGTCGAGGTTGATCGTGAGCACCGCCAGCTTGCTGCCGTAGCGGCGCGCGTAACCCATCGTGCGGCGCGTGAACTCGCGGAAGTAGGCGCGATTCGCGAGGCCCGTGAGCGCGTCGTGTGTCTCGAGATAGCGCTTGCGCCGCTCGGTGTGCTCCATCGCCTCGGTCGAGCGGCGCAGCGCGTCGACGGTCGTGCGAAATGCCTGCTGGCCCTGCTCGGCGGCGCGCGCGAGCTCGGCTTGTGACTCGCGGTCCGCCTTCGCGCGCGCCAGCGCCCCCACGCGCGCGGCCGCGATGCGCGGATGCACGGGCAGGACGAGCGCGTCGTCGGCGCCGAGCTCGAGACAGCGCGCGAGCTCGCCCTGCTCCGCCTCGGTCCCGGTGACCAGCAGGGGTACACCGTCCAGTGACGGCTCGGCGCGCAGCGCCGCACAGCGCGGCGCGGCATGGCTCACGTCCCCGGCCAGGCATAGGATCACGAGCGTGGGCTCGAACTCGACCGCGTCCACGGCGGCCGTCTCGGACCACGGGATGGCGCGCAGCTCGAAGCCCGAGCCCGCGAGGGCCTCCTCCAGCGTGCGCGCGCTACCGCTCGTGTCGTCGATGATCAGAACTCGCGCCATGAACCTCTGTGCCGCGCAACCGCAAGCGCGATCACGCACCCCTCCAGAGGTTCGGCAGAGCGCGCGCGGCGATGAAGGGGCGCGCTAGAAGCGCAGCACCGCCTCGACCGGCAAACCGTCGAGCGCCTTGCGGCCCTCGAGGAAAGCGAGCTCGATCAGAAAGCTCGCGGCGATCACCTCGCCGCCCAGCGCGCGCACGAGCCGAGCGGTCGCGGCCGCAGTGCCGCCGGTGGCGATCACGTCGTCGATCACGAGCACACGCTGGCCAGGGCGCACGGCATCGCTGTGCATCTCGATCTCAGCGCTGCCATATTCGAGTTGATAGCTCTCCCGCTGCGTCTTCCATGGCAGCTTTCCCTGCTTGCGCGCGAGCGAGAAGCCGGCGCCGAGCGCGAGCGCGACGGGCACGCCGAAGATGAAGCCGCGCGACTCGATGCCGACGACCAGATCGATGCGCGCCTTCGCGAACGGCGCGGCCAGGAGCTCACACGCGACGCGCAGCGACTCTGGATCCTGCAAGAGCGGCGTGATGTCCTTGAAGAGAATTCCCGGGCGGGGGAAGTCGGGAACGTCGCGGATCTGCTTCGTGAGTCGCGTAGCGGCGCTGTCGGAGCTCATTGCAGGAACTCCAGGGGATCTTGCGGCGTGTTGTTGCTGCGGATCTCGAAGTGGAGATGGGGCGTCGTGGCGTTGCCGGTCGCGCCGACCTCGGCGATCTCCTGCCCCTTCTCGACGAACTGGCCTACCTCCACCAAGAGCTTCGAGTTGTGGGCATACACAGAATAGAGTCGCCCCGCGTGCTTGATGACGATCATCTTGCCGTAGCCCGCGAGCGAGGCGTCGGCGTGAATCACTCGCCCGGCCTCGGCCGCGTGCACCGGCGTGCCTCTCGGCGCGCGGATGTCGATGCCCTCGTGGTGCTCGCCGTGGCGCGTGCCGAATGGGCTCATGATCTCGCCGCGCACGGGCCACCCGAATTCAGCCGGGCCGCCGGTCCGGCCGCGCGGATCGCGCGACGCGTAGGTTCGCGCCTCGCCGCGGCGCGGGGCGTCGACCGCGGCCATCGCGGCCGGCACGATCAGGCGCGCACCGGTCGGCACGCTGCGCACGTCGTCGATGCCGTTCAGCGCCATGATCGCCTCGACGGTCGTGCCGTAGCGCTTCGAGATGCGCCAGAGCGTCTCGCCCGGCGCGACGGTGTGGAGGGTCGGCTCCGCGGAACGGGCACGCGCGCTCGGCTCCGGCCGGGTCACCGGCGGGAGCTCGCGTCTTCCGCGCTCGGCTTCGTGTTCCGGAGAAGGGCCAGAGGGCGAGCCGCAGCCCGTCGCGACTAGGACCGCCAGGCCCGCGAGCGCGAGCCGAGCCGCCGTCAATCCGGAGCCTGTGGGCGGCGGTGCCGCCTGACGTAGATCGCGATCAGAACGACCACTCCCCCGAAGAGCCACAGCGTCGCCTTCTGCAGCATCGGCCGCCAGAGCTGCTCGTTCTGGCCCACCCAGTAGCCGACCCCGACCAAAACCGCGCTCCAGAAGCCGGCCCCGAGGGTCGTGTACAGCGCGAAGCGCGCGAAGTTCATGCGCGCCACGCCGGCCGGGATCGAGATCAGGTGCCGAATCCCCGGGATCAGCCGCCCGATGAACGTCGTGATCTCGCCGTGCGTTGCGAAGTAGCGGTCCGCGGCGTCGAGCTTATCCGGCGTCACGAACACGTAGCCGCCGATGCGTTCCATGATCGGCCGGCCGAGCCACATCGAGACCCCGTAGTTCACGCTCGCGCCGAGCAGGCTCCCCAGCGCACCGCAGAGCGTGGCCAATAGCGGATCCATCTTGCCCTGGGCCGCGAGATACCCCGCCGGGATCAGCGCCGCCTCGCTCGGGAACGGCAGGATCGTCGACTCCACCGCCATCATGAGCACGATCCCGCCGTAGCCCCACTCGTGCACCGTGGCGATGATCCAGTCGAAGATCCATACGAGCACGCGTACCCCCCTCGACCCCAAAATGCCGACGCTATACTGCCGGCCGGTTCGGGGCGTAGCGCAGCTTGGTAGCGCGTCTGCATGGGGTGCAGAAGGTCCCCGGTTCAAATCCGGGCGCCCCGACCAGAGTTACGAGATTCCACCAAGCGGCCGGTGTGCGGGTGGTATGCGAGGGTCGGCGATGCTTCGTCGGACCTCTCGCGCTTGAAACCCCTACCCCGCCAGATTGAAGCGGCGAGCCACTGTGAGGCCGCTGATACACCCGAGGCGACCAATGGCGCAGAAGGTCCGCGATGTCGACGTTCTCCACGAGTACCTCCGCCGGGTCATGGACCGTGCTCGGCACCACGCTCATGCGGTCGACAACGTAGTACTCACGCTCGCCGGAGCCATCGTTTGGGCTAAGGATCCGGACACAGCGATCGAGGTAAGAACGCACAGCGGCTCGACGGCGAACGTCCTGTGGGTGCAGATCGGGGGCAAGCGCTTCGCTCTGGCCTATAGGCACGAGGTGGGGACGATTGAGATCCGTTCCGGAACCCTCCGCGGCACCGTTCTCGCGTCCTTCACCAATGACACCCCGCCCGAGCAGGTCAAGAAAGTGTTCGAGGGTTTGTTGGCGTGAAGACGAAGCCGCTCTTCACCTTCGGTGAGCCGAAAGTTGACGCCATCCTCGCGAGGAACCTGGCATCTGACGATCTCCGCATCTCTCCGAAGATGCGAGTCCAGGACGTCATCGGGAAGGAGCGCACCGAACGCCTCGAGTCCGAAGACTTCCACTACATGACGAAGGCGCACTTCGACTTTGTCGTGCACCCGCAAACCACTCCCGCGTATCCCCTCTTCGCAGTCGAGTTTGACGGTCCCGTTCACGCGCAGCCAGAGGCGCATCGGCGAGACGCCATCAAGAACCGCCTTTGCCGCGACGCCAACCTGCCTCTTCTCCGCATCGGGTACTCCGACATCAACGAGTACGAAAAGATGTCGGTGCTCGACTTCATGCTGCAGTGCTACGTGAAGTTCCAGAAGCGCCACCCGGAGATACAACGCGAAATTCAGGAGCGCCTCGACTCGCTGGGGGCCGAGGACATCGAAACGCTGATCGATGACGCGCCCTGCATCGATCCCTCACTCGATTCAGGATTCCTGTTCGAGATTGAGACGCGATTCCCTCCTACCCTCGCTATACAACGCCGCCTTCGCGACAACTTTGGCGTGGTTGAGGGGACAACCGGCAACGCCTCCAAGCTCGGGGGGAGCTTCTCCGCACTAGTACTGCCGAAGGGAGAGTCGGATCCGCCGGAGGAAAACGGATTCGTTGTGAGTTCGGCGACGGGGTACATTGCGTCGGCAGGCGGGCTCGTGACTGAATCAATGGTCCTCGTCCGAGAGGAGAGGTCCGCTTCGGCTCGGATTTGGCTGCCATGCGCGGACGAGATTCCGCCCGCGCCGAACATCGCGGACCTTGGCAAATGGGGCCCCGCAGACTTCGACGCCATGAACGCGCGCTCCGCTGCGATGTGGTTTGCCTCCGTCCCGGGGATCTCAGGCTGGCACATAGCGAGTGAGATGAGCGAGTATCTCGTATGGAAGGCGCTCCAAGACTGGGCGTTCGAGAACCTGCTGACGAACAACGGGCGTTAGCGAGTCACAATTTCTCTTGTATTGGGGTGGCAGTCAGCTGCCAAGGAGACGCCGCCTCGAGAATTCAGCGTCGCATTCGCCGGCTCGCCTTTGCAACACGTACGCGTGCAGAGATAAGAACGCTACTCCGGAGTCACTCGTGTCCACCCGGGAGGGACGAGGGGGACCTCCGAAGAGCAATCGAGAGGGTCGAGACGATGCAGAGCACCCGACAGCCTCGCCACCAAGATGGCGAGCATCGCGCGGCAATCTCGCGAGGGACCCTCGGGGTGGTTTTCGAACTTCTTGCGGTTCATGTCGAACTCCTTGAACTCGAGAAGCGGCCGACAGAGTTCGACTACCCGATCGCGATGCGCGCCCGCGGTCAGACTGGCGCCTGCAACCTCGTGGGCGAAGTCATTCCGGATTCGTCGCACCAAGTGTAATGCGCGGGCCAGTTCCGCAGAGATCATCCCTAGGCGATGCGAAATGTCGATTCGCGAACTAAACGACGAGAGGGGCCCGTTCCCGTCGATCAGTGAGTCGGATTGTTGAGGGCTTGTCCGGAGTACTCGGACCAACAGATGGT
>JBGQIB010000014.1:0-48805 GCA_041498295.1 bacterium | reverse complement strand
GTCCGCGGGTCCGCCCGGGGCGGTCTGGGCGACCAGCGCGCCTTCCTTGACGTCGAGCTTGAGTGCGGCCGCGAGCTCGGGAGTCACTTCCTGAACGCTGACGCCGAGCCAGCCGCGAGTCACCGCGCCGTTCGCCTTCAGCTGCGGCAGGATTTCCTTCGCGATGTTGATCGGCACGGCGAAGCCGATCGTGTTCGCCTGCGGATTGATCGCGCTGTTGATGCCGATCACCGCGCCGTCGAGGCCGAGTAGCGGGCCGCCGGAGTTGCCGGGGTTGATCGCCGCGTCGGTCTGGATGTAGTCGTCGTACGGCCCCTGGCCGAGCTCGCGCCCCTTCGCGGAGACGATGCCGAAGGTCACGGTGTGATCGAGGCCGAACGGGTTGCCGATCGCGACGACGAAGTCGCCGGGCAGGATCGCATCCGAGTCACCGAGCCGCAGCGCGGGGAGATCCTTCGCGTCCACGACCTGGATCAACGCGAGGTCGGTCTTCGGATCCTGACCGATGATTTTCGCGTCGCGCACCTTGCCGTCCGAGAACCGGACCTTGATCTCGTCGACGCCGTCGACGACGTGGTTGTTCGTGACGATATAGCCGTCGGGCGAGATCACGAAGCCGCTGCCGAGGCTGGGGACCTTGTATTCCTGCTGGCGCGGCGCCTGTCGGGGCCGCGCGCCGCGCTGCCCGCCGAAGAACTCGGGGAACATCTCGAAGGGGTTCGAGGGCGTCGCGTCGCGCGTAACGGTCTTCGAGGTGTGCACGTTCACGACGCCCGCCGCGGCTTCCTGCGCGAGCTTCGCGACGCGCGAGTGCTTCTCGCCTTCGGCGGGCTCGAGCGGGATTTCCGTCCAGAAGCGCTCGGCGGGGAACGCGGTCTTGGGTTCCTGTGTCGGACTCGACGCCGTCACCGTCGCCGGTGCGGCCGGCTTCTGTGACAGCGCTCCGGAGCGGAGCACCAGTGCGGCGGCGACCGCACCGAGCACGATCCCGACCGCGATCTGAATCGGCCTGGCCAAACTCTCTCCGACGGCGCGATGCGGCGCCACTGGCGGGGCGGACGGGACTCGAACCCGCAACTTCCGACGTGACAGGCCGGTGCTCTAACCAATTGAACTACCGCCCCAGGCCGGGGCTCTTGGTACCGAAGGCGCCCGTCTTTTTCAAACGGCCTCGCGCGCGGTCCGAGCCAGGCAACGCAAGCAAGCGGCGCAGCCGCGAGCGCGCAGTGAGGCGCAGCCGAACGAAGGCCGGTGGCGCGGCTTCGCCGCGCCGGCCCCGGTAAGACTGGGCGGAGAGGGATTCGAACCCCCGGCCCGCGCCGTGTAAAGGCGCCGCTCTACCGCTGAGCTATCCGCCCGCATGAGTAATCGTAACGCGAAGCGAGGGACCACGAGCGAGGGCGCGGCCGCCCGCGCGCCCCCCGCCGCAAGCTCACGGCTCACTCCGCCCAGACGCGCGCAGCGCTTCCGCGAGCTCGGGAACCACGGAAATCACCTCGAGCTTGGCGCCGGCTTCCGCGCGCGCCTCGATCGTGTCGCTCACGAGCACGCGCTCGACCCCAGCGTTCTCGAGTCGAGCGAGCGCGTCGCCCGCGAACACTGCGTGCGTCGCGACGGCGCACACCCTGCGCGCGCTCCGGTCGAGCGCGACACGCGCGGCCGCGATGATCGTCGCACCCGTCGCGATCTCGTCGTCGAAGATCACGACCGAGCGACCTGCGACTTCGCCCAGAAGCTCGCTCTCGACTTCGCGACCGCGCCGTTGCTTGCGGAAGAGAACGAGCGGGACATTGAGCGCCGCCGCAACTCTGCCGGCGCGCTTCGCGCCTCCGAGGTCGGGCGAGGCGATCACCAGATCCGGGAGCTGCCACGCGCGCACGGCTGCGATCAGCGCGCGCTGCGCCGATAGCTCCAGCACGGGGATGCGGAAGAAGCCGGCGAGCTGGCTCGAGTGCAGGTCGAACGCGACGACGCGCTCTGCGCCGGCGCGCTCGAGCAACTCCGCCACGAGGCGCGCCGGCACCGGTCCCTCCGCCGCTTCCGGCTTGTCGGAACGCGCATACGGGAGATAGGGAAGAACGGCGGTGAGCCGTGCGGGCCGCGCGATGCGAATCGCGTCGAGCGAGAACAGCGTCTCCAGCAAGTGTTCGCTGACCGGCGGAGCGGACGTTTGCACGTACACGACCTCCGCGTCTCGCAGCGCGAGGTGCGAGACGTCGCAGAGCAGGTTCTCGTTCGAGAAGCGCTCCACGCGCACCCGCTCGAACGGCAGCCCGAGCCGCCCCGCGAGCGCTCGCGTGAATGCCTGCGCGGAGCTCCCTGCCACTATGCGGAGCGGCGCGCCCTGGTTACCGCTCATCGCGTCCTCCTGCTTGGCTGCGGAGCAAGACCGGTGCCGGCAACACCGCGATGTGTCGAGCGCACTCCTTTGCACGGCACGGCACTTGCTCCAAGCCTATACATGGAGACATCATTTCGGTTCCAGAATCGGCGCGGCCTGTCACTCTCGGCGACGCTGCTGGTTCCTGCCGAGAGGCAGAAGCCGCCGATCGTCGTGTTCGCTCACGGCTGGGCCTCGAGCAAAGTGAGTCCTCGCAACCGAGAAATCGGCGAGGCGCTGGTCGAGTCGGGCATTGCCGTGCTGCTGTTCGACTTTACCGGACACGGTGAGAGCGAAGGCCAGGCGGATGCGACGGGGCTTCGCGCACAGTGCGATGACCTCTCCGATGCGATCGACTGGGTCGTCGCGCGGGGCGATTTCGGGCCGATCGGCGTCGCCGGCTCGAGCTCCGGCGGTGCGGTCGCCCTCGCCGTCGCGGCGCGCGACGATCGTGTGCGCGCGCTGGTGCTGCGCGCGCCGAGTGCGGACTCGAGCCCCGAGGACGCAGCGCGCACACACGCGCCGACGCTGGTCATCCAGGGCGAAGCCGACAGTCTGGTCGCCCGCAACCGGAAGCTGGCGGAGCGCTTCCCGGGCGCGCACGACCTGCGAATCGTCGCTCGGGCGGGTCACTTGTTCGAGGAGTCGGGAACGTTCCGCGAGGCTCGGCGAGAGACCGTGCGTTGGCTCGAGCGCTGGCTCTCCGGAGCGCCCATGACCGGTGGCGAGGCACGACCGCGCTCGAAGTCGCAGCGCCCCGAGCCCACGCCGACGCACTTCGCGAATCGCGCCGACGCCGGGCGGGCCCTCGCCAAGCAGTTACTCCAGCACCGGGGCGCGCGAACGCTCGTGCTCGCCCTGCCGCGCGGCGGAATCGCCGTGGCCGAGCCGATCGCGCACGAGCTGGGGGCGGAGCTGGACGTCTTCGTCTCGCGCAAGGTGCGCGCCCCTACTCAGCCCGAGCTCGCGATCGGCGCAGTCGCCGAGGGAGACGTCGTCGTCTGGAATGACGATGTCCTGTCTCTTCTCGGCGTCGACGAGCCGGCGCGCGCGCGCGAACTGGAGCGGTCGCGCAAAGAGTTGGACGAGCGCCTGCGCCAGTATCGCGCCGTGCGGCCGCGAGCTCCGTTGACCGATCGAACCGTGATCGTCGTCGACGATGGGGTCGCCACGGGCGCCACGCTCAAGGCCGCGATCGTCGCCCTCGCGAAGCTGGGTGTCACGGATCTCGTCGTGGCACTGCCCGGCGGAGCGAGTGACACGCTGGATCAGATCGCACGGATGCCCGAGGTTCGCAGTCTCGTCGCCCTCGCCCGCCCCGAGCCGTTCTTCGCGGTGGGCCAGCTCTACGATGAGTTCGGCCCGGTCTCGTCGGCCGAGGTATGCGAGGTCCTGCAGGGCACCGCCCCTTAGCGCGGCGGTACGAGACGCTCGAGCTGGGCTCCGAGACTCACCTGTTCGAGATGTTTCAGGCTCTGCGCGAGCTCGCCCGCTGGCGCGTTTCGGTCGTCGATCGTGAGCTCGATCAGAACGCGCGACGACCAACGGCGAAGCTCCTCATGGCAGCACCGCACGACGTGGAGGATGTCGGCCAACGATCCCTCGAGCAGCGTGCCCATCGCGGTGACCTGATACGCAAGCGGACTCTCCTCGAGCACCCGCACCACCACAGAGACCGCGTTCGCGAATCCCTTTTCTTGGTCCATCGGCGTGACTCGGAGCTCGGCGATCATCTGCGTGCCCCTCACCCATCTCCCTGCGCCGGATCGGGCAGATCCGCGACGGCGGGCGGGCTCGTCCAGACTTCTTGCTCGGAGCTGTAGCTTCCGCCCCTTCGGATCGCGCACGACCAGCACAGCACACCCTGCTCACCGAACGTGTACGAGCGCGCGCCGTCCGGATCGATCAGAGCCCCGCAGTCGGCACAAGCCGAAGCCAGCTCGGCCAATCCGTCCTGGTCGTGATTCGCCACGTGGATTCCTCCTATCGCTCCCACAAGCGTTGCAACCGCTGTGCCTCGGCGCTGACGCAGAGCACACGGCCGCGAAGCGGCCAATCAGCTCGCGCTGCGGCGAATCGTCTCAGCCGATCCACCGCGCCTCACTTTCGGGGACCCTAGCGTGGCCGTACGGACCGGCGGCGAGGCGTACGGCTTGCATCCTCGGCTCGCATGCAGAGCCGCGAGACGAGCGACCTCGAGCTCGCACGCTCCGTGCTCGACGCCACGCGCGAGCTCGCGCTGGAGCTCCATCCGCACCGCAGGCGCTCGCTCCGCGTCTCTCTCGACAGTTCCATCGACCGAGACTTCGGCCTCGACTCACTCGGGCGCGTCGAGCTCTTGGTGCGCCTCGAGCGGGCTCTTCGCGTGCGGCTCCCCGAGTCCCTCCTCGCCGCAGCGGCGACGCCCCGCGATCTAGTCGCCGGTGTGCTCGCCGCGCGGAGCGCAGGCGCGGCACCGCCAGATCTCCAGGTGCGCGACCTGGTGCTCGGACCCGTGGCCTCCGCGCCCGACGAAGCGCCCACACTGATCGACGTGCTCGAGTGGCACTGCCGCGAGCACCTGGATCGGACTCACATCGTGTTCGAGCGCGAAGGCGTGGACGTCGAGCTGTCGTACCGTGAGCTTCGCGACGGGGCAGCCGAGATCGCCGGCGGGCTGCGCGCCCGGAACGTGGAGCCGGGTCACTCCGTCGCGATCATGTTGCCGACCGGTCGCGAGTTCTTCGTCGCATTCTTCGGCGCGCTCTGGGCGGGCGCCGTCCCCGTGCCGATTTACCCGCCGTTTCGCGCGGCACAGCTCGAGGATCACTTGCGGAGGCAGGCGGGAATCCTCTCCAACGCGCAGGCACGCCTGCTCGTCGTTCCCAGCGAAGCACACGCCGTCGCGCAGCTGCTCCGCGCGCAAGTGAGTGGGCTGCGCGTGGAGACCGTCGCGGGGCTCGTCGCGGGGGCGCGCGGCGAGACCAAACCCCATTCGGCACGGAGCGACGAGACCGCGCTCTTGCAATACACGCCGGGAAGCACGGGTCAGCCGAAGGGCGTGGTTCTGTCTCACGCGAATCTGTTGGCGAACATCCGCGCGATGGGAGCGGCGCTCGAAGTGACTTCGAGCGACGTCTTCGTCAGCTGGCTTCCCCTCTACCACGACATGGGCTTGATCGGCGCGTGGCTCGGCTCGCTCTATCACTCCGTGCCCGCAGCGATCTCGCCGCCGCTTCGCTTTCTGTCCCGCCCCGAGTCCTGGCTCTGGGCGATTCACCGCCGGCGCGGCACGGTCTCCGCAGCGCCGAACTTCGCATACGAGCTGTGTGTCCGCAGAATCGAGGAAGCGGCCCTCACAGGGCTCGATCTCTCGAGCTGGCGAATCGCGGTGAACGGTTCGGAGCCCGTGAGTCCTGAGACTCTGCGTCGGTTCGCCGAGCGCTTTGCCAGATACGGATTCCGCCGCGAAGCGCTGATGCCGGTGTACGGACTGGCGGAGTGCGCCGTCGGGCTCGCGTTTCCCCCGGTCGGCCGTGGGCCGTCGATCGATCGCATCTCGCGCGCAGCGCTCGCGCGCTCGGGTGTGGCCGCGCCGGTCGAAGACGATGGTGCGGACGCGATCGAGCTGCCGAGCTGCGGCAGCCCGCTGCCCGGCCACGAGATACGCGTTGTCGATACCGCGGGTCGCGAGGTCGCCGAGCGGCGCGAAGGGCGGTTGCAGTTCCGCGGACCCTCCGCCACGCGCGGATACTTCCGCAACGAGTCACAGACTCGCGCGCTGTTCGCGGGCGATTGGCTCGAGTCAGGGGATCTCGCCTATCTCGCAGGCGGCGAGGTGCACATCACCGGGCGAACGAAGGACATGATCATCCGCGCCGGGCGGAACATCTATCCGCACGAGCTCGAGGACGCGGTCGGGGACTTGCCCGGGATCCGCAAGGGATGCATCGCGGTGTTCGGCAGCTTCGATCGGGAAACGCGCACGGAGCGCATCATCGTGCTCGCCGAGACACGCGAGACCGACCCGGGCGTGCGCGACGCGCTGCGCCGCCGCATCGACGAGATCGCCGTGCTCCTGCTCGAAGTGCCGGCGGACGACGTCGTGTTGGCGCCGCCGCACACGGTCCTGAAGACGTCGAGCGGAAAGATCCGGCGTTCGGCATGTCGCGAGCTCTACGAGGAAGGCGGGCTCCCTGCGCGCCAGAGGGCACTGGCCGTTCAGATCGCGCGCCTGGCCCTCACGGGAGTACTCGAGCGAGGCCGCGTCGCCTGGCGCCGCGCGGGCGAGCTCGGCTACTCGGTCGCGTGGTGGGTGCTGCTCGTCTCGATCGCTGCGATCGCGTGGCCGCTCGTGGTCGTCCTGCCGCGTCAGCCCTGGCGCTGGACCGTCTTGCATCTCGCGAGTCGCGCGTTCCTCCGTCTCACGGCAACACCGTTCCGTGTCGAGGGAGCGGAGAACCTGCCCGAGCGCGGAGGCGCCGTCTTGGTCGCGAATCACGCAAGCTACTTCGACGGACTCGCTCTCGCTGCGGCGCTGCGGCGCCCGGCGCGATTCGTGGCGAAGCGAGAGCTCGAGCGCCAGTACATCGCCGGCCCGTTTCTGCGCCAGCTCGGCGCGCTCTTCGTCGAGCGCTTCGAGTTCGATCGCGGCGTTTCGGATGCCGAGCGAATCGCGGCCGCCGCGCACGCGGGCGATCTGGTGGTCTTCTTCCCGGAAGGGACGCTCTTCAGAGAGCCCGGCCTGCGGCCGTTCCATCTCGGCGCGTTCATCGCGGCCGCCGGGGCCTCGACACCGGTGCTGCCTGCGGCGCTTCGCGGGACGCGCTCCATCCTGCGCGGCGATCAGTGGTTCGCGCGCCGAGGTAAGGTCGAGCTGCGGATCGGCGCGCCACTTTGGCCGAAGGGCTCGGATTGGGCGAGCGCGCTCGAGCTGCGCGCCCGCGCGTACTCGTGGATCCTCGCGGCCAGCGGCGAGACCGGGTCGGCTATGGCGGGGCCGCCGACCGCGTGAGGCGACTCAGTTCACGTTGGCCGGCGTTACGACGTCGCCGACTTCGAAGATCTCTTGGAGCGGGTACTCGGGCATGTCGTCCTGGAGCCCGGTGTGCTCGGGGAACTTGAGTGAGTGCTGGAGCACTTCGTCCATGTTCTCGACGTACCGGATCTCGAGGCGCCGCTTCACCTTCGGTGGGATTTCCTTCAAGTCGCGCTCGTTCTCCTTCGGGATGAGAACGATCTCGATGCCGCCGCGCACCGCCGCGATCAGCTTCTCCTTGAGCCCGCCGATCGGCAGCACGCGCCCGCGCAGGGTGATCTCGCCGGTCATCGCCATGTTCGAGCGCACGGGAATGCCGGTGAGCGCGGAGACGAGCGCGGTCGCCATCGTGATTCCCGCCGACGGCCCGTCTTTCGGAACGCCGCCCTCGGGCACGTGCACGTGCAGGTCGACCTTCTGGTAGAAGTCGCGCGCCAAACCGAGCTGCTTCGCGCGCCGCCGGACGTAGGAGAGCGCGGCCTGCGCGGATTCCTTCATCACGTCGCCGAGGTGGCCCGAAACCTGGATACGTCCCTTGCCCGCGGTCACGAGCGCCTCGATCGTCAGCAGCTCGCCGCCCACCTCGGTGAACGCGAGGCCGGTCGCGATGCCCACCTGGTCGGTCTCCTCGCGCTTGCCGAAGCGGTACTTCGCCACGCCGAGATACTTGCGCACCTGCTTGGGGCCGATCGTCGCCGAGATCTTCGACTCACTCGCGACGACTTCGCGCGCGAGCTTGCGACAGATGCTCCCGATCTCGCGCTCCAGGCTGCGGACGCCGGCTTCCTTCGTGTAGCGGCGAATCAGCTCGTATAGACCCGGGTCGGTGAACTCGATCGCCTGCCCGTCGAGGCCGTGCTCGCCGATCTGCTTCTTGACCAGGAACTGCTTCGCGATCTCGAGCTTCTCTTCCTCGATGTATCCAGGCAGCTGGATGATCTCCATGCGATCTTGCAGCGGGCGCGGGATCGTCGCGAGCGTGTTCGCGGTGGTGATGAACAGGATCCTCGAGAGGTCGTACTCGAGATCGAGATAGTGATCGTCGAACGCCTTGTTCTGCTCCGGGTCGAGCACTTCGAGCAGCGCCGACGACGGGTCGCCGCGGAAGTCGGTCGACATCTTGTCGACCTCGTCCAGCAGAAACACCGGATTTCCCGAGCCCGCCTTCTTGAGACCCTGGATGATCTTCCCGGGCAGCGCGCCGATGTACGTCCGCCGGTGGCCGCGAATCTCCGCCTCGTCCCGCACGCCACCCAGTGACACGCGCACGAAGTCGCGATCGGTGGCACGCGCGATCGAACGGCCGAGGGACGTCTTGCCGACGCCGGGCGGGCCGACCAGACACAGAATCGGCCCCTTCATGTGACCGACCAGCGCGCGCACCGCGAGATACTCGAGGATGCGCTCCTTCGGCTTCTCGAGGCCGTAGTGATCGCCGTCGAGAATCTTCTCCGCTTCCTTGACGTCGACCTTCTCTTCCTTCTGCTTGTTCCAGGGAAGAGACAGGATCCAGTCGATGTAGTTGCGCACGACCGTCGCCTCGGCGGACATGGGCGACATCATCTTGAGCTTGCGGATTTCCTTCTTGCAGCGGTCCTCCGCGTGCTCCGGGAGGGAGTGCTCCGCGAGCTTTTCCTCGAGCTCTTGAATCTCGTTCTTGAACTCGTCGCGCTCGCCGAGCTCCTTCTGGATCGCGCGCATCTGCTCGTTGAGGTAGTACTCCTTCTGCGAGCGCTCCATCTGCTTCTTCACGCGTGAGCGGATGCGGCCCTCGACCTGCAGCACGTCGATCTCGCCCTGCAGCAGACCGTAGATCTCCTCGAGGCGAGCGCGCGCATTCGTGATCTCGAGAATGCGCTGCTTCTCCTCGACGGAAAGGTTCAGGTGCGCGACGACGATGTCCGCGAGCCGCGAGGGCTCGGTCACACTCGCGACCGTCGTCACCATTTCCGGCGGCACCTTCTTGTTGAGCTTCACGTAACTCTCGAAGGCGGTGTTCACGCTGCGCATCAGCGCTTCTGTCTCGACGGTCTTCTCGTCGCTCTCCTCGATCACCTCGACGCGCACCGCGAGGAAGTCGTCGCCCTGACCCCAGTCACGCACGCGCGCGCGGCGCTTGCCTTCGACGAGCACCTTCACGGTGCCATCGGGAAGTCGGACGAGCTGGACGATCGAGCCGAGCGTGCCGATCGGGAAGATCTCGTCGCGCGCCGGGTCGTCGGACTTCGCGTCCTTCTGCGCGGCGAGCAGGAGCGTGCGGTCGCCGGCCATCGCGCGCTCGAGCGCGCGCACCGACTTCTCGCGACCTACGAAGAGCGGCACGACCATGTGCGGGAACACGACGATGTCGCGCAGCGGGAGGAGCGGCACGAGGCCGGTCTTCGCGCCTGCGCCCGCGTCTCGCTCGTCGTCGCCCTTGAAGAAGGCCATGCAGCTTCCTTATGCGCTCTCGGCGCGGTCGTAGACCATCATCGGCTCGGCGCCGTGGCGCACGACTTCTTCGTTGATGACGACTTCCGATACGTCGTCGCGCGAGGGGATGTCGTACATGATCTCGAGCATCATGTTCTCGAGGATCGAGCGCAGTCCGCGCGCGCCGGACTTGCGCTTGATCGCTTCCTCCGCGACGGCGCGGAGCGCCCCGTCGGAGAAGCGCAGAGTCACGCCCTCGAGCTCGAGTAGCTTCTGATACTGCTTCACGAGCGCGTTCTTGGGCTCGGTCAGAATCTTGTAGAGCGCCTCCTGCGAGAGCTCCTCCAGAGTGGCCACGACCGGCAGACGACCGACGAACTCGGGAATCATCCCGAACTTCAACAGGTCCTCCGTCTGGATGCTCTTGAAGAGCTCGCCCAGCTTGCGCTGACGCTTCTTCAGCTCCGCGCCGAAGCCCATGCCCTGCACGCCGATACGCCGCTCGATCACGTCCTCGATCCCGTGGAACGCGCCGCCACAGATGAACAGGATGTTCGTCGTGTCGACCTGCACGAACTCCTGCTGCGGGTGCTTGCGGCCGCCCTTCGGCGGGACGTTCGCGATCGTGCCTTCGATGATCTTGAGCAGAGCCTGCTGTACGCCTTCGCCGGAGACGTCGCGCGTGATCGACGGGTTCTCGGACTTGCGCGCGATCTTGTCGATCTCGTCGATGTACACGATGCCGCGCTGCGCGCGCTCGACGTCGTAGTTCGCGCCCTGGAGGAGGTTGAGAATGATGTTCTCGACATCCTCGCCGACGTAGCCGGCTTCCGTGAGCGTGGTCGCGTCGGCGATCGTAAATGGCACGTCGATGATCTTCGCGAGCGTCTGCGCGAGCAGCGTCTTGCCGGAGCCCGTGGGCCCGAGCAGCAGGATGTTCGACTTCTGCAGCTCGACGTCACCGACCACCGACTGGTTCTCGATGCGCCGATAGTGATTGTGCACCGCGACCGAGAGGATCTTCTTGGCCGAATCCTGGCCGACCACGTACTGGTCGAGGAATGACTTGATCTCGCGCGGCTTCGGGACCGAGGAGCTGCCGCGCTCGCTGTCGCGACTCGCCTCTTCGGCGATGATGTCGTTGCACAGCTCGATGCACTCGTCGCAGATGTAAACCGTCGGGCCCGCGATGAGCTTCTTCACTTCCTTCTGGCTCTTGCCACAGAAGGAGCAGGCGAGGTTCGTGCCTTCTTCTTTCTTCTTCATCCGCCTTGCTTCCCTTCCCCAGCAACCCCGCGCGGTCCGCGCTCGTGTCGCGAAATGATCTTATCGACGATGCCGTAGTCCAGTGCCTCATGCGCCGACATGAAGCGATCGTCCTTCGTATCCGCGTCCACCTGCTTCGGATCCTTGCCACAGTGCTCGCCGAGGATCTCGTTGATCTTTCCGCGCAAGGTCAGGAACTCCTGGGCGTGAATCTGTATGTCCGAAGTCTTGCCTTGGATACCCCCCCAGGGCTGATGGATCATCACGCGCGCGTGCGGAAGACAGCTGCGCTTGCCCTTGGCGCCGGCGGCGAGCAGCACCGCGCCCATGCTCGCGGCTTGCCCCATACAGATGGTCTGCACGTCGGGGTTCACATACTGCATCACGTCATAGATGCCGAGGCCGGCGTTCACGTCACCGCCGGGCGAGTTCACGTAGAGATAGATGTCTTTCTCGGGATCGTCCGCCTCGAGAAACAAGAGCTGGGCGATCACGAGGTTGGCGACGTCGTCGTTGATGGCGCTGCCGAGAACCACGATGCGGTCCCTCAGGAGCCGCGAGAAGATGTCGTACGCGCGCTCGCCGCGATTCGTCTGTTCGATCACCATCGGAATCAGCAACGACATCCCCTTCATTCTAGCGGATCCGCTTCGACCGAATGTGCAGGCACCCGAGTTTTCCTTTTCGTTTCCGCGCGCTTACACATCTAACAGCTTAGCTGCGTCGAGTGCGAATTCAACCGCTTTCTGTTCCAGAATTCCGGCGCGCAGCGCGTCGAGCAATCCGCGCTCGCGATACTCGCGCTTGAGCTCACTGAGCTTCTGTCCGTTCGACTCGGCGATACGTCCGAGTTGCTCATCGACATCGGCGTCGGAGACCTCGATCGACTCCGATTTCGCGATCGCGGGCGCGAGTAGCGCGAGCTTGATCTCGTTCTCGACCTGCGGCCGCAGCTCCTGCGACCAGCGCTCGACGAGTTGCCCGAGTCCCTCGCGCGGCACGCGCGCGTTGCCGAGCTGCCCGAGCATGCGCCCGATGCGCGCGCGCAACTGTGACTCGACCAGGTGCGCGGGAATCGGGAACGGATTCGCCGCGAGCAACGCCTCGACGACGGCGCCGCGCTCGAGCCGTTTCTGTTCCGCGGCGCGGCCCTCGGCGACGCGTCGCTCGAGATCGGCGCGCAGCTCTGCGAGCGTCGCGAAGCTCGAGACATCCTTGGCGAACTCGTCGTCGAGCGCGGGAATCTCACGGCGCTTCAGCGCGACGAGCTTCACCTCGAAGCGAACCGTCTTGGCGCGCAAGGTCTCGTCGGCGTGATCCTCCGGCATCGCGACGTCGAAGGCGCGCTCGCCTCCGACCTGCATGCCCACGAGCTCGTCCTCGAAGCCACCGAACGTGCGCCCCGCGCCGAGCTCGACCTGCGCCTCGCGCGCGCTGGAGCCGGCGAACGGCTTGCCTTCGAGCTTCCCAGTGTAGTCGAGCACCGCCACGTGGCCGAGCGCCGCGGCGGCGCCGCTTTCCTCTTCGATCACCTGCGCCTGTCGCTGCCGCAGCTCCTCGAGGTGCGCGTCGACCGGGTCCTGCTCGGGCACCGGCAGAGCGGGCCGCTTCACCTCGAGCCCGCGAACCTGGCCGAGCTCGATCGCTGGCCGCACGTCGACCTCGGCGTCGTAGCTGAAGCGCGTTCCCGCCTTTGGCGGCTCGCCGGGCTGGAGGCGCGGCTCGCCGAGCACGTCGAGATCCGAATCCGTGATCGCTTTGCCGAGCGACTCCTCGACCAGGCGCTGCAACACTTCGCCCGACGCGCGCTCGCCGAAATACTTCTCGAGCACCTCGCGCGGCGCCTTGCCGGGGCGGAAACCCTTGATGTGCGCGCTGCGGCGCATCTCGTGGAAATACGCCTCGAACGCGGCGTCGACCTCGGTCGTCGGGATCTCGATGTGGAGGCGTCGTTCGACGGGCCCCGTTTCTTCGACACTCACGTTCATCGCACTCTCCGACACAGAGATCGCCGCGCGCACCCGCCGCTCGGGGCCGAAGCGCCATGATAGGGTAAGCGCGAAGGCACTCAACCCGCGGAGGAGCGCCATGGCGACGCTGCGCGAGCTCTCGGATCTGCTCCTCTCGGGGCGCGCCGACATGCGCGATCCGGCGCATCACCCGTTCGCGTTCTTGGACCGCATCGAGGAAGTCGCGCCGGGGGTCGCCTTCTACAAGGCGTTCGTGAACGTGACCGCGCTGCGCACGGCCGAGGGCCTGGTGTTGGTCGACACGGGCTCGTTTCACCCTGCGCAACACGAGCGCAGCTTCGCGGCGGTTCGCCGCTTCGCGAAAGACCCGGTTCACACCGCGATCTACACGCACGGCCACGTCGACCACGCGTACGGGCTTCCGCCATTCCTGCGCGAGGCGGACGCGCAGCGCTGGCCGCGGCCGGCGATCGTGGGCCACGTCGACGTGGCGCCGCGCATGCGCCGATACATCGAGACCGCGGGCTACAACTCTGCCGTCAACACGCGCCAATTCGGCGTGCCGGTCGACTGGCCGGTGAACCCGGACTACCCGACCGCGGTCTATCGCGACGAGCTGCGCCTGCGCGTCGGTGGCCGCGAGCTCGAGCTGCATCACGCGCGCGGCGAGACCGACGACCACACCTGGGTCTTTATCCCCGACGCGCGTACGCTCTGCACCGGCGACCTGTTCATCTGGGCCGCGCCGAACGCGGGCAATCCGCAGAAGGTGCAGCGCTACGCGAGTGACTGGGCCGAGGCGCTGCGCACCATGGCCGCGCGCGAAGCGCAGGTGCTCTTGCCGGGTCACGGGGTCCCAATCTTCGGCGCGGAGCGCGTGCGCGCCGCGCTGCTCGATACGGCCGACTATCTCGAGTCACTCTACCGGCAGACGCTCGAGCTCCTGAATCGCGGCGCGACCGTGTACGAAATCATCGAGACCGTGAAGTCGCCGGTGGCGCTCGCAGAGCGGCCGTACCTGCAGCCGATCTACGACGAGCCCGAGTTCATCGTGCGCAACGTGGTTCGCTGCCTCGGCGGCTGGTACACCGGGGTACCGAGTGAGCTGAAGCCCGCGCCCCGCGTGCAGCAGGCGCGCGAGATCGTGGAGCTCGCGGGCGGGATCGCGCGCCTGCTCGCGCGCGCGGCGCAGTGTCTGGACGCGGGCGATCTGCGCATGGCTTCGCACTGGGTCGACTGGGCCGCCGAGGCCGAGCCCGACAGTCACGAGGTCCACGCGCTGCGCTCGAGCGTTTACGCGCGCCGCGTCGAGGCCGAGTCCTCGACGATGTCGAAAGGCATCTTCCGCGCGGCGGCGAACGAGTCCGGCTCGCGCGCGAAGCGACCGAGCTGACTCAGGCGCGCGCGAGCTGGCGCGCAACCTCGCGCGCGAGCGCGCCGCTTCCTGCCGCGAACAGCTCCGACTCCGGCAAGAGCGACACCACGCAGTGACACCCGTCGAGGTCGTAGAGCGCGCCGGGATGCACGAGCACGCCCGCGCGCTCGAGGAGCGCGAGCGCCCAGGCTTCGTCGTCGAGCCCGGCGAGCGCGGGCAGACGCAGAACCGCGGCCCAGCCGCCTGCGCCCGTGCAGACACTCCCCGCCCCACCGCTTAGCGCACTCGCGAGAGCGGTGAGATTCGCGCTCGTGCGCGCGCGCACCCGAGCCTGTAGCTCGGGGACGGCCGCGAAGATGCGCGGCAGCGCGAGCTGCGCCGGAGTCGAGACCGAGAGAAACGTGTCCGCGATCAGCGCGAGCCGCTCGAGGGCGCGCTCGACCAAGGGGCGCGGGCCGCAGGTCGCCCCCCAGGCGAGCTTCCACTGCGGCAGCAGGGCGACCTTCGAGAGCCCCGAGAGCACGAAGCACAGGCAGGCGCGCGGCCCGAGCGCCGAAGGAATCGGCGCGCGATCGGAGCCGAGCGGGTAGTCCGCGAATACCTCGTCCACCACCAGCGCCAGCTCCCGCTCGGCGCAGACCGCTTCGAGCACCGAGAGCTCGGCCGGTCGCAGAACCGCGCCGGTCGGGTTCCCGGGCGACGTCGCGAAGATGGCGCGCGCGCGGGGTTCGCCCCGCACGGCTTCGCGCAGCGCCGCCAAATCGACGTGCCAGCGGCCGTCGAAGCGCAGCGGGTAGGGAACCAGCCGCACTCCCGAGAGTGCCGCCAGGTAGTCGAGCAACGGATACCCCGGCCGCGGCACCAACACCGCATCGCCCGGATCGCAGAGCAGCGCGAGCAAGTAGTCGAATGCCTCACTCGTGCTCGCGCACAGCCAAAGCGCGGCGGGGTCACATGCGCTGCCGCGCGCGCGGTAGTAAGCTGCAACTTCCTCGCGGGCACGGATGAGACCGAACGGCTCCGGCTCGTAACTCGCGCTGGCCGAGTCGACGAGACCGGCGAAGAATGCCGGCGGATGCCGGAGGCCGACCGCGGTCGGATTGGAGATGGTGAGATCGACGACGCTCTCTCCGGCGGCGCGACGACTCGCGAGCGCGCGGGTCAGCGCGTTCGGCGAGAGCTCCCACTCGGTGCGCCGCGAGAACACGGTGCGCGAGCTTAGCCGGCGCATGCGCGCGCAGCCTCCGCGCAACTCACAATTGTGTTGCGCAGCGTCGGTCGAGGCGAGGCGGTGAGCGCGAATCCGGGTTCGCCACGCGCGGGCGAGGGGCGCCACTCTTCTGTGTCGGCCGAGCCTCGTCTGGAATCCGGAAGCGAGCCCATGCAGACCTCCATTCACCTCCCCTCCGCGCCAAAGTCCGAAGCGGCGCTGCCCGAGGCGCGGCGGCCGCCCGCAGCGCGCCGGCGTTTGCCGCGCGCGCGCTGGTTCCTGCTGTTCGGGCTGCTCGCGCTGCTCGCGTTCGCCGTTTGGCTCGTTGCGCGCGAGCTGCGCACGTCCGCATTCCAAGCGCGCGAGTTGGCGCGCATCGCGCGCGAAGCCAGCTTCGCCGTCGAGCCGGGGCCGAGCCCGAGCATCCGTTTTCCGACCGGCGGTCCGTTCGACGAGCGGCTCGGCTACACGCGCATTCCCGATTTCGTCGCGCGGCTCTCGGCCTCCGGCTTCGGCGTCGAGCGGCAGGCGCGCCACTCGGAGCACCTGATCGGGCTCGAGGATTGGGGCCTCAATCCGGTGTACCCGGAAAAGACGCGCGCGGGCCTCTCGATCCGCGGACGCGACGGCTCGCCGCTGTTCGCGGCCAGCTTCCCCGCGCACAGCTATCCGCGCTTCGCCGACGTGCCGCGCGTGCTGGTCGACTCACTCGCGTTCGTCGAGAACCGCGAGGTGCTCGACGAACGCTATCCAAAGCACAACCCCGCGATCGAGTGGGACCGACTGGGCCGCGCGGCGCTCGCGCAGGTGCTGCAGGTCGCGGGCGCCGACACGGAGCGCGCGGGCGGCAGCACGCTCGCGACTCAGATCGAGAAGTTCCGACACTCGGCCGGCGGCCTCACGACCTCACCGGTCGAGAAGTTGCGGCAGATGGCGTCGGCCAGTCTGCGCGTCTACCTGGACGGCGAAGAGACCGCGGGCGCGCGCCGGCGCATCGTGGTCGACTACGTGAACTCGATCCCGCTCGCCGCGGCGCCGCCGTACGGCGAAGTGATCGGCATCGGCGACGCGCTCGCGATCTGGTACGGCGCGGACTTCGAGGAGATCAATCGCGTCCTGCGCGACGCCGACGACCCCGCCTCGCCCTACCCGCTCGAGACACGCGCGCGCGCCTACAAGCAGGCGCTCTCGCTCGTGCTCTCGGCCGGACGCCCGTCTTACTACTTGATTCAAGACCCCGCGGCGCTGCGCGCGCGCACCGACACCTTCCTGCGTCTCCTGCGCGAGGAACGCGTGATCTCGCCCCAGCTCTGCGAAGCGGCACTCGGCATCGACCTCGAGCTGCGCCAGCGCGGCGCCGACACGCTCGGGCCGCCGCCGGACGACCGGAAGTCGGCAAGCGCCGTGCGCGCGAAGCTGGTGGCTCTGCTCGGCTTGTCTGACTACTACGCGCTCGACCGTCTCGATCTCGCGGTCGCGAGCACGCTGAACCCGTCCGTGCAGGAAGCAGTGACTCGCGAGCTGCGCGAGCTGCGCGATCCCGAGCGAGCGCGTGCCGTCGGCCTGTTCGGCCACCACATGCTCGATTCCGGCGATCCGGCGAAGATCGTCTACAGCTTCTCGCTCTATGAGCGCGGCGCGGGCGCGAACGACCTGCTCGTTCAGGCCGACAGTCTCGACCAGCCCTTCGATGTGAACGAGGGCGTGAAGCTCGACCTCGGCTCGACCGCAAAGCTGCGCACGCTCGCGACCTATCTCGAAATCATCGCCGAGCTGCACACGCGCTTCGCCGGCGAGCACCCACAGACCCTGAAGGCGGTCGAGACCGAGCCGCGCGACCGACTGACTCGCTTCGTGCTCGACGAGCTGATCGCCCACCCGGGCATGCCCCTCTCGCCGCTGCTCGACGAGGCGCTGGACCGCAGTTACTCCGCGAGCCCCGCCGAGGTGTTCTTCACGGGCGGCGGCGAGCACCACTTCGCGAACTTCGAGAAGGAAGACGACGCCGAGATCGTCACGGCGCGCGAGGGGTTCACGCGCTCGGTGAACCTCGTGTACATCCGGCTGATGCGCGACATTGTGAATTACTACACGTTCCAGGCGGCGGGCTCGAGCGCCGCGATCCTGCGCGACCCGAAGGACCCGCGGCGCGCCGAGTATCTGCGGCGCTTCGCGGACCGCGAGGGCCGGATCTACCTCGAGCGCTTCTGGCGCAAGTACCACGGTCAGAACCGGCACGAGATCGTCGCCACCTTGCTGCGGGGCGTTCGCCGTACACCGAAACGTGTCGCGATGGCGATCCGCGCCGCGCGCCCCGACGACTCCTTCGAGGAGTTCGACGCCGCGCTGCGCGAGAACCTGCCCGAGGCGAGGCTCGTGCCCAGCGTGCGCCAACACCTCTACGATCAATACTCGCCCGCGAAGTACGGCCTGGCCGATCAGGGCTACATCGCCGGCGTGCATCCGCTCGAGCTCTGGCTCGTCGGCTACCTCGGGGAGCAGCCCGACGCGACCCTGCGAGCGGTCTTCGAGGCGAGCGCGGAGCAACGCATCTCGGTGTACCAGTGGCTCTTCAGCCGCCACCGGCGCGCGGCGCAGGACCGCCGCATCCGCAGCCTGCTCGAGATCGAGGCGTTCCTCGAAGTCCACCGCAACTGGCAGCTGCACGGCTATCCGTTCGAGTCATTGGTGCCCTCGCTCGCGACCGCGATCGGCAGCGCCGCCGACCGCCCCTCCGCGCTCGCCGAGCTCGCGGGCATCATCGCGAACGACGGCGTGCGCCAGCCGACCAACCGCATCTCCGAGCTGCGCTTCGCCGCCGACACGCCGTACGAGACGGTGCTGCGCCCGCTCGAGGCCGACGGCAGCCGCGTCATGCCGGTCGAGGTGGCACGCGCGCTGCGCACCGCGATGGTGAGCGTGGTCGAGCGCGGCACCGCCGTGCGCGCGAACGGCGCCCTGATCGCGCCCGACGGGCGGCGCGCCGTGGTCGGCGGCAAGACCGGCACGGGCGATCACCGCTACAAGACGTTCGGCGCCGGCGGCAAGCTGCTCGAGTCACGCGTCGTGAATCGCACCGCGACTTTCGTGTTCCTGATCGACGACCGCTTCTACGGCGTGATCACCGCGTACGTGCACGGCCCAGACGCGGCGGCGTTCGCCTTCACGAGCTCGCTCCCGGCGCAGCTCTTCCGCACGCTCGCGCCGACGTTGTCGCCGCTGCTCGGCGAGCCGTCGCACGACCTCGCGCGACAGCGCGTCCCCGCGAACGGCTGACCCGCTCGGGCTATCCTGCGCCGCGATGAGCGCAGAGCCGGCGATCTCCGTGCAGGGACTCGCGAAGACCTACGTCGTGCCGGTGCGCGAGGCCGGCATGCGCGCCGCGCTGCGCAGTCTGTTTCGGCGCGAGTCGCGGCGCGTGACCGCGGTCGATGCGATCCAGTTCGCGGTCGAGCCCGGCGAGGTGGTCGGCTTTCTCGGGCCGAACGGCGCCGGTAAGACGACGACTTTGAAGATGCTCTCGGGCTTGCTGCACCCGTCGAGCGGCGGAGCGCGCGTGCTCGGCTTCGTGCCCTGGGAGCGGGAGCACGCGTTCCTGCGCCAGATCACGCTCGTGATGGGTCAACGCAATCAGCTCGTCTGGGACATTCCCGTCGCCGACTCGATGGAGCGCAATCGCGCGATCTACCGCATCGACGGACCGCGCTTCCAGCGGGTGCTCGGCGAGCTCGTCGAGCTGCTCGAGCTCGGCTCGCTGCTCGAGCGCCCGGTGCGAAACTTGTCGCTCGGCGAGCGCATGAAGTGCGAGCTCGCGGTGGCGCTGCTGCACGAGCCGCAAGTCCTGTTTCTCGACGAGCCGACGATCGGCGTCGACGTGACCATGCAGCGCCGCATCCGCGAGTTCATCGCGGGCTACAACCGGCGCACCGGCGCGACGGTGCTGCTCACGAGTCACTACATGGCCGACGTCGAGGCGCTGTGTCGGCGCGTGATCGTGATCCACCACGGGCGACTGCTCTTCGACGGCTTGCTCTCGGCGCTGATCGCGAGCTTCGCCTCACACAAGACGGTGTCGGTCGAGCTCGGCGGGCCCGCGCCCGACCTCGCAAGCTACGGCGAGGTCGTCTCGCGCTCGGGCGAGCGCGTGGTCCTGCGCGTGCCCAAGGCCGACACGCCCAGGGTCACGGCGCGCCTGCTCGCCGATCTGCCGGTGGTCGATCTCGTCGTCGAGGATCCGCCGATCGAGGAAGTGATCGAGCGCGTGTTCGCGAGTGAGCCTGCGCCATGACCTCTCTGCGCGATCTCTACGGCACCTTCATCCGTATCTCGCTCGCGATCGAGATCCAGTACCGGGCCTCGAGCGCGATCTGGCTGATGGGGATGGTCATCGAGCCACTCATCTATCTCGTCGTCTGGTCCGCCGCCGCCGACGCCCAGGGCGGCAGCGTCGGCGGCTACGGTCCGCACGACTTCGCCGCGTACTACCTCGTGCTCGCGGCCGTGAATCAGATCACCTCCGGCTGGCACATGTGGGAGTTCCAGTACCGGGTGCAGCAAGGACAGTTCGCGTTCCTGCTCTTGCGGCCGGTGCACCCGATTCACGGCGACCTGGCGGAGAACATCGCGCACAAGCTCGCGATGCAGGTCGCGCTGCTGCCGGCACTCGGCTTGCTCGCACTCGCCTTCCAGCCACACGCGGAGCTCCACGCGTGGTCACTCGCACTGTTCGTGCCCGCGCTCGCGCTCGCCTTCGCGCTCCGCTTCGTCTTCGAGTGGGCGCTCGCGCTCGCCTGCTTCTGGACCACGCGCATCATGGCCGTGAATCAGGCGTACTTCGCCGTTCTGTTCTTTCTGTCCGGCCGCGTGGCGCCGCTCGCGCTGCTGCCCGGCTGGCTGCGGCAGCTCGCGGACGCGCTGCCGTTCCGGTTCATGGTCTCGTTCCCGGTGGAGCTGGCGCTCGGAAAAGTGTCTCGGGCGGACGCGCTCGAGGGACTCGCCCTCCAGCTCGTGTGGACAGCCGTCGGCGCCGCGCTCCTCGCGGGGGTCTGGCCGCGCGCGCTGCGCCGCTTCTCCTCGGTCGGAGGCTAGAGGGCGATGGGCGCGCTGCGCATCCTCTGGGTCTTCGCGAAGCTCGGCTTTCAGAACGAGGCCGCGTATCGCGCGAACTTCTGGATCCAGATCTTCGAGTCACTCCTGAACGTCGGCTCCGCGCTCGCGGCCGTGTCGCTCGTCTTCTCCCGCACCGAGACACTCGCGGGCTGGCGACCGCCGGAGCTGATCGCGCTGCTCGGCGTCTACTTCACGGTCTACGGCGCGATTCACATCGTGATCGCGCCGAGCCTGACGAAGTTCATGGAAGACGTGCGCCAGGGAACGCTCGACTTCGTCCTGACCAAGCCGGCCGACGCGCAGCTCCTCGCCTCGACCAGTGAGATCCGAGTCTGGAAGCTCGTCGACCTCGCTCTCGGCCTGGGCATCCTCTCTTACGGGCTCGCCGGCCTCCGCGACCGCGTCGGTCCGCTCGAGGCCCTCGGCTTCGGGATCGCGCTCGTCGCCGGCGCCGCGACGGTGTACGCGTTCTGGATGATCCTCGCGACGTTCGCGTTCTGGTTCGTGCGCCTCGAGAACGTGCTGCAGATCTTCTGGAGCATGTATCAGGCCGGTCGTTGGCCGGTCGGGATCTACCCGCCGTGGTTGCGCATTTCACTGACCGTGATCGTGCCGGTCGCGCTGGCGGTGACCGTTCCCGCGGAAGCGCTCGCGGGGCGACTCACCGCCGCGAATCTCGCGCTCGCGTGCACGGTGGCGATCGTGCTGCTCGCCGTCTCGCGCTGGTTCTGGCTGCGTGGGCTGCGGCAATACTCGGGGGCGTCGGCCTGAGACTGGAGCCGGCGCGGAGGCGGGCGAACGGCCGTGTATTCTCCGGCTCGACGCGTCGGAGGGGGTGGCATGAACGAGCGGCTCGTGCGGGCATTGGGCCCGCTGATCGGGATCGCCCTGTTCGGCGGCGCGATCTGGATTCTCGAGCGCGAGATCCGCCATGGAGACGTGCTCGCGCACCTGCGCAGCATTCCGACGGAACAGTTGGCCCTCTCGCTCGGGCTCGCGGCGCTGGCCTACGCAGCGCTCACCGGCTACGACACCCTCGCCGTCCGCTACGTGAACGCGCCGCTTCCCTACCCGCGGGTCGCACTCACTTCGTTCATCGCCTACGTATTCAGTCACAACATCGGGCTGGCGTTCTTCGGCGGTAGCGCCGTGCGCTACCGGATGCTCTCGAGCTACGGGCTCAAGCCCGGCGAGATCGCGCGCATCGTCGTCTTCAACGTGGCGACGTTCTGGCTCGGCTTCACGGCGCTCGGCGGCGCGGTGTTCGCGCTCGAACCCGCGCGCCTGCCGCGCATCTGGGCCTCGGAGAACGCGAACTCGCAGCCGCTCGGGATCGCGCTGCTCGCCGCGTTGGCGCTCTATCTCCTCTACATCGGTCTGCGGCGACGTTCGTCGGTGACGATCTTCGGCTTCGAGATTCCTCTGCCTCGACTGAGTCAAACCGCGGCGCAGATCGCGATCTCGATGGTCGACTGGTCACTTGCGGCTTCGGTGCTCTACGCGCTCCTGCCACACGCCGCGGGACTCTCGTTCGGGCAGTTCCTGTCCGCGTACATGCTCGCGGTGGCGCTCGGCCTGGTCTCGAACGTGCCCGGCGGCCTGGGCGTGTTCGACACAGCGATGGTGGTGCTCTTGCGCCGCTTCCTGCCCGCGGACGTCGTGCTCGGCTGCGTGCTCGCGTATCGGATCGTGTACTACCTGGTGCCCATGGCGTTCGCGCTCGCGCTCTTCGCGGGCTACGAGCTCCTACAGCGCCGGGTCGCGCTCGCGCGCGGGCGCGATCGGTTCGCGCTCTGGGCCTCCGAGCTGCTGCCGAAGGTCTTCGCCGCGATCGCCTTCGGCGCGGGCGGCCTGCTCTTGATCTCCGGCGCGACGCCTGCTGCGCCGGGTCGCATGGATCTCCTGCATCGGCTTCTGCCGTTGGCACTGCTCGAGGCCTCGCACTTTCTCGGCTCCGTGATCGGCGTCGGGCTCTTGCTGCTCTCGCGCGCGCTCTTGCAGCGCCTCGACGGCGCGTATTTCCTGACGCTCGTGCTGCTCGCGGCCGGCGCCCTCGCGTCGCTACTGAAGGGATTCGATTGGGAGGAAGCCTCGCTGCTCGCGCTCTTCTTCGCCGCGCTGCTCCCCTGCCGCCGCTACTTCTACCGACGCAGTTCTGTGTTCCGCCAGCCGTTCTCGCTCGTCTGGACCACGCGTGTCTTGTTCGCGCTGATCGGAACCGGGCTGGTGCTCGCGCTCTCGTTTCGACACCGGGAGTACTCGCGGGAGCTGTGGTGGCAGTTCGAGCTATCGGCGCATGCTTCGCGGTCGCTGCGCGCGTTCGTCGGGGCGTCGGGGGTCGCGGCGATCGCATCGCTCGCGGCCCTGTTGCGCCCGGCGCGAGTCCGACACGAGCGGGCGAGCGCCGAGGACCTCGCGCGCGCGGCGCCAATCGTCGCGGCAGCGGCGCCGTCGAGCGCGCACCTCGCGCTCGTGGGCGACAAGACGCTCCTGTGGAGCGACGCCGGCGACGCGTTCCTCATGTACGGCGTGCACCGCAAGAGCTGGGTCGCGATGGGCGATCCCGTCGGCAGCGCGGAAGCGCGCCGCGAGCTCGCCTGGCGCTTTCGCGAGCTCGCCGACGCCGAGGGCGATTGGGCGGCGTTCTACGAAGTGAGTGCGGACGATCTGCCTTTGTATCTCGACCTCGGCCTCTCGCCGCGGAAGATCGGCGAGGAAGCGCGGGTCCCACTCGCCGACTTCTCGCTGGCCGGCGGCGGTCGCAAGGCGCTGCGCGCCTCGCACAATCGCGTGGTCCGCGAGGGCGGTCACTTCGCAATCCTGACGCCCGACGAAGTTCCAGCGCACCTCGACGAGCTGCAGGTGGTCTCGGACCAGTGGCTCGCGACGAAGCGCACGCGCGAGAAGCTCTTCTCCATCGGCGCTTTCGACCGCGAGTATCTGCAGCGCCAGCCGATGGCCGTGGTGATGCGCGGCGAACGGCCCGTCGCGTTCGCGAACCTGTGGCTCGGCGGCGGCTTCCAGGAGATGTCGATCGACCTCATGCGCCACGCCGACGACGCGCCGCCTGGAGTCATGGACTACCTGTTCGCGGAGCTGATGCTCTGGGGAAAGGAGCGCGGCTACCGCCACTTCAGTCTCGGCATGGCGCCGCTCTCGGGCCTCGAGACACACCGCTTCGCGCCGGTCTGGAATCGCGCGGGCGCGCTGCTTTTTCGCTTCGGCGAGAATTTCTACAACTTCCAGGGGCTGCGCGCGTTCAAGGAGAAGTTCGATCCGGTTTGGGAACCGCGCTATCTCGCGGCTCCGAGAGGGCTCGCGCTGCCGTTCATCCTGACCGACATCTCCGCGCTGATCTCGGGCGGCGTCTACGGCGTGGTGGCGCGGTGAACGGCGCGCGCGGCGTGCTCTCGCTCGCGCTCTCTGTCTGCTCGGTGGTCGCCTCGGCTGCCCCACCTGGGAAGCTCGCCTTCGCTCGCTTCGGCGACGTTGCGGTCTACCGCCCCAGCGCAGCGCCGGCGCACGTCGCGATCTTCCTCTCGGGCGACGGCGGCTGGCGTAAGGGAGTGCTCGAGATGGCGGACGCGCTGGCGGAGCAGGACACGCTCGTCCTCGGCGTCGATACGGCGCACTACCTGAAGGCGCTGGCTCGCTCGAGTGACTCTTGCAACTACCCCGCGGGCGAGCTCGAGGCGCTCTCGCAGTACGCGCAAAAGAAGCTCGATCTGCCGACTTACGGCGTGCCCGTGCTCGTGGGCTACTCCTCGGGCGCGACGCTCGCGTACGCGGCGCTCGCGCAAGCGCCGACGAACACGTTTCGCGGCGCGATCTCGCTGGGGTTCTGCCCGGACCTTCCGCTGCATCAGGTTTTCTGCAAGGGACACGGCTTGGTGTCGAAGCGGTCGCCCGACGGCAAGCTCGTGCTCGTCGACCCGGCGCCCGGGCTCGCCGTTCCCTGGGTCGTCCTCCAAGGAGAGAGCGACAAAGTCTGCGCCGTGGGCGCGGCGCGCGCCTTCAGCGCACGCGTTCCGGGCGCGAAGATTGTGACACTTCCGAGTGTAGGCCACGGCTTCTCCGTCGCCGAGCGCTGGCGCCCTCCGCTGCTCGAGAGCTTCGCGGCGCTCGCGCGGCCGAAGGACCGGGCGGGCGCGCCGCACGCGACGGACGTGTCGGATCTGCCCTTGATCGAGATCCCGGCCGAGGGTCCTGCCTCGGATGTCCTTGCCATCGTGCTCTCGGGAGACGGCGGCTGGGCGAGCATCGACCGCGAGGTCGGCGGAGCGCTGGCGAAACACGGCGTCGCGGTCGTGGGCTTCGACAGCTTGCAGTATTTCTGGACCCGCCGGACGCCGGACGACGGGGCGCAGGCGCTGACCCGCATCGTGAGTCACTACCTGAGCGAGTGGCACGAGCAGCGCGTCGCGCTGATCGGTTACTCGCGTGGCGCGGACGTGCTTCCGTTCATGGCGAGCCGACTCCCGCGCGAGCTGCGCTCGCGCGTCGCGCTGATCGCCTTGCTCGGTCCAGCGCGCTCGGTCGAGTTCGAGTTCCACCTCTCCGACTGGCTCGGCGACTCGTCGGGCGCGGACGCGCTCGCCACCGGCCCCGAGGTCGCGAAACTTCGGGGCACGAAGCTGCTCTGTATCTACGGGCGCGACGAGGGCGAGAGCTTGTGCCGTGACCTCGACCCCTCACTCGCCGCGCGCGACGAACGCCCCGGCGATCACCACTTCGGCGGTGACTACGAGAGCGTCACGCAGTCGATCCTCGCCGCGCTCGGACACTGACCCCGCGCGAACCGTCCGTCAGTGCAAGGCAGCTGCGGACTATCACTGGAATGTCACTCGAAGTGACCCCCGGAGGTGTAGGATCACAACGGTCGACCTCGGCCCAATGGGTCCCGGGAACGCGGGGGAGAAGCGAGATGGGCCTGAATCGGAAAAGGATCGCCGCGGCGGCTTGCGCCGTGCTGGCGAGCGGGGCGCTGGCTGCGAGCGCTGCCACGCTCGACGTCACCGGCGCCTCGGGCGCGGACGGAATCACTGGGGCACCCGGCAACCCCGGCGGCGCGGGAAGCGCGGGCGGAAACGGGGCCGACGCCGTCGCCCAGGCCAACAGCGCAGACGCCAGCAATCATATGACTGCTACGGCAGGCAACGGCGGCCTTGGAGGGAACGGTGGGGCGGGCACGCCGCCGAGCGCCAACGGCGGAGCCGGGGGCGCTGGTGGAAACGCAGGCCACGCCCAAGCCGAGGCAATCTCGGTCTCGTTGGACGATACGAATTCGAGCGCGGTCGCGATCGCGACGAGTGGTCTTGCGGGCGCGGGAGGAAGCGGTGGAGCGGGCGGGGGCGCGGGGACGCCCGGACCCTCCGGGCCGAGCGGCCACGGGGGCGGCGCGTCTGCGAACGCGACGGGCTTCGGCGGCTTGCATTCGAGCGTCACAGCGGAAGCCACCGACTACGCTGGCGGCGACGTCTCCGTCCAAGCGATCGTGCAAGGCGGGAGCAAGTCAGGCTCCGGCAGTCACGGCGGCACGGCGACTCTGCAGTCCGTGCTCGGGAGGTCGACCGCCGGGGGTGATGTAAGGGTCATCGGGGAGGCGAAGGGCGGAACCGGAGAGATCGGCGAAGGAGTGGATCTCGTCGACGCAGTGACTGGGGACACCTCCGGCGACCTGTCGCTGGCTCAGGGTGCGCTCGGCGGTGACGGAAGCGGCGCTGCAGGCATCGGGTCGAGCCGCATGCACGTCGTCGCTCACTCGACCTCGGCATCGGTGGACGCATATGCCGGTGGAGGGCGCGCCCTGTCGTCCGCTCCACTGGGAAGCAATGCGGCCGCGAACGGTTACGCGGAAGCGCAGCTCACGAATGACTCGGGCGGTGCTTCGGCCGAGGCGGGCTCGGGCGGCGGCTCGGCCGAGGTCGGTTCCGGTGGAGACGGCGAGGCGCACAGCTCGGCAGTCACTTCCGGGGACGCGCACACCGCGAACTCACTGGCGAGCGCCTCCGGCGGTCTCGTCGTGAGCTCCCCGGGCCACGGCGGGGACGGGCACGCGACGAGCCTCGCGAACGCGCTCGGGAACAGCGCGGCGAGCGCGACGACCGTGGTGCGCGGCGGTCGCGGATTCACCGACGCGAGCCAGAATCCCGGAGCCAACGTCGGCGGAGCCGCCTTCGCGAACGCGAGAGCCAGCGGCGCAGGCACGAGCGCCGTCTCGGCCACATCGCAGGCGTTCGGCGGCGACAGCTACGAACAGAACGCCTCGACGCCGGATCACATCGGGACCGCGCAAGCGCAGTCACTCGCGTTCGGCCTCGGAAAGGTCACAGCGAGCGCCGACGCGTACGGCGGCGGGCTGACCGCGGCCGACACGCGCGCCCAGTCGTCGGGGAGGATCACCGCCGCCGGCGCATCGATCACGACGGTTCCGAGCACGAACCTCGCCGCATTTTCGGCGACATCGAGTATTCGCGACGTGATTCAAAGGGACACGGTGCTCGCCCAACTGCCGTATGGGGGACCGACGCTCGCGCGGGTGAACGCCGACGCTGAGGGAGGCGGCGCCGGAGCGGCTTGGGTTTCGGGAAATCCGAACGTCCAAGGGGCGCTGTCTCAGTTCCACCACGTCAGCGCGGAGGGCTTTGTGCGGGGCGATCCCCGAACCGGCCAGTGGACCAGCATCCTCAGCCTCGACCTTGACCGCCAAGCCCTCCCCCTCGGGCGCGATGTCTCCCTCGGCTTTCTCGACCCCAGCGTGCCCATGGTCGGGTTCAACGTTCTGGAGGTGCACATCTCTGTGGGCGCGGATCACATCGCCGACTGGGTGTTCACGAGCGCCGCAGCCGCGGTGGCGGGGCTCGACGATGTGCTCGTCCCGATCGACCTCGACGCGTACGGTGCGGATCCGATCTCGCACCTGGTCGTCACGTTCATCTCCAACACCTCGGGGGCTGTCCTCCCGCTGTACAGTGACTTCGTAGTGATCACGCACACGGTGCACACGGTGCCCGAGCCGGGCGCCCTCCTGCTCGTCGCGGCCGCGCTCGGCATCGTGAGCTTCCGGCGGCACAGCCCGCGCTAGCCTCTCCCCCAGCTGCGCGCGGATCGGGTAACGTGCGGTCCACGAAGGAGGTCGGTGGATGACTGCACCGCTCGCGGGACTCCGCGTCGTCGAGGTCGCGAACTGGGTAGCGGGGCCGGCCGCGTGCGCGCTCTTCCGTGACATGGGCGCGGAAGTGTTGAAGATCGAGCCGCCCGCCGGGGACACGTTGCGCATGTTCAGCATGCGCAACCTCGGCTACGACACCGACCTGAACACGGCCTTTCAGATCGACAACCGCGGCAAGCGCTCGCTCGTGGTCGATTTGGAAAAGCCGTCGGCGCGCGGCGTGGTGGAGCGGCTGGTGCGCGACGTCGACGTGTTCCTCACGAATCTGACGACGCCGCGGCGCGAGAGGTACGGACTCACTTTCGGGGCGCTCTCCGCCGTGAACCCGCGGCTCGTGTACACGTCACTCACGGGCTACGGGACGACCGGGCCCGACCAGGGGCGGCCGGGCTTCGACTTCGCGGCGTTCTGGGCGCGCTCGGGGCTGATGGCTTCGTTGGGGGAGCCGCCCTCCGCGCCGCCGCTGTGTCGCGGTGGACAGGGCGACCACACGACGGCGCTGAACCTCGTGCTCTCGACCTTGCTCGCGCTGCGCGTGCGCGATCAGAGCGGTCGCGCGCAGTACGCCGAAGTGAGTCTCTACGGCACCGGCATGTGGACCTTGGCGAGCGATCTCTCGGCCGCGCTGATCACGCGCACGCAGCCGCCGCGCCACGACCGCACGGCGCCTGCGAATCCGATCTGGAACACCTACCGGACCGCGGACGGGCGCTGGCTCCTGCTCGTGCATCCCGACTCACAGCCGTTCTGGCCGCGCTTTTGCGCGGCGGTGGACGAGCCGAGCTGGGTCGGTGACTCGCGTTTCGACACACCGCAGAAGCGCCAGACCGCGTCGCGCGAGCTCTCGGCGGCGATCTCGGAGCGCTTCGCGCGGCACGAGTTCGCATACTGGGCGCGCGCACTCGACGTCGAGAAGCTGATCTGGGCGCCGGTCTCGACATTGGATGAAGTCGTGAGTGACCCGCAGGCGCGCGCGATCGGCGCGTTCGCCACGCTCGAGCACCCGAAGGAGGGGCGCTTCGAGACGCTGGCGGCGCCGTTCGCGCTCGCGGGCGCCGAAATCAGGCCGCGGGGCTGCGCGCCCGAGCTCGGCGCGCACTCGCGCGAAGCGCTCGCCGACGCGGGCTTCTCGCCCGACGAGATCAGCGCGCTCGAGCGCGAAGGCGTGCTGGGTTGAGCGACGCTCCAGAGGAAATGCTCGCGAATCGGCTGCGCAAGCGCGCCAAGCACCTCGCGAAGTGGGCGCGGCGCGAGCAAGTGACTTGCTATCGCGTGTATGACTGCGACATCCCCGAAGTACCGCTGGTCATCGACGTGTACGAGGCCCACCTGCACATCTCGGCATACGCCCGAGAGGACGACGAGCTGCGCGACGACGCCTGGCTCGAGCGCATGCGTGTGAGTGCCGCGGCCGCTCTCGAGATCGCCCCGCAGCGCGCCGTCGCCAAGCGCCGCGCCGGGCAACCGGGGACGTCGCAGTACGGCCGAGTCGCCGAGAGTGGCGCGTACTTCGCGGTCTCCGAAGGCGGCAACCGCTTCCGCGTGAATCTGCGCGACTTCGTCGACACGGGCCTGTTCCTCGATCACCGCCTGACACGCGCGCGTGTCGGGGCCGAAGCGGCGGGCAAGCGTTTCTTGAACTTGTTCTGCTATACGGGCGCGTTCACGGTCTACGCGGCGGCGAGCGGCGCGCTGGCGAGCACCAGCGTGGACCTGTCGAAGACCTACCTCGAGTGGGCCGGCGAGAATCTGCGCCTGAACGCACTCGAGCGCCCAGAGCACCGACTCGTGCGCGCCGACGTGATGGAGTTTCTCGCCCGAGACAAGGGAGCTTACGACCTCGCGGTGCTCGACCCGCCCACCTTCTCGAACAGCAAGAAAATGCGCGCCGAGATGAATCTGCAGCGCGACCACGTCAAGCTGATCCGCGCGACCCTGAACCTGCTGACCCCGGGCGGTGTTCTCTGGTTCTCGACGAACTTCCGCCGCTTCAAGCTCGATGTGGACGCGCTCGGCGCGGCGCAGATCGAGGACCTCTCGCGCGCGACCCTGCCCGAAGACTTCTCCGACCCGAAGACGCGCTACTGCTGGCGGATCGTGCGCTAGCGGTCACTCGACCTTCGCCGCGGGGGGCGGGGTCCACGTGCCGTTCAGGATCGCCTCCTCCGGCCAGTACGCGCGCCCGTAGAGCGAGAAGTCGTCCTTCGGCGCCGGCAGCCAGTTCGGCATGAGTGACTTGTCGGCGGGCGGCTTCGCCGAGACGTACAGGGTGAGTGAGCCGTCCGCGGCGTAGTGGAGGTCCTTGTTCTTCGTGCCGAGCGAATAGCGCCCGAGCGCGTTCGGCGCGAAGAAGTGGAACTTGTTGTAGAGCGTGAGCGACCAAAAGCCCTTCACCGGCGGAAGCTGACCCGCGGCGTACGTGATCGAGTAGCTATGACTCCCATTCAGCCGGCCACCGGCGCCGTCCAGGTCGAGATAGGTGTACTTCGTCTCGCTCGGCTTGTTCACGAAGATGTTCGACTTCGCGACCGCGGTGCGCGTGAAGTAGTCGGTGCCGAACTGGGCTCCGTTCGCCTGCGTCGTCCAGTTGCGAGGGAGGGGAATCCCGAAGTTGCGGAACTCGAAGAGCGGCGCGACGAGGTCCTTCTCCGCCGCTGCTGCGCCCTGTCGGAGCGCGTCCGCGAGCTTCGCGTCCTTTCGCGCAGCGTCGAGCAACGCGCGGAAGTTCGCGTAGAGCGCTTCCTCGCCGACCTGCGGCGGCACCTCGTCGAGCACCGCGGGCAGCAGATCCGCGAACTGCTCCGGCTCGACCCACTTCGTCTCCGCCGCGCCCTGCGCACTCGACGGGAACTTCGGCAGCGCCTTCCAGTCCGTGGTCTTCGCTTTCCCGTCGAACGCCGAGAGCGGATACAGCCCGACTTGAGTCAAGGGCGCCTGCACAGCCGCGCGATCCTCGGCGCTGGCATCCATGAAGACACGCGGGATGACGACTCCGATGTTCGTCGGCGAGCGGAATACGCGCTCGATCCCTGCGGGTGTCTCGCCCTTCCAGTCCGGGCCCACCAATAGATAGAAGCCGGGCTTGGTCCCGTACATCTTGCCGAGCTCCGCGAAGCTGTCGGTGCGCTGGTCGACGACTTGGTACACCCAGAAGCGCTCTCCGAAGTCGGGTACTTGGATCACGACCGGCTCGCGATCGAGCGTGACTGTGGAAAGGCCGTACACGACGTCTTGGTTGGGGCACGCGACGAGGCGCTCCTCCGGGTTGATGTAGTCCGTCAGCATCGCCAGCTGATTCGAGGGTGCGACCGGCACGATGCCGCCCATCAGGCCGGGCCCGGGCAGCTTCGCGAACGCCGCCGCGCGGTTGTGCACGTTCACCATCGGCCACGCCCAGAAGTAGGCCGTTCGGGCGACCGAACGGACGTACTCGGCGGTGAGGCGCGTTCCGGGAATCGGTCCCGGCGGAGTGAGGCCATCGGTGTCGTGACTCCACGCCGAGTGACTCAAGGCGAGAAGCACCGTGAGAATCAGCGCGCTCGCCCTGGTCGTCATCGCCCTCTCCTCAGCGACCCAGGAAACGCGGCTTGCGCTTCTCTTGAAACGCCTTCACACCCTCGTCGTAGTCGTGTGACTTCGCGGCGATGCCCTGCAGCTCGCGCTCGAGCTCGAGCTGGCGCTCGAGGTCGGAGTCGAGCGAGGCGTGCAGCGCGCGCTTGGTGAGACCGAGGGCCAATGTCGGCATCTGCGCGAGCCGCGCGGCGAGCGCTTCGCTCTCCACCAGCAGCGCGTCCGGCTCGTGCACGGCGTAGATCAATCCGTACGCGAGCGCCTGCTCGGCAGTGAGTCGTTCGCCGAGCAGCGCGAGCGCCTTCGCGCGCGCGAGGCCGACGAGACGCGGCAGGAAGAACGTGCCGCCGCTGTCGGGGACGAGGCCGATGTTCACGAACGACTGGATGAACGACGCGGTCTTCGACGCGAGCACGAAGTCGCACGCGAGCGCGAGGTTCGCGCCGGCGCCCGCCGCGACGCCGTTCACCGCACACACGATCGGCTTCTCGAGCGCGGCGATCCGTCGCACGAGTGGGTTGTAACTCTCCGCGACGACCTCGCTGACCTCCGGGCCGCGCGAGCCGTCGGGCGGCACGACCTCCGCGAGGTCCTGCCCCGCGCAGAACGCGCGACCGGCGCCGGTGAGCACGAGCGCGCGCACCTCCGCGCGCGCCGCGAGCTCGTCGAGCACACTTTGCAGCTCGCGCGCCATCGCGCGGTGAAAGCTGTTGAGGACGGCCGGGCGGTCGAGCGTGACGACGGCGACGGCTTCGCGGACCTCGCAGCGGACGAACTCGTGGGGCATGCGCGGGATGATACTCTGCCGCCGTGAACGACGTGGAGCGCGAGCGCCGCTTCCAGGCGCGCATCGACGCGGGCGAGAAGATCGAGCCCAAGGACTGGATGCCCGATTCCTACCGCAGCCAGCTCGTGCGCATGATGTCGCAGCACGCGCACTCCGAAATCGTCGGCCAGCTTCCCGAGGGCAATTGGATTACGCGCGCGCCCAGTCTGCGCCGCAAGCTCGGCTTGCTCGCGAAGGTGCAGGACGAGGCGGGTCACGGGCTCTATCTCTACGCCGCGGCGGAGACACTCGGCGTCTCGCGCGAGGAGCTCGTCGACGGCCTGCTGAGCGGCGCCGCGAAGTACTCGAGTATCTTCAACTACCCGACCCTCTGCTGGGCCGACATCGGCGCGATCGGCTGGCTCGTGGACGGCGCGGCCATCCTGAATCAGACGATGCTGACGAAGTGTTCCTACGGACCGTACGCGCGAGCGATGGTGCGCATCTGCAAGGAGGAGCGCTTCCACGAGCGGCAGGGCTACGAGATCATGCGCGTGCTGGCGCAGGGAACGCCCGCGCAGCGCGCGCTCGCGCAGGACGCCCTCGACCGCTGGTGGTGGCCGACCTTGATGATGTTCGGTCCGCCCGACGCGGCGTCTCTACACAATGACGTGTTGCTCGCGTGGGGCGTAAAACAGAAGTCGAACGACGAGCTGCGCCAGTGGTTCGTCGACCTCGCGGTGCCGCAGGCGCAGGCGCTGCCGCTGGCGATCCCCGATCCCGACCTGCGCTTCGATCCGGCCGCTGGGCACTGGCGCACGGGGCCGATCGACTGGGACGAGTTCTGGCGCGTGGTGCGCGGCGGCGGAATCTGCAACAGCGACCGGCTGCGCGCGCGCCGCGCGGCACACGAGGAGGGGCGATGGGTGCGCGAGGCCGCCGAAGCGTACAACGAAAAGCGTCACGCGTGAGCGCGAAGCCGGCGGACACTCAGTGGCCGCTGTGGGAGGTCTTCGTGCAGGAGAAGGGCGGCGCGCCGCACGAACACGCGGGCAGCGTGCACGCTCCGGACGCCGAGCTCGCGCTTCAGAACGCGCGAGACACCTACGCGCGGCGCGGTCCCGTGACGAGCCTTTGGGTCGTGGAGGCGCGCCACATTTCCGCGACGACGCCCGAAGACTCGCCGTTCCTGCTCGGGCCGGGACCCGAGAAGCTCTACCGGCATCCGCGCTTCTATCGAGGCGCGAAGGAATGAAGGCCGGGATCTTCGAGTATCTGCTCCGGCTCGGCGACGACCGGCTGGTGCTCGGTCATCGGCTCTCGGAGTGGTGTGGTCACGCGCCGATCGTCGAGGAGGACATCGCGCTCGCGAATCTCGCGCTGGACTGCATCGGGCAGGCGAGTCAGTTTCTCGAGCTCGCGGGAGAGCTCGAGGACGAGGGCCGCGACGCCGACGCCCTCGCCTTCTTTCGCGAGCCGACGCAGTTTCGCAACTGTCTGCTGGTCGAGCAGCCGAACGGCGACTTCGCGCAGACGATCGCGCGCCAGGTGCTCTTCGATGCCGCGGGCGAGCACGTGCTCGCACAGCTCGCGGGTTCGCGGCACGAGCGGCTCGCGGCGATCGCGAAGAAGGCGGCGAACGAGGTCCGCTACCACGTGCGCCACGCGCGCGACTGGTGGCTGCGCCTCGGGCTCGGCACGGACGAGAGTCACGACCGCCTGCAGACCGCGCTCGACGAGCTGTGGCCGTACACGGCGGAGCTCGTGACTCCCGACGAGCTCGACAACGCGCTGTGTCATGCGGGAATCGGCGCCGACCTCGGCGCGGTGCGCGCAGAGTTCGAGCGCGAGGTCGGCGCGCTGATCGCGGCCGCGAAGCTGCGCCGTCCGCCCGATGCGCGCTTCGCCGCCGAGGGAGGTCGGCGCGGCAAGCACGGCGAACATCTCGACCACTTGCTCTCCGAGATGCAGTGCGTCGCGCGCGCGCACCCGGGAGCGACCTGGTGACTCGCGCCGAGCTCGAAGACCTGGTCGTGCGCTTCACCGACGCTTTCAACCGCGAGGACCTCGACGCGGTGATGGCGTTCTTCGCAAAGGACGCTGCCTACGACGAGTTCGACGGGAAGCGCAGCCTCGGGAGGACGGACATCCGCGCGGCATTCGCGCCGCAGTTCCGCGGCGCCTTCGGCCGGATGCGCTTCGTCACCGAGGACTTGTTCGTGGACCCCGATTCGGGCAAGGCGCTGATCCGCTGGCTATGCACGCTCGAGCGCGACGGCAAGACGCGCGGCTGGCGCGGCCTCGACATCATTCACGTGCGCGACGGCCGCATCGTCGAGAAACTGACGTACGCCAAGGCGGAGAGACTCAAGCTCGACGACGTCGGAGCTCGGCCGTGAGCGCGCCCTCGCCTGCCCTGCTCGCGCGCGCGTTCGCGCGGCTCGGGCTCTCGTCGCAGCCGTTGGCGGAGCTCGCCGGGCTCGAAGCGCTCTACCTCGCTTGGTGTAGGCACGTGCCGTTCGACAACGTGCGCAAGCGGATCGCACTCGCACAGAGCGACAGCGAGCCCCTGCCCGGCGGCCTGCCCGACGACTTCCTGTCCGCCTGGCTCGAGCACGGCACCGGCGGGACGTGCTGGCCCTCGAGCAACGGTCTGCACGCGCTCGTCGCCGCCTGTGGCTTCGACGTGCGGCGCATCTCCGCGTCGATGTTCGACCGCGACGATCACAACCACGGCAGCCTGGTCGTCCGGCTCGGCGGCAGAGAGTGCATCGTCGACTCGTCGATCGAGAACGACGTACCGATCCCGCTCGAGCGCGGCGTGGCGCGGACGATCGACGACCCCGTTCACCCGATCCGCGTCGAGCCCGTTGGCGACAGCTTCCGAGTCCACTGGGGCATGGCGCAGAACACCAACACCATGCCGTGTCGCCTGATGCAGGATCCGGTCGACGAGGCGTTCTATCTCGAGCGCTACGAGATCTCGCGCGGCTACTCCGTATTCAACACGGCGCTCTACGCGCGCAGGAACTTCCCCGGCCGGCTCGTCTCCTTCACCGGCCGAACGCGCCATGAGAAGAGCGCGAGCGGCGTCACCTCGCGCGCGCTCTCCGACAGCGAGCTGCACAACGCCCTCGTCGCCGAGTTGGGCTACTCGGAGCAGATCGTCTCGGAGCTCGAGAAGACCGCCGGCTACGGCTGAACGACGCGGGTCACCTCGCGCAACATCGTGTCCTCCTCTCGCGAGATGACGACCAGGATGCGCCCGGGCGAGTCACGCCGCGCCACGTCGGCATCGGGCCGCACGCGGGTGTTCGCGTCGGGATCGAGCTCGAGCCCGAGACACTCGAGCCCGTCGCAGCTCGCCGCGCGCACCTCGGCGGAGTTCTCGCCGACGCCCGCGGTGAAGACGAGCGCATCGACGCCGCCGAGCGTCACCGCCAGCGCGCCGATCGCTTGGCGCACGCGGTGCGTGTACACATCCACGGCTAGCCTCGCGCGCTCGTCGCCAGCGCGCGCCGCGGCGAGGACCTGACGCATGTCGGCCGAAACACCGGAGACGCCGAGCAGGCCCGAGTCTCTGTAGAGCGCCGTCTCGACTTGCTCCGCGCTGAGGCCGTGACGGAGCTGCGCGTGGAGGAGCAGGCCCGGGTCCACCGAGCCGCTGCGCGTCGCCATCATCAGCCCTTCGAGCGGCGAGAATCCCATCGTGGTGTCGATGCTTCGTCCGCCGCGCACCGCCGCGGCCGAGCAGCCGTGACCCAAGTGACAAGTGACGATCCGGAGCTCCGCCGCCTCTCGCCCCAACAGCTCCGCCGCGCGGCGCGCGCAGTAGTCGTGACTGAGCCCGTGGAAGCCGTAGCGGCGCAGGCCCCAGTCGCGCGTCCAGGCCTCGGGAATCGGGTAAGTGCGCGCTTCGGCGGGTAGGTTTGCATGGAATGCGGTGTCGAAGACGGCCACGTGGGGAACGTTCGGGAGCACGGCCTCGGCCACCGCGAGTGTCTCGAGCCCGGGCGGATTGTGCAGCGGCGCGACGTCGGCGAGGTCCGCGATACGCGCGCGCAGCGCCGAAGTGATCCGCAGCGACGACGTGAACTCGCCGCCGTGCACGATGCGATGCCCGACCGCTGCAAGTGAGGTGAGCGGCAGATCGGCGAGCGCCCGCCGCGCCGCTTCGGAGTGACCCCGCCACGGAACTTCTCGCCAGTCGCTCGCCTGCGCGGGCCCCGTGACGCGATAGCGAGTGACCGGCCCCGCCCAGTCCGCGACCGCCGCCGCGATCCGGATCGCGCCCCCCGAGTCCATGACGGCACACTTCAGACTGCTCGACCCGGCGTTCAGCAGGAGCGCCCGCACTTCAGACGTTGTCCGACTCGGTCGAGGGGAGCCCGGTCCCAGCCTCCTCCGGCTCGCCCCAGCGCCAGTCGCGGATCTCGGGCATATCCTCTCCGTATTGCTCGATGTACCGCTTGTGCTCGATCAGCTTCGCGCGGATCACCCGCTCGAGATCTCCGGCGCGCGCGCGGAGCTGCGGCACGCGGGCGATCACGTCGCCCGCGAGGTGGAACCGGTCGAGGTCGTTCAGCACGACCATGTCGAAGGGCGTGGTCGTCGTCCCCTCCTCCTTGTAGCCACGCACGTGCATGTTCGCGTGATTCGTTCGCCGGTACGTCAGGCGGTGGATCAGGAACGGATAGCCGTGGAAGGCGAAGACGATCGGCTTGTCGCGGGTGAAGAGCGCATCGAACGCGGAACTCGACAACCCGTGGGGATGCTCCTCGGCCGGCTGCAGGCGCATGAGGTCCACGACGTTCACGACCCGCACCTTGAGCGCGGGCAGGTGACGCCGCAGGAGCTGCACGGCGGCGAGTGTCTCGAGCGTCGGCACGTCGCCGCAGCACGCCATCACCACGTCGGGCTCGCCGCCCGCATCGTTGCTCGCCCAGGCAAAGACTCCGATCCCCGCGCTGCAGTGCTCCCTCGCTTGGTCGATGGAAAGCCACTGGGGCTCAGGCTGCTTCCCCGCCACGATCACGTTCACGTAGTCGCGGCTGCGCAGACAGTGATCGGTCACCGCCAAAAGCGTGTTCGCGTCGGGCGGAAGATAGACGCGAATCACCTCGGCCTTCTTGTTGACGACATGGTCGATGAAGCCGGGGTCCTGGTGACTGAAGCCGTTGTGGTCCTGGCGCCAGACATGGGAGCTGAGCAGGTAGTTCAGCGACGCGATCGGCCGTCGCCACGGGATCTGCTTAGACACTTTCAGCCACTTCGCATGTTGGTTCAGCATCGAGTCGACGACGTGGATGAAGGCCTCGTAGCAGCTGAAGAACCCATGCCGGCCCGTCAGCAGGTAGCCCTCGAGCCAACCCTGGCACTGGTGCTCGGAGAGCACCTCCATCACGCGGCCGTCGGGCGAGAGGTGGTCGTCTTCGGGGAGGATCTCGCCGAGAAAACAGCGGTCGGTGACCTCGAGGATCTCCTGCCAGCGGTTGGAGTTGTTCTCGTCGGGGCTGAAGACGCGGAAGTTCTGCTGCTCGAGGTTGAGCTTCATGACGTCGCGCAGGTAGCCGCCCTGAACGCGCGTCGCCTCGGCCGTCACGGCGCCCGGCCGCGGCACGCCGACGGCGTAGTCACCGAAGTCGGGCAGCCGCAGCTCCTTCAGGAGGAGACCGCCGTTCGCGCGCGGATTCGCGCTCATCCTGCGCTCACCCTTCGGCGCGAGCGCGGCCAGCTCGGGCACGAGCCGGCCCGCAGTGTCGAAGAGCTCTTCCGGGCGGTAGCTCCGCATCCACCCCTCGAGCACCGCGACGTGCTCCGGCTTGTCCATGTCGCTCATCGGGACCTGGTGACTGCGCCAGTATCCCTCGCAGAGCTTGCCGTCGATCTCGCGGGGACAGGTCCAGCCCTTCGGCGTGCGCAGCACGATCATCGGCCACGCCGGGCGCGCAGTGACTCCGCGCTCGCGTGCGTCGGCCCAGATGCGCCGGATGTCGGCGATGGTCCGCTCGAGCGTCGCGGCCATCGCGGCGTGCATCCGCTCGGGCTCGTGACCCGAGACGAAGTACGGCGCATAGCCGTAGCCCTCGAGGAGTTTGCGCAGCTCACTCTCAGGGATGCGCGCGAGAAAGGCTGGGTTGGCGATCTTGTAGCCGTTCAAATGCAGGATCGGGAGGACGCAGCCATCGCGCGCCGGGTTCAGAAACTTGTTCCCGTGCCATCCGGTCGCGAGCGGGCCAGTCTCCGCCTCGCCGTCGCCGACGACGCAGGCGACGATCAGGTCGCGGTTGTCGAAGGCCGCGCCGTACGCGTGAGACAGCGCGTAACCGAGCTCGCCGCCCTCGTGAATCGACCCGGGAGTCTCTGGCGCGACGTGACTCGGGATCCCGCCCGGAAAGCTGAACTGCTTGAACAGCTTGCTCATCCCGTGCTCATCCCGACTGACGTTCGGGTAAACCTCGCTGTACGTGCCCTCGAGATACGCGTTCGCGACCAGTGCCGGCCCCCCGTGTCCGGGGCCGATCACGTAGATCATGTCGAGGTCGTGCTCGCGAATCACCCGGTTGAGGTGTGCGTAGATGAAGTTCAACCCCGGCGTCGTGCCCCAATGCCCGAGCAGCCTCGGCTTGATGTGCGCGCGCTCGAGCGGTTTACGCAGCAGCGGGTTGGCGAGCAGGTAGATCTGCCCGACCGAGAGATAGTTCGCGGCGCGCCAGAGCGCGTCGAGCCTGCGGAGATCGGCGTCCGAGAGGGGTGCTTCGTTGCTCATGTCGACCGGATGCCGGGGACAGGAGTCGAACCTGCACGCCTTGCGGCAACGGCTTCTAAGGCCGTCGCGTCTGCCAATTCCGCCACCCCGGCGCGAGCGCCGCCAGGGTAGCGAATCGAGCTAGCGCGCGGCGCTCGCCGCGGGCACGGGCGGGAGCTCGACGATGACTTCGCGCGGCGCGGCCGACAGCTGTGCTGCCGGGCGGAGTCTCCGCTTCAGCTCGTCCAGCTCGCGGCGCGCCGCCTCGAGCTTCGCTTCGTCGCGGATCGCGCGCACGCGCTTCTCGAGTCCGGATTCCATGTCCACGTCGATGCGGCTCTCGGCCTTCATGCGCTCGATCTCGCCGCGCACGCTCTCGAGCGCGCGCATCTCGACCTCGGTCGAGAGACCTTCGAACGCCTCCTGAATGCGCTTGCGCGCGCGCGCGTTCGCGAGCGCCGCGAGCATACGCAGCTTCTCGCGCTCGAGGTTCCGGATCTCGGCGCGGAACTTCACCAGGTTCGTCTTCGCGCCTTCGCACTCGGCAGACACTTCGTCGAGCTCCTTCTCGGAGCGCTCGAGGTCCTGGAGGAGCCCGTCCTTCTGCGTGATCAGCAGGACCGCGACCTCGTCGTCGTTCTTCTCGACGGCGCGCGCGATGTCCACGTGCAGGCGCGCGAGCTCGGCGCGGCGGTCGCGAATCTCGCCCTCGATCTTGTTGCGCATGTAGAGGATGCCCGCGACCGCTCGCTTCAGCTCGGCGTACTGGCGCACGCGCTCACCGATCACACGCTCGTACACCGCGTCGGGGCTCTGCAATTCGCGATCGCGGAGCCACACCGCGAAGATGCCGTTCACGAGGTCGCGCAGTCTGCCAACGAAGCCACGCTGTGCCGGATAAGTCATCGCCATCCTCCTAAGAGTCCTCGTTCCAATCCTCGGAACGAAGGTCCAGTTCGCGAATCTTCTGCTGCAGGCTCTGGCGCACCATGCCGATCGCCTCGGCGGTGCGAGACACGTTTCCGCCGTGCTCGCGCAGCGCCTTGACTAGGTACGCGCGCTCGAAGCTCTCGACGGTGTGGCGCTTCGCGTCGCGGAACGGCACGCCGGGCAGGACGAGCGGATCCCCGCTCGCGACCACCGGCTCGCCATCGAGCGCGAAGTCACTCGCCGTGATCTCCGGACCGGCGGCCAGCACCGCGGCGCGCTCGATCGCGTTGCGCAGCTCGCGCACGTTGCCGCGCCACGAGTGAGTCACCAGGCGCGCGAGCGCGTCCGCCGCGATCGGCTTGCGCACGCGGCCGAGCCGCTCGGCGACCTGGTCGAGGAAGCGCTGCGCCAGAAACGGGACGTCCTCGAGGCGCTCGCGCAGCGGCGGGAGCGACACTTCCACGACCTTCAAGCGGTAGTAGAGGTCCTCGCGGAAACGGCCCGCCTTCACTTCCGACTCGAGATCGCGGTGCGTCGCGGCGACGACCCGCACGTCGACGGTCACGGCGCGGTTGCCGCCGACCGGCTCGAAGCTTCGCTCCTGCAGGACGCGCAGCACCTTGGCCTGCGTCTCTGGCGCCATGTCGCCGATCTCGTCGAGGAAGATCGTGCCGCCGTTCGCGGCCTCGAACTTCCCGATGCGGCGCGCGTCGGCGCCGGTGAACGCGCCCTTCTCGTGACCGAAGAGCTCGCTCTCGACGAGCTCGCGGCTGATCGCCGCGCAGTTCACCGCGACGAATGGGCGCGCGCGCCGCGCGCTCCGTTGATGCAGAGCCTGCGCGACCAACTCCTTACCGGTGCCGCTCTCGCCGCGCACCAGTACGGAGAGATCCGTCTCCGCGACCTTCTGAATCGTCTCGAAGATCTGGCGCATCGCGCGCCCCTGGCCAACGAGATTCTCGAAGCTGAACTCGCGCTCGACGCGCTCGAGCAGCATGCGGTTCTCGCGCTGCAGCTGCGTGCGCTCGAGCGCGTGGCGCACGACGACGCGCAGCTCCTCGTTGTCGAAGGGCTTGGGCAGATAGTCCTCGGCGCCCTGCTTCATCGCCTCGACCGCGACTTTCTCGCTGCCGTGCGCGGTGATCATGACGACCGCGGTTTCGGGCCGCGCTTCGCGGCTCGCGCGCAGCACATCCATGCCCGAGAGACCGCGGCCGAGCGCGAGGTCGGTGATCACCAGGTCGTACGTCGTCTCGCCGAGCTTGCGCACCGCGTCCTCGCCGGTGTCGGCCAGGTCGACGTCGTAGCCGTCGCGCCGCAACAACCCGCGCAGCGCGAGCTGAATGGCCTTCTCGTCCTCGACGATCAGAATGCGCGCGCTCATGTCTGCGCCTCCGGGCTCTGGCCCTGCTTGGGGAAGTGCAGCGTGAACTCGGTGCCCTGACCCGGTGTCGAAGTGACTTCGATCGAGCCGCCGTGCGCGTCGATGAGCTTGCGCGTGATCGCGAGGCCGAGGCCCGTGCCGTTGGCCTTCGACGTGAAGAACGGCTTGAAGATCCGCGTCTGTGTGTCCGCGTCCATGCCCGGACCGTTGTCCTTCACCCGCGCCCAGATCTCACTGCCGCCGAGGTTCGCGCCGATCGCGATCACGAGCGAAGGGCTTGGGGTCTTCGCCTCGGCGAACGCGTCGAGCGCGTTCCCGATCACGTTGATGAACACGCGCCGCAGCTGCTCGGCGTCGCCGACCAGCTCGCCCGAGACGTCGAAGTCGCGTCTCACCTTGACGCCGCTCGAGACGACTCGCTCACGCAGTGTCTCGAGCGCGCTCTCGACCGCGTCGACCAGCTTCATCTGCTGCGGATGCATCTCCTCCTCGCGTGCGTAGCGCAGGAGATGCGAGATCGACTTCTCGACGCGATCCAGCTCTTGCAGCGCGATGTTCGCGTACTCGACGTTCTCGGAGGACCCAGGATCCTCACCGAGCTGCTGCACGAGACTCTTCGCCGCCGTGATCGGATTGCGGATCTCGTGCGCGATGGACGCCGAGAGCTCTTCGAGTGAGCGGAGTTTCTCGTCCTCGAGCGCCACCCGCTGGCGCGACACCGTGCGCGCGACTTGGCGCTCCACTTCGGCCTGCGTCCACTTGCGGCGCAGGTTAGGCGCAGCGAACGCCTGGAAGTAGTGCGAAGCGAGCCCGATGCCCCAGGCCAGTGCGACCACCATCGCGGGGAATCGGCCGGCCACCAGCAACAGGAACATGACGACGAACGTGTAAGAGACGAGGTGCCGGAAGAACGCGATCTTGTGCTCCGCGGCGCGGCGGGCTTCGCGGTACGCCTCTTCCTCGGGGCTGAGCTCGCGACCGCGCCGCTTCTCGCGGCGCCGCGCGCGCTCCGCATCTCGCGCTTCGCCGCGCTCGGCGCGCTGCTGCGAGCGGCCCGGGCGACTCCAATCGGGCCGGCCGTGTCGATGCCGAGCCCGCCATTTTTCCCAGTCGTCCCAATCGTGAGGCATGCCCTTCACTCCGCACGGACCCAGCGCGCCGAACAGAAGCCCGAGCGGGCCGGAGGTCGGTACACCGTGGATTGTAGATCGCCGCATCACCCGAGCCCGGGAGCAAGGTGCATGCCCGCAAATCACGCGCAGTTTGGCGCCGCCGGGACACGGCGGGACGCGACCACTGCCAGACTCGGGAGGCAGTGCAGCCCGACGGCTGCACGCCTAGTCGTGGTCGACGACCGGCAGCTCCAGACGCGAGGCCGCGCGCGCGCCGTGCTCCACCCACCAGTGTCGCGCCGCGTCGGGCGGAGTCGCGAATTGATCCCGGTCCCCGCCGGCGAGCGCGAGCCGGATGCGGTGTCCGCGGCGGAACAGATGAGAGAGGGGGAGCAGGTCGAACACGAGCTCGGCGGACTCTCCCGAGACGAGCGGGCGCGCATCCGCCCGCAGGAAGCTGTGAACCGGGACCGTCTGCACGTAAGGCGCTTCGTCCGCGGCTCGGAGCTGCCGGTGAAGCGCGCGCAGCTGCCCCTCGCTCACATATCCGACCCGGCCGCGGGGATCGACGTCCTCGAGATACGCGAACACCGCCGCGTCCGGGCCGTCCGCGCGCAGCACCAGACGCAAGACGGGGTGGCCGGTCACTTCGAGAGCGATCTCGAGCGGCGCCGATTCGTACACCAAGTTGTGTCGGTCGGCGTCCGCACGGTCGCCGTACTCGGTCCACGTGGGCACGGCGAGGCCGCGCCAGCGGCTCGACGTCCCGGTTCCGCTCTCGGGATCGGGCGTGTACTCGTCCGCGGCGCTCGGGTTCTGGGGCGCGGCGCGCGTGAGGCCGTGGTTGTCGGAAAGGAAGAACGGCGTCGGCCTGGACGGCGGCGGCCAGCTCGCCGCATGCTTCCAGACACCCTCGCCGGTCGTGAAGTAGTGGACGGGCGGCTCCGCGTCCCAGCCGTTCGCGCTGCCCTTCAAATGGAAGTCGAAGAAGCGCAGTAACTCGGCCGCGTGATCGAACTCGCTCGCACGCGTCGGCTCCAGCGGATCCGGCTCTTGGTCGCCGCCGTGATTCCACGGGCCCAACAGCAGCCGGCCGCCGGGATTGCGCAGCGTGCGGAAGCGCTTCACGGCCGCGTGCGGGTACGCGCCGTCCCACCAGCCGCTCACGCCGAGCACGGCTGCGCCGCTCGCCTCGATCGCCGCGCGGCGCGCGCAGCACGGACTCCACTGCGCGGACGACGTGCCCATCTCGGGCGGTACGTCGTCGCGAAACACGACCTGACTCGCCGCGCGCGCCACGTCGAAGTTCGCGTCGTGCGCGAGCTGCGCGGCGTCGACCCCCGCCGCGCCCTCGGGTCCATCGACCGGCCGCGGACCCGAGATGAACAGCGGCACCCACCACGGGAACGCGCGCCAGATTCGGCCGCGATCGATCGCGTCGTTGAAGCGCCCCCATGTCTCGGCGAACCACACCAGCCGTACGCCGCCCGGGAGCGCGATGTCGGTGTAGCCGTCGAAGAGCGAGAAGCGCGGCGCGACCGCGCGCACGGCGGGTCGGCCGGTCGCGAGCAAGAGCTCTGCCGCAGTTCCGTCGTACGAGTCACCGAGCGCCCCAACCGCGCCGTTCGACCACGGCTGGCGCACGATCCAGTCGACGAGCTCTCCGCCGTCGTTCACTTCGTCGTCCGACCAGAGCGAGCGTTGCACGCCGCCCGAAGCGCCGGAGCCGCGCACGTCCACGTCGAGCCAAGCGTAGCCGCGCGCGAGAAAGCGCTGGGCCAGATCCTGCGGGCGATCCACGAGCGGGCGCCAGACGGCTCGAAGCCGCGGCGCGCGCCAGTAGCGCGTCTGGCGCAGGATCGCGGGAATGCGCGCGCCCTCGGCGGCTTCGCGCGGCAGATACAGGTCGACCGCGATCGGCACCCCGTCGCGCATCTCGACGTAGAAGGAGCGACGCGTGTACACCGGCGAGTGTTGCTCGGCATCCGCCGCCGGCTCCGTTCGCCAGGAGACGTCACTCGCGAGCGCGGCGGACGCGAGCGAGAGGAGAGCCGCGGCGGCCGCACGCGTGAGCCGCCGGCGCGAGTCACTCATCGGCGGCGGAAGCGCGGCGCATGGCTGCGCGTCTCGTTCGCGAATTCGGCCCGCTCCCCAGCGCCCAATACGACCGCTCCGTGCCCACGCGCACTTGCTCTCGCACGCTTCGGTAGAACGAGTCGGGCACTTTCGCGCCCGAGGCCTTGGCTACTGCCAGCTGCCCGCGAAGCGCAGCTGCCCGCCCGCCGCGCGCACGAGGATCGCGCGCTCCTCCTCACTGCGCTCCACGCCATCCCTACCCGCATGGGTGTGGATCAACCGCAGGCGCAGCCCGAATAGATCGGGCGCCAGCGCCTGCTCGGCGAGCAGCGCGAGCTCGAGCTTCCCGCCGCGCGGAAAGTCGCGCTCGAACTGCTCGAGCGTGAGCTCGAAGCCGAGGGCGCGCAACCCGGGCGCATCGTGCGCGTTGGCCGCCGCGCTCCAGGCGTCGAGGAAGCGCAGCACGTCGGCGTGAGACGGCCCGGCCGGGGCGACCACCCCGTAGGGCAAGCCTCCACCGGTTCGTGTGAGTCCGTAGAAGATCGCCCCGAGGAGCCCGAGGGCGACCGCGCAGACGACCATGAACAGCGGGCGCAGCGCAAGACTCGGCCTGGCGCGGCGCGCAGCGAGCGCAGCCGCATGCGCCCCCATCGGCACGAGCGCGACGACCACGGTCACGTTGTCCGGTCCGCCGCGCTCGTTCGCCATCGCGACCAGCTTCTTCGCCGCGAGCTCGGGCTCCTCGAAGGCGACGACCGCAGCGATCTCCGCGCTCGGCACCACCGCCGAGAGACCGTCCGTGCAGAGCAGGAAGCGATCGCCCGCGCGCACGTCGAGCTCGGTCACTTCGGACTCCAGCTCCTCGTTCGCGCCGAGCGCGCGCAAGAGCTCGTTGCGGCGCGGGTGGTTCTCCGCTTCGTCGGCACGCAGGATGCCGGCGCGCACCCACTCGGCGACGACCGAGTGATCGGTCGAGAGCGCCTCGAGCTCGCCCCCGCGCCAGCGATACGCGCGGCTGTCGCCGACCCAGCCGAGCCACGCGCGGCCGTCCGCTCCGAACAAGAGGGCGACTGCGGTCGTGCCCATGCCGGCGAGCTCCGGTTGGCGTTCGGCCGTCTCGCGGATGCGCGCGTTCGCGAGCGCCAGGCCGCGACGCAGGCGCGCGTCGGGTGGAGCGTCGGTGTCGACGAGCGCGGCGCCGAGCGTCTCGACACAGATTCGGCTCGCGGTCGCCCCGCCGACGTGTCCGCCCATTCCGTCCGCGACGACGAGCAGGCGCTCGCCCGCGCGACTCTGGAACTCGCCGTGCGCGTCCTGGTTCTCGCGACGCGCGCGGCCGACGTCGCTCTGCGACGCCGTGCGGATCCCCTCGACCTCCCCCGGGCTCGACACGCGCCGACTCTACGGGCGAGCGCAAACGCCGGTCAACTGCGGCCCGAGCTGCTTCAGGCGAGCGCTCGCTCCCCGAGTGATCGGAGCGTCGGTCGGCGAGATACGAGCGTAAGTCGACGCGAGTCACGAGGAGACGCTGCGCAGCGGCAGCGCTCAAGGCGCATGCCCGGGAGGCCGATCTCGTTTACGAGGGACAACAGCGCACGTGCGCGACTGAAGCGCAGCCGTTCGGATAGTCGGGAGTTCCCACTGCGAAATCTCGTGCTGGTCGCGGCGAGTCTCGCGTTCGGCCTCGCGCCCGTGGCGGCCGCGGCCGCCGGCTCGGGCTCGGCGGACGCCCCGAGCGAGTTCCAGCGAACCATCGCCGTGGGCAGCAACTCGGTCGAGCTCCGGGTTCAGCATGCGACCTCCGCACCCGGCTCCGATGTGTCCTCGGGCGAGGGCAGCGTCGCGACCGCGCTGCCCGGCGAGGGTCAACTGATGCTCCGGCTTCCCTGGGTCGTCGGCCAGACGGCGGCCGTTGGCACCGCGCAGCTCGCGGCGAGCTACGACCTCGCGAAGGAGAGCCCACTCGTGCCGAACATCGCCGTCGTCGCCCGCGTGGACCTGCCCACCGCGCCAGGGGCTCGCGGCGCACGGCCCGGCGTCCGAGCCACCGCTGCAAAGACGGTCGACGTGGGAGTGATCGAGACGATCCGCTTGGAGAGTGAGTTCTGGACTGCCGGTCCGAGTCTGTCGCCCTCGTATCGCGCAGCGGTCGGAACGACCTTCCGGCTGCGCGCGGCGACGAGCGGCAGCGTGGATCTCGTGGCCTTGCGCCCAGGCGCCGCCACGGGTCCGAGCGAGAACCTCGCGCAGCTCGGCCTATCTCACAGGCTCGACGCCGACACGAACGTTCGCGTCGGCGTCGCCGCAAGCCTCGCCGCCGGCGCGAGCCCGCTCCGCGCCACGCTCGGCTTCGAGCACCGATTCTAGCGCCCGATTGACACCGAATGGTGTCGGCGGCGCGCCGCTCGTGCGCGCGGCGCGCCTCGTGTCTCTCTGGTGAGCGCGGACGGGCTCGAACCGTCGACCGAGGGATTAAGAGTCCCTTGCTCTACCAACTGAGCTACGCGCCCGGGCGCATGATAGCGGGGTTTTCCCGGCCGGCGACCGATGCTGGGGGGCGCGGTTTCGCCTGCTAGACTCCGCGCCCCATGCAGAACCGCCAGAGCGCGAGCGCGTTTCGGTCCACCTCACTCGCCCTCCTGGCGCTACTCGTGGCGGTCGGCTGCGCGACCGTGCCGGCGCTGCCCAAGGCGGAAGCGCCGCTCAAGATTACGGGCGACACGCTGACGCAAACCGGGCGCCTGTACCTGTGGCCCGATCGGCTCGATCAACGCATGTTGGTGGGCGCGCTCGACGCGCTCGAGACGCATTTCGACCGCGTGCGCTTCGACGTCGACGCCAAGGGCGACTCGGGCGTGCTCGAGGTGAACGGCGCGTCGGTACAGGTTCCGCTCGACCCGAAGTTCTCGCCCGACGAGTACCGCGACATCCTCGCGCGCTGCCTGAAGTTCACCGCGGAGCACCTCGACGATCCGATCGAGCCGGACGACGACTTGGAGCACATCGCGCTGCGCGGCGCGCTCGGCGCGCTCGATCGCTTCAGCACCATCTTCTCCGGCCGCGGCAGCGAGGACTTCAAGATCCGCTTCGAGGGCCGGCTGTCCGGGATCGGCGCTCGGCTCGGCCGGCGCGACGGAAATCTGATCTCGGTGCGCGTGTTTCCCGGGAGCCCGGCGGCGAAGGGCGGCCTCAAGGATGGGGACGCGATCCTCACGATCGATGGCGATCCGACGCGCCCGCTCTCGGTCGAGGAAGCGGTCGACCGCATCCGCGGCCACGCCAACACGATCGTCGTGCTCGGCGTCGAGCGTGGCGACGAGGCCAAGCAGAAGCTCGACGTCACGATCACGCGCGGCGAAGTGCTGATCCCGAGCGTCGAGGCGCGCAAGGTCGAGGGCTTGGGTCACATCGGCTACGCGCAGGTCTACCAAGTGAGTCGCGAGACCGCGACCGAATTCCGCGAGCGCGTCGCCGAGCTCGGCCCGCTCGACGGGCTCGTGATCGACATGCGCGGAAACACGGGCGGCAGCATGATCGCGGCGGCGCAGCTCGCGGATCTCTTCCTCGACTCACAGCTCATCGTGCGCACCGTCATGCGCCCCGACCTACCGAGTGACCCGCGCGGCAGCCTGTTCGCGCACCCGCAGGTGCTCTACCAATTCCCCGTCGTGATCCTGGTGGATCCGATGACCGCGTCCGCGGCCGAGATCATCTCGGGCGCGCTGCAAGCGCGCGGCGGAGTCACACTCGTCGGGCAGAAGACCTTCGGCAAAGGCCTCGTGCAGCAAGTGCTTCCGCTGGAGGACGAGAACCTTCTGAAGCTGACGGTCGCGGAGTATCTGCTTTCGGGCGACCGCGCGATCAACGAGAAGGGCATCCCACCCGACATCGAGCTCTTTCCCGTCGCGAAGGCCTCGGTCGGCGCGCTCGCGGAAGTGCCCGCCGGAGCGATTCCGTACATGCGCTCCGCGAGCGAGGAAGACAAGTTCCCGGTCGACGCAGCGGCGATCTTCTTGCGCGAGCCGCGCCCGCAGGCGCTCGTCGACGTGCGCGAGCTCGCCTATTCCGGCATCGCCCCCGAGCTCCAGAAGCTCGGCGTGGCCTGGTCGGAGCGCCGCGGCAGCGCCGCCGAGCCGCTGCCCAAAGCGCTCGTGATCCAGAGTGAGTCGAGCCCGTTTCGCGCGGGCGAGCCGGGGAAGCTCGAGCTCTCGGTCACGAACCCGAACGATTTCGACCTGCCCGACGTCTGGCTCGCGCTCGCCGCAAACGCCGAGTATCTCGACAACCAGGTCGCCGGCATGGGCACCTT
>JBGQIB010000013.1:0-49337 GCA_041498295.1 bacterium | reverse complement strand
TCGAAGCCGTTGCGCGCCAGCACGGCGACGGTCGCCGCGTTCGCGGCGCCGAAGATCTCGGGCATCACGCAGCCGGCGAAGAACGCGACGCGCCCGCGCCGCTGGCCGCGCGCGGGAACCATCCGCGGCGGGCGGTGCGGATCGCCGAGCTCGGGCAACATGCGCTCCATGCGCGCGAGCGCGGGCGCGAGCGCCAGCACATGGCTGGCGCGCACGGCCCGCTGCAGACCGCTGCGCTGATAGGCGCGCAGCCCGCGGAAGAGCGCGGCGAGGCGGCGAGGCTTCGCGACGACGCCGCGCAGCGCGAAGTGCTCTAGCGCGCGCGCCACCCGGCCGCGCGCGCCGCGCGCGTCGATCTCCGCGCGCATGCCCTCGACCAAGTGACCGTAGCGAACGCCGGCCGGGCACGCGGACTCACACGCGCGACACGCCAGGCAGAAGCTCATTTCCTCGACGACGAGCTCATCGAGCGGAATGCGGTTCTCCGCGACGCCCCGCATCAAGTAGATCCGGCCGCGCGGCGAGCTCGTTTCGCGGCCGGTCTCCTGGTACGTGGGGCAGTGCGGCAGACAGAGCCCGCAATGTACACAATCCAGTGTCGCCTCGTAGTCTATGTGACTCGTCTCGGTCACGCTCAGATCCCCGCCACGAAGCGGCCGGGCGAGAGCACGCGCGCCGGATCGAAGCGCGCCTTCAAGGCGCGCATCAGCGCGAGCGCGGGAGGCGGCGCGCCGAACGCGTCGCAGCCCGCGGGCTCCGCGCCCGGCGCGCACTCGAGCGCGAACGTCGCGCCGGCGCGCTCCGCGAACGCGGCGACCTCGGCGAGCGCCCGGGTCTCGACCCGGCCAAAGACGATCCCGGCGCGAGGCAGCGCGAGCTCCGGCGCTGCCTCGCCCGCCGCGACGGCGAGCCCGCGGCATAGAACTGCGACGTCGCTTGGGCGCGCGCCGAGCCGAACGCGCGCGGTTCCGCGCGTGGGTGGGCGCGCGAGCTCCGTGCGCAGCCGCGACCACGCAGCGAGCGGCACCGGGTCACCCGGCGCGCGCGCGAGCTGCGCGTCGACTTCCGCCGCGCTTCCCGCGAATCGGAACAGAAGCTCCGCGCCGCCGCCAGCCGCGACCAGGGCGGCGCTCGCCGTCGGACCCGCGAGCAGCGCTTGCGCGAACGCCTCGAACGCCGCGTCGCGCGACGCGAAGCTCGCGCGGGTCAGCGCGACCGTCTCGGGCGCCGCGCGCAGGCGCACGATCGCGCGCGTGATCACGCCGAGCGCGCCGAACGAGCCGCAGTACAAGCGCACCAAGTCGAAGCCGGTCACGTTCTTCACCACGCGCCCGCCCGAGTGAGTCAGCTCGCCGTTGGCGAGCGCCACCTCGAGCCCGAGCAGCTCGTTGCGCAGGCGCGCGTCCAGCGAAGCCTCTGGACTCACCGGGTCGACGGCGATCGCGCCGCCGACGGTGGCGCCGGCGTGCAGCGGATCGAGCAGGGTCGTCTTGCCGAGCGCCGCCGCGCTGCGCGCGAGCGCCTCGAGCGACACCCCCGCGTCCAGCTCGGCGACCCCTTCGTCCGGGTCGAGCCGAGCGTGCTCGCGGAGCCGGCCGAGCTCGAGCCGAATACACGCCCTCGTGTCGAGCGGATTTCCGAAGCCGAGCTTCGAGCCGCCGCCGACCGGGACGAGCGCGAGCCTCGACTCACTCGCCGCGCGCAGGCACGCCGCGACCTCGGCCCCGCTCGCGGGTCGCACGATCGCCTCGACGCGCGCGCCGCAAAGTGTCTGCGCTTCCGGCCGCGAGACGTGCTCCGCGCCGACGATCGCCTCGAATCGGTCGCCCATCGACTAGAAGCTTACCTGGGCGTATCCGCGGTGTCGGGGATTGCTCTCCGTGCAGGCTCGCGGCGACGGGATCTGCTTGCCCGGGTTGCAGCGGTCCTGGGGATCGAAGACGTCGTGCACCCAGCGCATCGCCTCGAGGTCCGCTTCCGAGAACAGCAGGCACATGTGGTCACGCTTCTCGAGCCCGATGCCGTGCTCGCCCGAGAGCGCGCCGCCGGCCGCGACGCAGATGCGCAGAATCTCGGCCCCAACTTCCTTGATCGCGCGCAGCTGCTCCGGGTCGCGCCGATCGAAGCTGATGTTCGGGTGCAAGTTGCCGTCGCCCGCGTGCAGGATGTTCGCGATCACGATGCCGCGCGCCAGCGCCGCGCGGTTGATCGCGTCCACGACCTCGGGGAGCTTCGTGCGCGGCACGACCGCGTCGTGCACGTACAGATCGGGCGCGAGCCGGCCCATGGCACCGAACGCGCCCTTGCGCCCGCGCCAGAGCGCGAGTCGCTCCGCGTCGTCGCGCGCGACGCGCACCTCGAGCGCGCCGCGCGCGCGGCAGAGTGACTCGATCTCCGCGCGCTCGTGCTCGACCGCGGCGTACGCGCCATCGACCTCGACGAGCAGCACCGCGCGCGCGTCGGCGGGATACCCGGCCGCGTACACCGACGCCTCGACCGCCGCGATCGTGCGGTCGTCCATCATCTCGAGCGCCGCGGGCACGATGCCGCGCGCGATGATCGCCGACACTGCCTCGCAGGCGGCGACCAGCGTCGAGAAACTCGCGAGCAAGGTGCGCACCGATTCGGCTTGCGGCACGAGTCGCACGGTCACCGCGCTGGTAATGCCGAGCGTCCCCTCCGAGCCGACGAAGACACCGCGCAGATCGAAGCCGTGTGCGTGACCGTCGCGGCGGCCGAGCTGCACGACCTCGCCGTTGGGAAGCACGACCTCGAGCGCGAGCACGTGCGGGCTCGTGGTGCCGTACTTCAGTGTGTGGGGGCCACCGCTGTTCTCGGCGACGTTCCCGCCGATCGTGCACGCCGACTGACTCGAGGGATCAGGGGCGTAGTAGAGGCCGAGCGGGCGCACCGCCTCGCTGAGATGCTCGTTGACCAGACCGGGCTGCACGGTCGCGGTGCGGTTCGTCGCGTCGATCTCGAGGATCCGGTTCATGCGCGAGCACTCGATCAGTACGCCGCCCGTGACCGGCGTCGCGCCGCCCGAGAGCCCGGTCCCCGCGCCGCGAGGCACGAAGGGAACGCCCGCGTCGTGGCACGCGCGCACGACGGCGGAGAGCGCTTCCGTCGTCGTCGGGAACGCGACACACAGCGGCGCGCCGCGCTCGAGTGTCAGGCCGTCCGATTCGTACGCGAACATCTCGGCCGGGCGGTCGAGCACTTCGACGACGTCGCGAATGCCGCGCAGACGATCGGCGAGCGCGCCGACCGCGCGCTCAGCCAAGGCCGAGGCGTTCGACTTCTTCCTCATCCATGCCGAGGAAGTGGCCGATCTCGTGCTTCACCGTGATCTGGATCTGCTCGACGAGCTCGTCGCGCGTCATCGCGATCTTCTCGAGGTTGCGCTTGAACAGCAGAATCCGGTCGGTGTCGCTGCGCTGCATCGTGCCCAGCGTCGGGCTCGCGCCGGCTTCGGTCGCGGGCACGCCCGAGAACAGACCCAGCACCTGCGGCGACACGAATTCCTGTCGCACCATCTCCTCGCTCGGCAGGTCCTCGACGATCACCGGGCAATTCTCGGTGTAGCGCCGGATCGGCTCGGGCAGGCTGGAGAGCGCCTGACTCGCAGCGGCTTCGAACTCCGCGTCGTCGATGCGCGTGGGCAGCGGATACATCTCGGGTGCCAAGCGCGCAGCCTTCGCGAACGTGCGCTCGGCCTCTTCGAGAGCGCCGGTGTGCTCCATGACGAGCGCCATGTGATAGGTGCTGTGCGCGCACTCGGGCTCCAGCGCGAGGCCGCGCTCGAGCGAGCGACGTGCCTCTTCGAAGTTGCCCAGCTCGAAGAGCACTTGGCCCTCGAAACCGCGGTAGATGCCGACTTCGCCCTGGAGCTTGATCGCGCGGCGCAACAGGAAGAGCGCGCCCTCGAGATCGTCGAGGTAGAAGAGCGCCTTGGCCTTCAGGTAATAGACCTCGGCCTCGATCGGCTTCTCGAGCGAGTCCTGCAGCAGCTCGTCGGCGAGGTCGAGCGCGTCCTCGTGCTCCTGGAACTCCTCGATCAAGATCTCGATGCGGTTCAGGTGCGCGGGCTGGTACTCACCGTCGGCCTCGATCGCGCGCTCGAACTCGTCGAGCGCCTCCTCGGCGCGGCTGTTGTCCCACAGAATCTCGCCGCGGCTGTTGTGCGCCTCGGCGCCAGTCGGGTTCGCGCGCAAGGCTTCGTCCAGCCAAGCGAGAGCTTCGTCCGTTTGCCCGTTGGAGGACGCTTCCATCGCCTGGTCCAGGCAATCCCAATAGCGATCTCGATCGAGCATGTCGTGCCCCTTGGACCGGGCGCGATTCTAGCAAACCGCCGGTTTCGATTGCTGCGTAGCTCACCGTCGAGCGACGCCGCTAAATCATCGGAAAATCAGGGAAAAACCTACGCCGAAACGCCGGACCCGAAAGCCCGGCAAGTCGCCGCTAGGGGCGCGCCTCCCCGAGCACGAAGATGCGCTGACAGCTCACGCAGATGTGCACTTCGCCTGCCGTCACGCGATTGATCACCTCCGGCGGTACCGAGCGGTGACAGCCGGAGCAGTTCGCCCGCTCGATGCGCGCGATGCCACTGCCGCGCGCCTTCACCGCGCGCTCGTAGAGCTTCTGCGTCGAGATACCGAGCACGTTGAGAATTTGCAGGCGGTCGTCGATCGCAGCGGCGAGTCGGCGCTCGACTTCGACGAGGCGCGCGCGCAACTCGTCGGTCTCCTTCTCGACCTCTTGGGCGACGTTGCGCGCGTTCGCCTCGACGCGGCGGACTTCCTCGCCGAGACGCTCCGCGCTCTCCATCGCGGAGAGGATCTCGTCCTCGATCTCGGCGATGCGCTTCGCGTGCGCGTCGATCTCGTGGAGCAGCGTCGCGTACTCCTTGTTCGTCTTCACGACGGCCGACTGACCGTGAAGCTTGTCGCGCTTGGCCGCGATGTCTTGCGCCTCCGCCTCGCGCGTGCGCCGTTGTTTCTCGACCGCGTCGAGCTCCGCGCGCAGCTGCGCGGCCGCGTCACTCGCCGCGGCGCCGCGCGCCTCGGCCTTGGCAATTGCCTGCGGGATGGCTGCCCGCGCACGCTCCAGCTCGAGGATCACGCCCTCGCGCTCCGCGAGGGCGTGCAGGCTCGGCTTCGGCGCTTCCATGGCGAGAAAGCTCCCATGCGCGCGCTCTTGGGTCAACCGATTCGACTAGACTCGACGGGGAATGGCGGACTCCGCGCAGCCGGCCGTGTTTCCGTTCGCACCCGATCTGTTCGCGGGACAGACCGCGCTCGTCACCGGAGGCGGCACGGGCCTCGGCCGCGCGATCGCCGAGTGCCTGGCGCGCGCGGGCGCGGATCTCTTGCTCGCCGCACGCCAGCTCGAACGCCTCGAGGTCGCCGCAAAGGAGATCCACGCGTCGACCGGGCGCCGGGTCGAGACCGCGTTCGTCAACATCCGCGACCGCGCCACCGTGGAAGCGCTCGAAGCTCGCGCGCGCGACGCCTTTCCGCGCATCGACGTTCTGGTCAACAACGCGGGCGGCCAGTTCGCGCAGCCCGCGCGCGACTTCAAGCCGAAGGGCTGGAATGCCGTGGTCGATACGAACCTCACCGGCACTTGGAACATGGTCCAGGTCTTCGGTCTGGACATGCTCGAGGGCGGGGGAGGGGTGATCACGAACATCATCGCGGTCGTGGGCCGCGGCTTTCCCGGGCTCGCGCACACCGCGGCCGCGCGCGCGGGCGTGCTCGAGCTGACGCGCACGCTCGCCTACGAGTGGGGTCCGAAGGTGAGAATCAACTGTGTCGCCCCGGGCCCGGTCGAGACAGCGGGCTTCCGCGACGCGTACGACCCGAACATCGCCGAGGTCTTCGAGGGCATTCCGGCCGCGCGCTTCGGCACGCGCGAGGAGATCGCGCACGCGGTCACATTCATGTCTTCGCCCGCCGCGAGCTACGTGACGGGCGAAGTGCTCAACGTCGCCGGCGGTCAGCAGAGCTACGGACGCAACCAGGCCCTGTTCGACTCACAGCTGGGCCGCAGCAAGTAGAGAGGGCGAGATGTCCGACGATCGCTACGCGCCTCCGAGCGCCGCGTTGGGTGACCCGGCGCGCGAGCGCGGCACCGGCCGCATCGACCTGGGCGAGGCCTTCCGCGAGGCCTGGACGGCGACCTGGGCGCACTTCGGGCTGCTCTTGGGCGCGTGGCTCCTGCTCGTCGTTCTCAGCGCGCTCTCGGTGCTCACGGTCCTGGGCACCTTTCTCATCCTGCCCGTGCTGTTCTGGGGCGTGACTCGCTTCGTGCTGAACGCGATCGACGGGAGCGCCGAAATCAGCGACCTGTTCGCCGGCTTCTCCGACTACGCGCGCGTGCTCGGCGTGATGCTCGTGCTCATGATGCTGGTCCTGCTGATCTACTTCACGGGGCAGGGGCTCGCGATCCTCGGGCGCGCCTCGGGCTCCGGGCTCCTCACGTTCGCCGGCGTGATCTTGAACCTCGTGTGGGGGCTGGGGGTCATCCCGCGCCTCGCGTTCGTAGCGTACTACGTCGTCGATCAAGGACTCGCACCGGTCGAGGCGGTGAAGACCTCGTGGAGCGTGACGTCCGATCAGAAACTCACTTGCCTACTGCTCGCGCTCCTGTGCGGCGTGATTCCATTCATCGGGCTTCTGTGTCTCGTGGTCGGAGTGATTCCGGCGACGATGCTCGTGTATCTGCTTCAGGCGGCGGCGTACCGGCAACTGGCGAGGCGCTGAAGCGCCGCTGCATGAACTGATATTCCTCGACGAACGCGCGGTCTTCGCGGAATTCGCGCGCGGCGGTGCGCGCCGTGAGTAGCGCTTGGTCGGTCGCGCCGTTCAGCGCGGCGCTCCACGCGATCCAGAACCACATCGGCTTGTAGTCGACTTCCTCGCGCCAGATCTCGACCACGCGCGCGAAACGCGGGACCGTCTGGAAGCGCGCCACGCCGGCGATCCAGCTCGCGGCGTTCATGCGCACGCGGCGATCGTTCTCGAGCTTGATGTCGCGCAGCTCCAGGCGCAGCTTCGGCTCGTCGCCCGCGACCAGGGCCGTCACGAGGCGGAGCTCGCGCAGCTCGTGCTCGAAGCTGCGGTGGTCCAGGCCGAGCGCGCGCGCTTCGTCGCGCGCCTGCGTCGCGCGCCGGCCGAGCTCGGCGACGCGCGCGCGGTCCAGCTCGCGATTCTCCTTGGCGAACAGGGACGCGAGCTCACTCGCCCAGAACGACGGCGAGACGCGCACGAACGACAGGTCGCGCTCGAGCTGTTCCGGCCCGTCGCCACGCACGGCGTGGTCGATTTTCGGATCGGCCGGCGGCGGCGCGGCCTCGATGCGCGCGAGCACCTGCGCGGGATCCGAGGTCGCCTCGAGCAAGCGGCCGATCACGGCGTAACGCGCCAGCGGACTCTCCGAGGGATCGAGCTCTCGGAACGCGAGCTGCTGGATCCAAGCGCGCGCCGTGCCCGTGAGCGCGGCCCGCGCCGGCGCATCCGCGAGCTCAGCGTCGCGCGTCGCGAACAGGAGCGCGATGCTCGACGAGACGTACCAGCGCAGCCGATCGCGCATGGGCTCCGTCTGCAGCCGCCATGTCTCGAGATCGAGCTTCTCCGCGCGCAGTGACTCGGCGAGTATCTCGATCTGCTCGTTCATCGACGGAGTCACGTCGTTCGCGAGAATCTCGAGGGCGAGCGCGAGGTCGCAGCGCTCGACCATCGCTGCGTCGGCGAGCGAGAGCTTCGCGTCGTCGAGCCGCGCGCCCGTCCGCTCCTCGAGCTCCGGGATGTCGCGCTCGCGCAGCTCGCGCGCGAGCGCCCTTGCCTCTTCCGTCCGGCCCGCGCTCGCGAGCGCGACGACGCGGTCGATGCCCATCGACACGCGCGTCTCGCCCGGGTCGGTGCGCGCCAGCGCCTCGACCAGCGAGTCCGCGGCGAGGCCGTACTGGCCGGTGTAGTGATAGAGACCGGCGAGCTCGGTGTAGTTCGCGGGATCCTGGTCGCCGCCCGCGATCAGCCCCTGCATCTTCACGATCGCGCGCTGATAGGTCTGGAAGTGCCAGTCGCGCTGCACGTCGATCATCGTGCCCGCGTACGCCGGGTCGGCGAAGATGCGCCACGAGAGATACCAGCTCGAGCGCGTGTTCTCGCCCGAGAAGCGCAGCAGGATCTCGAGCTTCGTGCGGTCGAAGAGCTCGCTCGAGCCGAAGCTCTTGTACGCGAGCTCGAGGCTCTCGGGCAAGGTCGCGCCCGGAAACGAGAGCGGTTGACCGGTCTGCAGGATGTAGGTCAGCCAGCTTCCGTCGTCGCGCCGCTGCGCCCACGCGAGCGCCGCGTGCGAGGGCAGGCCGATCAGCTGCGCGTTGCGTCCCCGGCGCGTCGCGATCACCTGGTCGAGCTCGGAGAGATCGTCGCAGTCACCGCGCATCATGCCGCCGGCCGTCGTCGCGAGCGTCTGCGCCGCGGTCTGGTGGATGTCGCCGCTCACGGTGCGCGTGCCGAGCAGCGCCGGGTTGCGCGGATCCGGGCTGTCGTAGGCGTAGACGAGGAGATACTCGCCGATCAGGTCCAGGTGCGCGGCGTCGGGCAGCGCGCTCGCCGCGGCGGCGTAGAACCGCTCGGCGTCGGCGGGCGCATCGCTCTTCGCCGGGCGCACGACACCGAACTGCGTCGCCAGCGCGAACACGTCGCCGTTGGGCGCAGTGACGAGGATGTGCGGCGGCAAGGCGTCCGGAAGCGCGGCCCACTCGACGCCCTCTCCCTTCGTCGGGAACGCGACGCGCCAGGCGGCTGCAGCGGCGCGCAGCCCGTTCGTTCGGTCCCAGCTCGCGAGCCGATCGGAAGCCGCGAAGAGCTCCGCGGACTCCCAGTCCGCGGCGTCGCGCAGCGGATCGCGGCCGCGTGGCAGGCGGACGACCAGGCGCGTCGTCTTGCCGTTCGTGTAGTACGCAGGCGGCGGCGCGAGCCGCGAGTAGCCGACACGCTGCGGTGTCGCCAAGGTCCAGACTCGCGCGCCGTACGCGTCCTCGACGAGCTCGAAACGCGACGCGTCGCCGGAGTATCTCGCGATGGGCCGCAGCTTCTCCGCGTCGAGAACGGCGCGCCGCAGCTCGTCGCAGGGCGCCTTCGGCGCGCCCAGCGCCGAGAGCCAGCCCGAGCGCACGAGCCGGCGCGCGAAGCTCGGCGCCACGTAGTCGAAGTTCGTCTGCGCGTCCTCGAGCGGGATCTGCGCGAGGATGCTGGCCACCGCGGGTCGGCTTTCGGGCGAAAGCTTCGCGCGCGGCAGCGCCGCCACCAGCGCCGCGACCGCGCGCTCGACGCGCGCGCGCGCCCGGGCCTGCGCCGCGCGCGCGGCGTCGGCGAGCGCGCTGCGCCCGGTCTCGCGCAGCACGCCCTCGCGAATCACATAGAGATGGGGCCCGACCAGGTAGCCGCCCGAGAGCTCCTCGTCGTAGAAGACGAGGTCGTTCGCGCGCAGCCCCGCCGCGCGCACGTGCTCGAGCATCTCCGGGAGATCGCGCAGCGGCTCCGCGTTCGACTCGGCCATGAGGCCCCAGCTCGCGCGCAGCGGCCCGAGCTCCGTCTCGAGCTCGAGCCAGTCGCGCTCGCGCGCGCGCAGCACTGCGTACTCGCGCCCGGAGCTCGCGCGCCAGAAGACGCGCCCAGCGCGCTCGACGAGGTCGGTGCGCGCCGGCAGCGCTCCGAGCAGGTCCGCGCCTTCGAGCAGCCGCGCCGGCGGTGGCTCGCTCGGCCCCGTCTCCCTTGCCGGCGGCAGGCTCGGCTGCGGCGGCGCATGTGCAATTGGATTTGCACACGCGAGCAAGAATGCGGCGAGAAGAAACGCGGCGCGACGCATCGCGCCGGGTACCTTACTCGCTCCGCCTAAAGTAAGCTCCGTTGCGTCCGTGACCGCCCCCGCGAGGAGAGAATGAAGGTTTCCGGGCTCTCGCTGTATCACTTCGACGGCTGCCCCTACTGCGATCGTGTGCGCTCGGCGATGGCGCGTCTGCACATCGAGCTCGAGCTGCGGGACATCAAGCAAGTGGCGAAATACCGCGAGGAGCTCGTCGCCGCCACCGGCCGGCAGATGGTTCCGTGCTTGCGCATCGACGCCTCCGGCCCGGCGCGCTGGCTGCACGAGTCAGCGGATATCGTGCGCTACCTCGAGACGGAGATGGCGGGGAAGGGCTGACCGGCCCACCCCGTCCGCGCGTGCTCGACTCCCCCGCACGCAGCCAGTTCTGCCGCATCGCGGCGCTGCCAGAGGCGCGCATCGACCTCGCCGAGGCCGCTCTCTGGATCGCCGCGGAGGAGTACCCCGGCCTCGACGTGGCGCTCTGTCTCGCGCGGCTCGCGGAGCTGGCGAGCGCCGCGGGCGAACGCATGCGTGGCGCGCGGACCACGCGCGAGCGGATCGTCCGTCTGAATGACTTCCTCTACCAGGAGTGGGGCTTCGCCGGAAACCGCGAGGACTACTACGACGCGCGCAACAGCTTCCTGAACGACGTGCTCGAGCGGCGCACGGGGATCCCGATCACGCTCGCGATCGTGTACATATCGATCGCGGAGCGGCTCGGCATGCAGGCGCGCGGCGTAGGATTCCCGGGTCACTTCCTCGTGCGCATCGACGAACCGGAGGAGATGCTGATCGACCCGTTCGCGGGCGCGGTTGTGACTCGCGCCGAGTGCGCGACGCGACTGCGCGCGGCCGCGGGCGCCGAAGTGCCGCTCGACCCGGAGCTGCTCGATCCGACCCCCGCGCGTCAGATCCTGGCGCGCCTGCTGCGCAACCTGAAGCAGATCTGGCTCGCGCACGAGGACTGGCCGCGCGCGCTGGCGTGCGCGGAGCGGATCCTCGTGCTCGCGCCCGACGCGCCTCTCGAGCTGCGCGATCGCGGTCTCCTGTTCGCTCGGCTCGAGTGTTTCGCGGCGGCCGAGGCGGACCTCAAGAAGTTCCTCGCGCTCGCGCCCGAGGACGCTGGCGCCGACGCTGTGCGCGCGCAGCTCGTCGATCTCGCGCGCAGCGCGCCGCGCCTGCACTGATCGGTGTAGGGTGTCAGTCGCGCTTGCGGAAGCGCTCGAGCTGCCGGCGTTCGCGCTTCGTCGGCCGACCCGCGCCGGGCTCTCGGCGCGGCATGCGCGTGAGCCGCGGCGGGGGCGGCGGTGAGTGATCGACGAACAGCTCGCGCGCCAACGTCGGCGAGAGCCGCTTCTCCGCGAGCGCGGCGACCTCGAGCACACGCAAGCCGCGCTCCGTCTGCGCGCGCACCTGGTCGCCCACGCGCAGCGCGAAGTGAGGCTTCACGGCGTCGTCGTTCACGCGCACCTTCCCCCCTACACACCCTTGCGTAGCCTGCGTGCGTGACGGGAAGACGCGCGCGGCGCACAACCAGCGATCGATGCGCACGCTCTCCATGTCGCGGCTCAGCCGGGCCCGAGCGCGTTCCCGGAAAACTCGACTTCGAAGCGCTCGAACAGGCCGCGCGCGCAGACCGCGAGGCTCGGCTCGACCAGGAACACCTCGATGCCCGGCCGATCCACGAATACCTTCGCGTTTGGCAGCTTCGCAAGATAGGTCGCGACCAGGGTGTCGCGCTCGGCGCTCTCGTCGACGCGGCGCAGTCGTCCCTGCACGGTGATGCGCGCGAACTGACTCATGTTCGCCAGGCCCACGCCGCGCGTGTCGATCTGCGCGCACACCCCGTTGCCCATGTGGAGGTGGCGGCCCTTCATGGTTCCGGGGCTCGTGGCGAAGATCAGCCCCAGCTCGCGTGTCTCCGCGAAGAACATCACGGCGCTGTACGGCGGCGCGCCCGCGCCCTCACCCGCGAAGGCGAAGACGGCGAAGCTCTCGCCGGCGCAGACCCCCAGGATCGCCGCGATCTGCTCTTCCCGCGTCACGAGCCCCCCTGTATCACGAGCCGCGCGAGCTTGTAAAACCACTGCGGCACCGCGGGGTTGCCGCGTGCGACGCGGCCCGCTCAGGCTCGGCAGGCCGATCCCCGAAGAAGACCGGTGCGCTTGCCTCCGTCGGATCAGGGGGCTAATACGGGCGGACTCCGCAGTCGGGAGAGACGTTGCCGAAATCGCTGGTCATCACGGAGAAGCCGAGTGTCGCGCGCGACATCGTCGCGGCGCTGGGCGGATTCACCGAGCACGACGGCTTCTGGGAATCCGACGACTACGTCGTCACGTTCTCGGTCGGGCACATCGTCGAGTTGCTCTCGCCGGAAGACGTCGACCCCATCTACAAGCGCTGGACGCTCGACACGCTCCCGATCCTGCCGGCCGCGTTCAAGCTGAAGCAGAAGCAGGGACAGTCCGAGCGCATCCGCGCGATCAAGAAGCTGCTCGCGCGCAAGGACATCGACGTCGTCGTGAACGCCTGCGACGCGGGCCGCGAGGGCGAGCTGATCTTCCGCGAGATCCTCGAGTTCCTCGAGTGCGACAAACCGACCAAGCGCCTTTGGCTGCAGTCGATGACCGCGGATTCGATCCGCAACGGCTTCGGTTCGCTCGTGGACGGCTCGCAGTACGACGGGCTCGGCGCCGCGGCGTCATGCCGCTCGAAGTCGGATTGGCTGATCGGCATGAACGCGACGCGCGCACTGACTCGGCGGCTGAAGGGCCGCAAGGAGAAGACCGCGTGGTCCGCGGGCCGCGTGCAGACGCCGACGCTCGCGATCGTGGTCGACCGCGAGCTCGAGGTGCTGGCGCACGTTCCCCGTCCCTATTGGCAGCTGCAGGGGAAGTTCCTCGCCGGCGAGCTCGAGTATCTGGGCACTTGGTTCGACCCGAGCTTCACCGCGCCGGAAGGCGAGGAGCGCGAGCAGCGCGACGACCGGATCTTCGAGAGCGAGCGCGCGAACCAGCTACTCGAATTGGTGTCAGGCAAGTCCGCCGCAGCGAGTGAGACGCGCAAGCCGAGCCGTGAAACCGCCCCGCCGCTCTACGACCTGACGAGCTTGCAGCGCGAAGGGAACCGCCGCTTCGGCTGGTCCGCGCGCCGCACGTTGAATGCCGCGCAGCGCTGCTACGAAGCGCACAAGCTGCTCACGTATCCGCGCACGGATTCGCGCTGTCTCCCGAACGACTACCGCGCCATCGTCGACGGAGTGCTGCAGGCGTTCGCCGCGGCCGGTCCGTTTCAGACCGAAGCGACGGCGCTCGTCGAGAACGGGCTCGAGAACGTCGAGCGCACCTTCGACGACGCGAAGGTCTCGGATCACTTCGCGATCATCCCGACGGGCAAGGTCCCCGATGCCAATCTCTCGGGCGACGACCAGCGGCTCTTCGACCTCGTCGCGCGCCGCTTCCTCGCGAACTTCCACCCCCCGGCGGTCTGGACGCGCGTCGAGCGCGTGACCGAGGTCGCGGGTCAGTCGTTCCGCTCGCGCGCGCGCACGCTCGACGAGCCGGGTTGGCGCGCGGTGATCGGCCAGACGGAGCAGGAAGACCAGGCGCTGCCGCCGCTCGCGCCGGGCAGCGACGAGGCGACCGGCGTCGCCGTGCGCACGGCGAACCTCGAGCTCGTCGCCGAGAAGACGAAACCGCTCGCGCGCATCACGGAAGCGCGCCTGCTGTCGCTCATGGAGTCGGCGGGCGAGGACATCGAGGACGAGGAAATCGCGGCCGCGATCTCCGAGAAGGGCATCGGCACGCCGGCCACGCGCGCGGACGTGATCGAGAACCTGATCGCGAAGAGCTATCTCGTGCGCGCGGGCAAGTCACTGCGTCCGACGGTAAAGGGCATTCGACTCGTCGACGTGCTGCGCCGGATCAAGATCGACCGGCTCGCGTCGGCGGCGCTCACCGGCGAGCTCGAGTACGACCTGCGGCGCGTCGAGCGCGGCTCGATGAAGGCGACGCAGTTCATGGACGAGATCGTCGAGTACACCAAGCAGATCGTCGACGTCGCGGTCTCGTTCCAATACGAAGACCTGTATCCCGACGAAGAGTCACTCGGGAAGTGCCCGCTCTGCGGCCGGCCCGTGTTCGAGCGTTCCTGGTTCTACCGGTGCCTCGAAATCCCCGGCGCGACCGAAGAGACCGACTGCCGCTTCCGCATCTGGAAGGACAAGTCCGGCCGCTACATGGATCGCCAGACCGTGCGCATCCTGCTCGACAAAGGCGAGACCGACGAGCTCGAAGGCTTCGCGGCGCGCGACGGCCGCACCTACAGCGCTCGCCTCACGCTCGAGGACGGCGACGTGGTGATTCACGGCGTCGCCGGCAGCGGCAGCGAGCGAGTCACCGAAGCGCCCGAGTACGAGGTGAACGACGAGCCGCTCGGTCCGTGCCCGATGGGCTGCGGCTCGCAGGTGGTCGAGACACCGACTCACTTCCAGTGTCAGGCGGGGATCGCGAAGGCCGCCGAGAACGCGGAGAAGGCGCGCGCCTTCGAAGAGTCACAGCCGAAGGAGCTGAAGCGGCGCAAGCGCTGGAAGGCGCCGCCGGAAGATCAGCCTTGCGGGCTCCTGCTGCCGCGCACCGTGTGCAAGCGCGAGATCACGCGGGACGAAGCGCTGCAGTTCATCGGCCCGAACAAGAAGACGGAGCTGCTCACCGATTTCACGTCGCGCTTCGGCCGGCCGTTCTCGGCGATGCTCTTCGTGAAGGAGAACGGGCGCCACGGCTTCGAGTTCCAGCCGCGCCAGAAGAAGGAAAAGGGAGCGCCGACCGAGGCCGCGGAGGGCGCCGAGGCCGCTGCGGCGCCGAACGAAGACGCGCCCGCCGAGCCCGCGCCACGCAAGCGCAAGGTCGCGGCGGCCGCGAAGGCGCCGCGCACTCCGAGCCCGCGCAAGCCCGCAGCCAGCGGCAAGGCCGACGGCCGGAAGGCGGCGCGAAGAAAGACGTGAGCGCGATCCGACGCATCGGCCTCGTCCAGCAGGCGGTCGGAAGCGACCTCGACCGCAACCTCGCGCGCGCCGAGTCGGCCGTGCGCGAAGCGGCGGCGCGCGGCGCCCAGCTCGTGTGTCTGCAAGAGCTGTTTCGCACCAAGTATTTCCCGCAGATCGAGGACGCCTCGCTCTTCGAGCTCGCAGAGACGATCCCGGGACGGACGACCGAGCGCATGTCGAAGCTCGCGGCGGACGTGGGCGTGGTGCTGATCGTCCCGCTGTTCGAGAAGCGCGCGGCTGGCCTGTATCACAACTCCGCCGTGGTCTTCGAGCGCGACGGCACGCAGCTCGCGCACTACCGAAAGATGCACATCCCTGACGACCCGATGTTCTACGAGAAGTTCTACTTCACGCCCGGCGATCTGGGCTTCCACTGCGTCGACACCTCGGTGGGTCGGGTCGGCGTGCTGATCTGTTGGGATCAGTGGTTCCCCGAGGCGGCGCGCCTTCTGGCGCTCGACGGCGCGGAGCTGCTCTTCTACCCGACCGCGATCGGCTACCTCGACGCCGAGAGTGACTCGGAGAACGCCGCGATGCGCGACTCGTGGCAGACGGTGCAGCGCGGCCACGCGATCGCGAACGGCGTGTTCGTTTGCGCCGCGAACCGCGTGGGCGACGAGGGCGGCGGCGTGCGCTTCTGGGGCAGCTCGTTCGTCGCGGACCCGCAGGGGCGCGTGCTCGCGCAAGCGAGTGACTCGAGCGAAGAAGTGCTCGTGGTCGACTGTGATCTCGGCCGCATCGAGACGCAGCGACGCGGCTGGCCGTTCCTGCGCGATCGGCGCGTCGACGCCTACGCCGACCTGCTCGCGCGTTTTCGGCGTTAGAGTGCGCGCGCTGCGCATGCCGGCGGAGTGGGAGCCGCACGCGGCCACGTGGGTCGCCTGGCCGCACGCCGAGACCACCTGGCCCGGTTGCCTCGCCGACGCGGAGCGCGAGTTCGAGACGCTCGTGCGCGCGCTCGCGCGTTCGGAGCGCGTGGAGCTCCTCGCGCAGACGGAGTCACACGCGGAGCTAGTCGGCTCGCGCCTCGTCGAGCTGGTGCGCGCGGGCAGCGTGCGCCTGCACGTGATCCGCACCGACGACGTCTGGATGCGCGACATCGGTCCCACCTTCGTGCGCGACGCCGCGAACGCGCTGGTGGCGCTCGACTGGACGTTCAACGCATGGGGCGGGAAGTACGCGCCCTGGGACCGCGACGACACGGTGGCCGCGCGCGTCGCATCGCTCGCGGGCGTCACGCGCGAACGATCGGAGCTCGTCGTCGAAGGCGGCGGCCTCGAAGTCGACGGCGAGGGAACGCTGCTCACGACCGAGCCGACCCTGCTCGACCCGAAGCGGAACCCCGGCGTTTCGCGCGAGTCACTCGAGAAGCGGCTCGGCGAGCTGCTCGGCGTGCGCCACGTGATCTGGCTCGGCCACGGCATCGAGGGCGATGACACGGACGGACACATCGACGACCTCGCGCGCTTCGTCGCGCCCGGCGTGGTCGTGTGCGCGCGCGAGCCCGACGCGAGCGACCCGAATCACGCGCCGCTCGAGGCGTGCGGCGCCGCGCTGCGTGCCGCGCACGACGCGCGCGGGCGCGCGCTGCGCGTGATCGACTTGCCGATGCCGCCGGCGCTGCGCGCCGGCGCCGACCGACTCCCAGCGAGCTACGCGAACTTCTACGTCGCGAACCGCGAGGTGCTCGTGCCCGTGTTCGGCGCGCCGAGCGACGCGCGCGCGCTCGACGTGCTGCGCCCGCACTTCCCGGGCCGCGAGGTCGTCGGCATCCCCTCGCGCGCCCTGGTTCGCGGCCTGGGCGCGGTCCACTGCCTGACCCAACAGCAACCGGTCTAAAGGGGCCCGGGCGGGCGAAGCCCGCCCACCCTCGTCCGCTCCGCTGCGCGTCGCTGCGCGCTTCGCTTGCGGTCGCCGGCTCGGGCGTGTCCCAGTTCGGTGTATCGCACTATTGTGTAGGGTATGAGGCGAATGCCGCTCGGTCGCGACGAGTTCGCGAAGTATCACGCGCTCGGCAACGACTACATCGTGGTCGACGGCGATCTCGTGCGGCCGAAGCTGGACGAGGCGCGCGTGCGCGCGCTCTGCGATCGACACACGGGCGTGGGCAGCGACGGAGTTCTCGCGCTTCACCGGCCACGCCGCGGCGAGATCGCGCTGCGCGTCTGGAACCCGGACGGGTCGGAGGCCGAGAAGAGCGGGAATGGCGCGCGGATCTTCGCGCGCTTCCTGTGGGATTTCAGATACGTTCGCGCGAAGGAACTCGAGATCTCGACTCTCGGCGGGCGAATCACCGCTCGCCTCTCGGTGACGCGCGGAGAGGTGCGCGCGATCCGCGTGGACATGGGCCGCGCGTCGTTCCAGAGCGAAGACCTGCCAATGCTCGGCCCGCCGCGCGAGGTGGTCGACGAGCCGCTGCGGGTCGGATCGATCGATCTGCGAGTGACCTGTGTCTCGGTCGGGAACCCGCACTGCGTCCGCTTCGTACCGAACCTGCACCCCGAGGTCCTGCGCAGCCTCGGCCCACAGCTGGAGACGCATCCGATGTTTCCGAAGCGCACGAACGTGCAGCTCGCGTGCGTGCGCTCGCGCGCCAGGATCGACGCGCTGATTTGGGAACGCGGCGCGGGCGAGACGCTCGCGTCGGGCAGCTCGAGCTGCGCGGTCGCCGCCGCCGCACACCGCCTCGGCCTGGTCGACCGGAAGGTCGAGGTGCACATGCCCGGGGGCGTCCTCCGGATCGAGGTCGGCGCGGACTACGCGCTGCGCATGACCGGGCCGGCGACGCCTGTCTACCGAGGCGTGCTCTTGTGACTCGACCCGCTCACGCGGACTGACTCCGTCCGGCGGGGCGCAGCGCCCTCGCAAGCGCGCCGGCGAGCGCCGGCGCTTCCGCGACCGGCAGGGTCGCCGTCGTGATGCGCACCGCCGGCGCGCTGCGGATGCGGAAGCGCGCGCCGGTCGAGACCGCGTAGCCCGCGGCCAGCAGCGACGCGGCGACGGTATCCTCGTCGGACACGGGAACCCACACGTTCATGCCGGAGCGCCCGAAGCCGGCGATGCCCTGCGCGGCCAGCGCGTCGAGCAGGGCCTGACGCCGTTCGGTGTAGGTGCGCTCGGCGTCGCGCAGGCGGCGCGTCACGTCCCGGTCCCGCAGTAGCGCCGCCACCGTGCGCTGCAACAGATGACTCACCCAGCGGATACCGAGCGAAAGGCGGCCCTCGATGCGCGCGATGGTCGTCGCGTCTCCGGCCAGAAACGCGAGGCGCAGGTCGGGACCCAGCGCCTTCGACACCGAGCGGACGACGGCCCAGCGCTCGACCCCGGTGCCGCAAAGCGTCCGCCCCGGCGCGCCCGCGACGGCGCCGCCGTGGTCGTCCTCCAGCAAGAGCACGTTCGGGTATGACTTCAACAGCGCGCGCAGCTCGCGCGCGCGGCGCTCGTCGAGCGCGGAGCCGAACGGATTCTGCGCGCGCGTGGTCACGACGAGGGCACTCACTCCTGCGCGCAGCGCGCGCTCGACGTCGCGCGCGAGCGGCCCCGAGTCGTCCACGCCGACCGGCACGGCCACGAGGCCGAGCGCGGACAAGAGATGGAACACCGCGGGGAAGCCCGGGTCCTCGACCGCGACCTTGTCCCCGGGGCGAAGCCACGCCGAGAGCGCGCGCTCGAGGCCGTCGAGCGCACCGCTCACGATCGTGAGCGCGTCGACCGGAACCCCGTCAGCGGCGAGCACGCGCTTGGCGAGACGGATGAGCTCAGGCTCGCAGACGTCGTCGCCGTAGAGCACCGGCGACGCGTCGATCGCGCGCAGCGCGGGCGCGAGCGACGGCAGGAGCGCGCGATCCGGATTCCCGCTCGCGAGGTCGAGGGCGTGTGCCGGCACGATCTGCGCGGGCTGCGCGCCGACTGGCGGATGGTGACTCACCGCCGAGCCCCGCCGCCCCGCGGCGACGAGCAGGCCGCGCTGTCGCAAGCTGCGATAGGCAGCCGCCACCGTCGTTGGGCTCACGCGCAGCCGCGCCGCGAGCCCGCGCACCGTGGGCAGTTGAGCCCCCGGTCCGATGGCGCCGTCGCGCACGGCCGTCTCGACGCTCGCGGCGATCTCGACGGCGTTCCCGCCTGTGATATGATGTGCCACTACATACAGTGTATTGTAGTGTAACAAACATCGCAAGGCGAATGGAGAAGGCAGGCAGTCATGAGCGAGCTCACGGTCACCCCCCGAAGCAAATTGAAACGACGGCGCCAGCGGGGCAGCTTCGACCGCGACACGGCGAATGCGATCCTCGACGAGGGCTTCCTGTGTCACGTCGGCTTCTCTCACGCCGGCAAGGCCTGCGTGATCCCGACGGTGTACGCGCGCGCCGGCAACTGGCTGATCCTGCACGGCGCGACGTCGAACCGCGCGTTTCGCGCGCTGCTCGAGCCGCGCAACGACGCATGCGTCTCGGTGACTCACGTCGATGCGCTGGTCATGGCGCGCTCCGCCTTCCACCACTCCGTGAACTACCGCTCCGTGATCCTCTACGGCCAGGCCGAGGATGTGACCGACCCCGAGGAGAAGCTCGAGGCGCTGCGCGTGCTCATCGAACACGTCGCCCCCGGCCGCTGGAAGGACGTCCGCGCCCCGAACCGCGCCGAGTTCCTACAGACCCTGGTGCTGCGCGTCCCGATCGCCGAAGGCTCGGCCAAGATCCGCGACCTGCCCGTGATCGACGACGAGGAAGACCTGCAGATCGGGTGCTGGGCGGGCCTCATCCCGATCGAGACGCGCTATGGCCCGCCGCTGCGCGACGCGAAGCTCGCGGACGAGACACTCCTACCCGCGTATCTCGACGGCTACGATCGCCCGAAACGCAGAGTCTCGCCGGACGAGATCGAGCGCTAGGGGCGCGTGACTCGCTCGTGCGCGCGCTTGAAGAGCGCGAGCGTGATCGCGTGCAGCAAGTCGCCGGTCGCTTTCGGCGCCTTGCCGGCGAACGCGCGCGCGTGCGTGCCTTCGAGGACGATGCCGAGCTTGAACGAGGCGAGCACGACGTACCAGTCGAGCGCGCCGAGGTCGCGGCCCGACGTCGCCGCGTAGCGCGCCGCGAGCTCTTGCGGCTTCGGCCACCCGCCGAGCGCCGCGACCGGCGCCATGGGTCCGATCGCGAAGCCGTCCGCGTCGGGCCAGGTCGCGATCAGCCAACCGAGATCGAGCAGCGGATCGCCGATCGTGCACATCTCCCAGTCGACGATCGCGACCAGGCGCGGCCCGTCGTTCGCGTACATGACGTTCGCGAGGTGATAGTCGCCGTGCAGGATTCCGGGCCGAGTCAGGGTCGGGCGATTGCGCTCGAGCCAGCTCGCGACCTCTTCGAGCTCCGGTATCTCGGGGCCGGGATAGCCCGCATGGCGCGAGTACGATTCGAGCTCCGAGAGCCAGCGCCCGACCTGGCGCTCGAGAAACCCCTCGGGCCGCCCGAGGCCGCCGAGGTCGAGCGCCACGTGATCGATGCACGCGAGCTTGGCGATCGCATCCGCTGCCTCGAGGCCCATCGCGTGACGCACTTTTGCGTCACGCGCGTGGAGCGGCAAGAGACCGGTCATCGGATTGAAGCCGTCGACCGGCTCCATCAGATAGAACACGAAGCCGCCCATCACCGACTCGTCGAAGCAGCCGGCGATGAAGCGCGGGTGCGGAACCGGCGAGCCGGCGAGCGCCGCGAGCACGCGCCCCTCGCGCCGCAGCGCTTCGTTGCTGTTCGGGCGCAGATGGCGCGGCGGCCGGCGCAACACGTACTCGCGCCCGCCGCGCGCGAAGCGCAGCAGAATGTTCTGCGTGCCGCCGGCGATGCTCGTCACGTTGTCGATCTCGCCGCGCGGCAGCCCCTGCGCGTCCATCCAGCGCGCGAGCTTCTCGAAGTCGACTAGCGACGCGAGCGACGCGTCGATCGCCATGGTTCCCTCCCCGACGGCAGCCGGCGAAGCATACGCGTGGTAGCATGAGCCCGCGCAGACGGCAGGGGGAACCGATGGCTTTCGTCGAGTGGACCATGAAGGGCGTGGAGTACGGCCACTGCAACTGCAATACGGGTTGCCCGTGTCAGTTCAACTCGCTGCCGAGCCACGGCAACTGCCGCGCCCACAGCTTCTTCCACATCGAGCGGGGCCGGTTCGGCGATGTTCCGCTCGACGGGCTGAACTGGGGCTTCCTCGGCGCCTGGCCGGGGCCGATCCATCTGGGCGACGGCACGCTCGTAACCGTCATCGACGAACGCGCGAACCCGAAGCAGCGCGCGGCGATCGAGGCGATCGCGCAGGGTCGCGAGACCGATCCGGGCTCGCTGATCACGCAGGTCTTCAGCACGATGATCACGCATGTCTTGCCGACGCTGTACAAGCCGATCGAGCTGTCGATCGATGTCGACCGCGCGAGGGGACGCGTGCGCGTTCCCGGACTGATCGAGGCGGAGGCGTCGCCGATCAAGAATCCAGTGACTGGCGCGGAGCAGCGCGCGCGTGTGACTCTGCCCGACGGCTTCGAGTTCACCGAGGCCGAGTTCGCCACGGGACGCTGCCGCACCGAGGGGCCGATCGAGCTCTACTTCGACGGCACACACGCGCATCTGGCGCACATCCATTGGAGCACGCACGGCGTAGTCCGCTGACCGCGCTCGAGCGCGCGCTGCGGCGCGATCGGGTGCTGATCGCGCTGGGGCTCGGCTTCGTGCTCGCACCCGCGTGGCTGTGGCTCGCGCGCACGTCGCTCGACATGTACGGCGAGATGCAGGGCGCGTCCGCATGGATGATGCGCGCGACCTGGGATCCGACTTACACCGCGCTCGTCTTCGCGATGTGGACGGTGATGATGCTGGGCATGATGCTGCCGTCCGCGGCGCCCGCGATCCTGATCTTCGCGCGCGTCGCGCGCAGCGGCCCCGAGCCAGATCGGCCGGTGCTTCGCGCCTATCTGTTCGCGGCCGGGTATCTCCTCACGTGGGCGGTCTTCAGCGCGGGCGCGACGGCGCTGCAGCGCGCGCTCGCGACGCGCGCGCTGCTGACGCCGATGATGGAGACCGCGAGTCCGTACTTCGCCGCCGCGCTGTTGGCCGTCGCGGGCGCGTATCAGTGGAGCGCCGCGAAGCGCGCGTGTCTCGTCCGTTGTCGCACGCCCGCGGCATTCATCAGCGAGCACTGGCGGCGCGGCGCGCTGGGCGCGCTGCGCATCGGCGCCGCGCACGGCGCGTACTGCGTCGGCTGCTGCTGGGCGCTGATGCTGCTCCTGTTCGCGGGCGGCGTGATGAGTCTGCCATGGATCGCCGGGCTCTCACTTTTCGTGCTGATCGAGAAAGTCGGTCCGCACGGTGAGTGGGCGGACCGCGCCGCGGGTGTGGCGCTCGTGCTCGCCGGCTGCGCGCTCGCGCTAGTGCAGCTCGTTCGCGGCTGAGTCCGCGCCTTGTGGCTCGGCCAAGAGCTCGCGGATCGACGCATCGATGGCGAGGTAGGAGCCCTCGCCGAACCAGCTCTGCGCAATGCGCCCGCGTTTGTCGATCAAATAGACCGCAGGCCAGTAGTGATTCCCGTACGCCCTCCACGTCGCGTATGTGCCGTCTTCCGCGACGGGGTAGCGGATGCCGAAGCGCTTGACGGCGTTCGCGATCGCGTCGGGCTTCGCCTCCTCCGGTGTCTCCGGCGTGTGTACGCCGATCACGACGAGTCCCTGATCGCGATAGGTCTCGTCCCACTTCGCCACGTGCGGCAGGGTCGCGACGCAGTTTCCGCATGCCAAGGTCCAGAAGTCGACGAGCACGACCTCGCCGCGCAACCCGCGGAGAGTGAGTGGCTCGGAGTTGAGCCAGCGCTCGATGCCTGCGAACTCGGGCGCCGGCAGCCCGCCGGAGCGCGCCGCGCCGTCGCCCGAGACACGCTTCCAGAGCTGGCTCTTCCCGAGCGCCGGCCAGCCGAGATAGCCATGCACGACGAGCTGATCGCTCGCGTCGAGCGATAGATTGCAGCGGTAGGTCTGGACCGCCTCCCGGTCGTAGATGAACCCCTCGAAGCTGCCGTCGGCCGCCCGCAGGAAGTTCGAGAGCACGACCAAGCCGAGGCCGGGCTTGTCGCCCAGATCCGCGCCCGGATCGGCCATCGACTTGTTCGAGAGAACGCGCACGACGGTGCCGCAGAAGGCGGCGCCGCACGGTTTGACTAGGACCTCGAGATTCCCGCTCGCGGTTCGCCAAACGCCCTCGATGCCCGCCGCCGACGCCGTTCCGGCGGCCAGCGCCGCGCACAGCGCGGCCGTGATCCAGCTCGTCTTCATCGCGCCCTCCGAATGCAAGCGTTGATTACACGCCTGGGACGGGCCCGGTCAAGAAAATAATCACTGATTGCATTCGGGCTCGGACGCGTGCTACGAGATTCCCCGATGGCGAAGCGAGCGCCGAAGCCGCGGGCCGAGCGCCGCCCGAAGCCGCGCGCGACGTACCACCACGGTCGCCTGCGTGAGGCGCTGCTCGAAGCAGCCGAGCGCATGATCGAGGAACAGGGACCGGAGACGGTCACCGTGCGCGAGGCGGCGCGGCGCGCGGGTGTCTCGCCCGGCGCGCCGTTCCGACACTTTGCGAGCCGCACCGCGCTCATGACGGGCGTCGCCGAGCGCGCGATGAAGCGCTTCCTCGAGGAGATCGCGCGCGCGGAGGCGTCGGTCGATCCCGACGACGCTGGCGCGCGCTACGCCGCGCTCGGCCGCGCCTATCTGCGCTGGGCGCTGCGCCATCCCGCGCAGTTCCGCGTTCTCGCCACGCGCAGCCTGATCGACTTCGACGCGAGTGAGTCACTACCGCGCGACAACAACGCGATTCGCGCGCTGATGCAGAACATCGTCGCAGACGGACAGAAGCGCGGACAGATCCGCGCGGCGGATCCCGGCACGCTCGAGCTCGCCGCGAAAGCGCTCTCGTACGGGCTCGCGCGCATGTACGTCGACGGACACTTCCCGCAGTGGGGCGTCTCGCAGCGCGACGTCGAAGCCGCGATGCACCGGGTGATCGACCTCTTCCTCGATCTGCTCACCACGGAGCCGCGCCCCGCGAAATCCTGAGACCCGGCCTCCGGCTCTCATGCAGCTGCGTATGCGGACCCTCGACATCGACGTATCCAACTGGAAAATCAGGGGAGTTCGCCTCCTGAGCAATTAGAAAGTTCCCTTTCAAGAAATCCTTCCCGTCTGCGTTTGGGTGGTTTAGGCTGCGCCCGTTCCAGTCAGATGCGGATCCGTTGGTTAAATCCGCGCGGGAGGGATACGGCTGATGTCGACGCTCACCCGTCTCTCGATCTCCCTCTGGCTCCTCGGGTCCGCCTCACTCGCGCTGGCGGAGGGCCAGCCGTATCTGGTGAAGGACATCAACGCGACCGTGACCGCGGCGGGCTCGACGCCGAGCGAGATCACGCGGGACGGCAACACGCGGTACTTCGTCGCCACTCCCTTCGCGGAGAACGAGCTCTGGAAGACAGACGGCACGAGTGCGGGCACGCTGCTGGTCAAGAGGCTCGGCGTCGCCGGGGCCCAGAACGCCGGGTCACTCGCGGCCTTGAACGCCACGACCGTCGTGTTCTCGGCGAGTGACTCAGCCGGGCGCGAGCCGTGGCGCAGCAACGGGACGAGCGCCGGAACGATACGCATCGGGGATTTCAATCCGGGCAGCGCGGATTCCATTCAAGGCGGGTTCACCGTCGTGAACGGCGTCGCGTACTACGTGGGGATCGACCCGGCGGCGGGTCGCGAGTTGTGGCGAACCGACGGGACCGCGGCGGGGACGATGCGTGTGAAGGACATCCTGCCGGGCCCAGGTGACTCGGGCCTGGTGAGCTTCGTTTCAATGAACGGGACGCTCTACTTCACCGCGAACGACGGCACGAACGGCGCGGAGCTGTGGAGAAGCGACGGCAGCGCGGCTGGGACGACGATGGTGAAGGACATCAACCCGACCGGGAGCTCGCTTCCCATTCTGCCCGTGGCCATCGGCGGGACGCTGTACTTCTCCGCCACCGACGGTACGTCGGGCTTCGAGCTGTGGAAGAGCGATGGCACGGCCGCTGGCACGATGCGAGTGAGGGACATCGCTTCGGGCCCCGCGGGGTCGACGCCCGCCGGCTACACGGCGCTGGCAGGCAGCGTCTACTTCTCCGCGAGCGACGGCGTCTCGGGATTCGAGCTTTGGAGGACCGACGGCACGAGCGCCGGTACGGTGCTCGTCGCGAACCTCGCGTCTGGTGCGAGCAGCTCCGCTCCGGGGTCGATCGTCGCGATGAACGGCAGTCTCTTCTTCACCGCCAGCACGGCCGCGACGGGCAGAGAGCTGTGGCGGAGCGACGGCACGGCCGCGGGCACGACGCTCGTCCTGGACATTCTCCCGGGCAGCGGAGGCGGTATCTCGGCGGGCGCAGGGCTCAGCGTCGTTGGCAACCGGCTCTTCTTCCCGGCGAGCGATGGAGTCACAGGCAGCGAACCGTGGACGAGCGATGGCAGCGCGGCGGGCACCTTGCGACTGCAGGACATCTTCGCTGGCGCGAACCCCTCGTCCCCGGCCTCGTTCATCGGCTTGAACGGCGTCGCCTATTTCGCCGCGGACGATGAAGTCATCGGCCGAGAATTGTGGAAGAGCGACGGCACCCCGGGCGGCACGACATTGCTGCGGGATCTCACGACCGGCACGGGTGACTCGCTCTTTCCCACGTCCTTCGGCGATCTCTCCGGCAGCGCGTTCATCAGTGCGACCGATGGGGCCAACGGGACCGAGCTCTGGAAGAGCAACGGAACCGCCCCCGGCACGACGCTGCTGCGAGACATTCGACCTGGCTCCGGCAGCTCGAACCCGAAGTCCTTCAAGAGCGCGAACGGTCTCGTGTTCTTCCAAGCCGACGACGGAGCGACGGGCGCCGAGCTGTGGAAGAGCGACGGCACGAGTCAGGGCACCGCGCTCGTCCGCAACATCGCATCGGGCGCCACGGCTTCGAACGCACTCCCGATCGGCTCCGTGGGTAACACGCTCCTCTTCTCAGCCAACGACGGATCCGGCCCAGAGCTGTGGAAGAGCGACGGCACGAGCGCTGGCACGCAGCTCCTGGGCAGCGTCACCCCATTTTCGAGCGGCGTCGTGCAGAACGGGTTCTTCTACTTCCTCGGCGCGGACCAGAACAGCGGCGGCGAGCTGTGGAGGACCAACGGCTCCAGCGCAGCGATGGTGCGCGACCTGAACCCGGGCTTGGGGAGTGGCTTCGTCGCGGGCGCCTCGATTGCGGCGTTCGGTGGCGCGATCTTCTTCGCCGGCGACGACGGGATCCTCGGCAGGGAGCTCTACAAGAGCGACGGCAGTGACGCGGGCACGGTGCTCGTGAAGGACATCTCCGAGGGCACCCCCAGCTCGTCTCCGCAGAGCTTCACCGTTGCGAACGGCCTGCTCTTCTTCGCTGCCGACGACGGATTGAGCGGCGTCGAGCTCTGGAGGAGCGACGGAACCCCCGAGGGCACGGTGAGGGTGAAGGACATCCAGCCGGACCTCTCTAGCGGCTCGCCGACTCAGCTCACCGCGGTCGGTTCGAACGTGTTCTTCCGCGCGGACGACGGAGTGACTGGTGTCGAGCTGTGGAAGAGCGACGGCAGCGAGGCGGGCACGGTGCGGGTGCGCGACCTGGCTCCCGGCGCGGCCAGCTCGTCGCCACAGCTACTGCTCGGTGCAAACGGCCTGCTCTATTTCGCCGCGAACGACGGAGTCAGCGGCAACGAGCTGTGGCGCAGCGACGGGACACCCGGAGGCACCGTGCTGGTGCGCGACATCGCGCCGGGAATCGCCGGCGGCGGGCCGAGTCAGATGGCGCAGATCGGCTCGAACCTCTTCTTCGCTGCGGCGACCGAAGCACGCGGCTTCGAGCCCTGGGTTCTGCCGCAGAGCGCGCCGCTCGACAGCGATCTCGACGGACTCAGTGACCCCGCCGAGCTCGGTCTGGGCTCGAACCCGCTCGACCCCGACTCGGATCACGATGGCCTGACCGACGCTGCGGAGGAGTTCACATTTCACACCAACCTGCTCGACGCCGACTCGGACGGCGACGGCGCGACGGACGGAGCCGAAGTGACTGCCGGGACGGATCCCCGCGAGCCGACGTCGATTCCGCCTCCTGTGTCCCCCATCCCCGCGCTGCCGCCCGTCGCGAGCGAGCTGCTCGCGGGCCTGCTCCTACTCACTTCGCTGTACGGCGTGCGCGCGCGTCAGACGCCGCGCAGCGCCGCGCGCGCCCAGCGCCAGGCCGCGGCGGGAGTCGGCGACATACGAAACATCGCGCCGCGCACCTTGCGCAGCCTGGCGGCGCGGTTGCGCTCGCAGAGGCCCTGGTAGCAGCGGCGCGCCTCGGGCTTCGCGCCCGCCTTCGCGAGCAGGCGCGCGAGTGACAGCGTCGCCTCGAACTGCCAGGGCTCGACCTTCACCGCCATGCGCAGTAGGCGGATCGCCGACTGGCGCTCGGAGCGCTTGCGGAACTTGCCGCTGCCCTCGAGCAGATCGCGGATGGCTTCGGGCGCGCGCTCGCGCCGGACGTCGATCTGCGCGATCCGCTCCCAGAGCTCCACGCGCTTGGGCAGGAAGGTGACTGCCTGCCGCAGCACGGAGACCGCCTTCTCGTCGAACCCCTGTTTCTCGTAGGTCTCAACCGCGGCACCGAACTTCAAACGCGCTTCGTCGAGCTGCTTCGTCAGCGCGAGCAAACCCGCGAGCTTCACGAGGATGACCGGATTGTCCGGCTCTTGCGCCAAGACCTTGCGGTACTCGGCGATCGCCTTCTTGCGCTTGCCGCGCCCCTCCGCTTTCGCGGCGCGCGACATGCTTTCACTCCGACTGTACGTCGGCTTCCCGAACCACCCCACGCAACGAACGCTAGCAAAGACTCAGTCGGGGCCAATCAGGAGGGTGGGCACGCCGCAGGTGTCTCGTTCGACGGTGCAGACTCTCGTGCCCGGCTTGTTCCCGGAGCGGACAGGCGTGACGGAGAAACCAGCAGCGACAAGACGGACGCGCGCTGCGTCGGCGCTCGGCACCCGCCACGCGAGCCCCCAGAGGCGGTCGGACGCGGTCGGATCGGGCGGCGCGCCGAGCGTGCTCGCGACCTCGACGGTGACTCCACCGATCCGGAAGAACTGGAGCCGCACGCGACGGTCCTCGAAGCTGCGGTCGAGCGCGAGCCGCAGGCCGAGTGACTCACCGTAGAACGCCTGCGCGGCGTCGGCATCGGGGCTGCGCACGACCACGTGGTCGAGCGCCTCGATGGCGCTCTCTCGCGCGGCGCAAAGCTCCGCGGGCGGAAGCGCAGCCGCGGGCGAGAGGTGCTCGATCGCGAATTCGAACACGCCGCGCGAAGCGCTCTCGGGCCAATGAACGTTGCGCCAGCTCCGCCTCGCGCCACTGCGCGCGTCCACGCCGGAGCCTTCCACCGGGTCGGCGACGCCCATGCCGCGCGTCCGCAGCTCGGCTGCGCACTGCTCCGCGTCGTCGGTGCCGAAGGCCAGGCCGATCAGGCCCTCGCCATCGCGCTCGAGCCGCGCGCGGATGCGCTCGGCGAACGGGCCGTCTCCGCTGATGCCGAGCAGCTCCACATAGGTGTTCGCGAGCCGGAACAGCGCGTTCGCCGTGCCCTGCCCCGGATGCTCGCCGCGCCACGACGGCGCGCGCCCGAGCAAGCGCGTGTAGCTCTCGGTCGCGGCCTCGAGCTCGCGCACCGCGATGATCACGTGGTCAAGCGAGTGCAGCACGCGCGCAGCTTACCAAGCCCTACGGGGGAGAAACGAGTGCGAGCACGTTCTCCAGCACCGTCGGCCACGCCTGCGATCCCGGCGCAATGAGCTCCATGTGATCTGCGCCGGCCAGCTCGACGAGCTTCGTGGGATCACCCGCCTCGCGCGCGGCTCTCTCGTACGCCTCGACGATGCGGCTGGGAATCACTCGATCGTTCGTTCCGACGATCAGCGTCTGGGGCACGCCGAGAGGGAGCAGCGCAGCCGGAGAGCCCTGCGCGTAGTGCTCCGGTACGGACGCGAGCGTGCCGCCGAGCAGAGTCTCGAGCGTTCCACTCCCGCAAATCGAATCGCTCTGGCCAAAGGTGCGCAGATCGCCGGGCCCAGCCAGCGCGACGACCCCGTTGAGCTCCAGCGGTGACTCAGTGTAGAGATCGCTGTCGCTCGGGAGATTCGCGCGCGCCGCCACCCAGAGCGCGAGATGCGCCCCGGCCGAGTGACCGACCACGATCACGCGCGAGAGGTCGAGCGGATACCTCTGCGCCAGCGTCTTCGCGAAGTCGGTCCCGGCCGCGACGTCCCGAAAGGTGCCCGGCCAGCCGCCGCCCGCGTCGCCGACCCGGCGGTACTCGATGTTCCAGGTCGCGATGCCGGCGTCGCGGAGCGCGCTCGCGAGCCGCGTGGTGCTGCGCAGCGACACGACGTTCGCGAGCCAGCATCCGCCGTGAATGACGATCGCGAGCGGGAACGGTCCATCACCTGCAGGAACCCGCAGCTCGCCGAACTGCAGAGGGTCGGCGCTCGCGTACGCGATGCGCTGCACGTCGGGGGCCGGCTCCGCAAGCGCGCACCCCGCTAGGAGGAGCATCGCCGCTGCGAGCCAGTGCACGGCGCCGATCAGCCCGGGCGCTTCCGCAGGTTCGAGGCCAAGAGACGCTTGCGCAGGCGAAGGCTCTTCGGAGTCACTTCCAGGAGCTCGTCGGCCTCGATCCACTCCAGCGCCGACTCGATCGTGAAGCGGCGCGGCGGGGTCAGGATCTCGGCATCGTCGTGGCCAGTGTTTCGCACGTTGGTGAGCTTCTTCGCGCGACACACGTTCACGTTCATGTCTCTCGGGCGGCGGTTCTCGCCCACGACCTGGCCTTCGTAGATCTGCTCGCCGTTGCCGATGAACATGGTCGCGCGCTCTTGAATGTTGAACAGCGCGTGCGAAGTCGAACGGCCCGTCTCACTCGATACGATCGCGCCGACGCCGCGCCCGGTGAGCTCGCCGTGGAACGGCTCGTAGCCGCGCACGGTGCGGTACAGGGTTCCCTCGCCGCGCGTGTCCGTGAGAAACTCGGTGCGGTAGCCGAACAGCCCGCGGCTCGGCACGATGAAGTTCAGGAGCGTGCGCGCGCCGCGATTCTCCATCTGAACGAGTCGCCCGCGCCGCGCGCCGAGCTTCTCGAGCACCGCGCCGGTGGATTTCTCGGGCACTTCCGCGACGACGTCCTCGACGGGCTCGCAGCGCTTGTGATCGATCGTGCGCTCGATGATCTGCGGCTGAGACACCGCGAACTCGAAGCCCTCGCGGCGCATCGTCTCGATCAGCACCGCGATCTGCAGCTCGCCGCGACCCGAAACCTCGAAGGTGTCGGTCTGCTCGCCGCCCGCGATCTTGATCGACACGTTGGTGAGAATTTCGCGTCGCAGCCGATCGCCGATTTGCCGGCTCGTGACGTACTTGCCTTCCTGCCCGGCGAACGGCGAGGTGTTCACCGAGAAGCGCACCGCTACCGTCGGTGGATCGATCGCGATCCGCGGCAGCGGCTCGAGGGCGTCGGGCGGACAGATCGTGTCACCAATCTCGATCGTGTCCACGCCGGCGATGATCGCGATCTCGCCCGCCGATGCGGACTCGCGCTCCACGCGCTCGAGGCCGTGCGGGGCGAACAGCTTCGTGATGCGGAAGCTCTGCGGAGCGCCTTCCTCGGGGATGCGCGCGACCGTGACTCCGCGCTTCAAGGTGCCGCGCTCCACGCGCCCGATCACGAGGCGGCCTACGAACTCGTCCCAACCGAGAGTCACAGCCTGGAACTGCAGCGGCCCTTCGATGTCGACCTCGGGCGGCGGCGCCTTTTCGAGGATCAGATCGAGTAGGGGGCGCAGGTCCTTGCGCGGACCGTCCGCTTCGAGCGAAGCGGTGCCCTCCTTCGCCGACGCGTACACGATCGGAAAGTCGAGCTGGTGGTCGTCCGCGCCGAGCTCGACCAAGAGGTCGAAGACCTCGTCGACGACTTCGTGCGCGCGCTGCTCGGGCCGGTCGATCTTGTTCACGACCACGATCGGGCGCAGCCCCTGCGCGAGCGCTTTGCCGAGCACGAAGCGCGTCTGCGGCATCACGCCCTCGACCGCGTCGACCAGCAACAGCACCGCGTCGACCATGCCCATCACGCGCTCGACCTCACCGCCGAAGTCCGCGTGACCCGGCGTATCGACGAGCTGGATGCGCACACCCTCGTACTCGACCGCCGTGCTCTTGGCGTGAATCGTGATGCCGCGCTCGCGCTCGAGGTCCTCGCTGTCCATCGCGCGCTCTTGCACTTCCTGATTGACGCGGAACGTGCCGGTCTGGCGCAGGAGTCCGTCCAGCAAGGTGGTCTTGCCGTGATCGACGTGCGCGATGATCGCGAGGTTGCGGATGTCTTTGCGGGGCCCACGCATAGGGGCGCGGAGGCTAAGATGCCGCGGTCGCGATGTCCACCGGCCGAATCGAGAAGCTGCACGTATTCCACGGGTTTTCGAGCGAGCTCGGGGATGCGCTCGCGCGCCCGCTGCGCGCCGCTCTGCCCGACCGCGAGGTGGTGGTCTGGAACCGCGAGGAGGAGCTCCGCGCGGGCATCGGCGCGATCGAGGTGCTGCTCGCGTTCCGTCCGCCGCGCGGGATCTGGGCGGGGGCGACACGTTTGCGGCTCATCCAGATGATGGGCGCGGGAGTCGATTCACTCTTGCCCGCGCCGGACTTGCCGGCGCGCGTGCGCATCGCGAACGCGCGCGGCGTGCACGGCCCGCACATGAGTGAATGGGCACTCGCGATGATCTTCGCGCTCGCGAAGCGCATCCCGCGCGCGCTCGAGCAGAAGCAAGCGCACCTGTGGAAGCCGTACGGGTTCGATCCGATCGCCGGCCGCACGCTCGGCATCCTCGGCTTGGGCGCGATTGGCGAAGCGATCGCAGTGAAAGCAGCGCTCCTCGGCATGCGCGTGATCGGCACGCAGCGCGCGCCGAAGTCAGTGCCGCACGTGGAGCTCGTGCTCGGGTCCGAGGGAACCGAGCGCGTACTGCGCGAGTCGGACGTCGCGGTCGTGCTCCTGCCGCTGACTCCGGAGACGCGCGGCTCGATCGGCGCGCGCGAGCTCGCGTTCATGAAGCCGAGCGCGACGCTCGTGAACCTGGCGCGCGGCGGGATCGTGGACGAGGCCGCGCTCGCGGACGCGCTGCGCGCGGGCCGGCTCGCGGGCGCGGCGCTCGACGTGTTCGAGCGCGAGCCACTGCCGGCGGACAGCCCGCTGTGGGACCTGCCGAACACGATTCTCACGCCGCACATCGCGGGGCTCGGGCCCGCGTACATGGAGCGACTCACGGAGATCGCCGTGGAGAACGTCGCGCGAGTCGAAGGCGGCCTGCCGCTGCGCAACGAAGTCGACCGCGCGCGCGGCTATTGACTCGAGTCTCTTCTGGGGAGGGTATCATGAGACTTTCTGGGAAGCGCGCGCTCGTGACCGGCGCGGGCAGCGGCATCGGGCGCGCAAGCGCGATCCTGTTCGCGGCCGAAGGCGCGCAGGTGCTCGCGGTGGACCTGGCCGAAGGTGTCGAAGCCACCGCGGCGGAGATCGCGAAGGCCGGCGGCCGCTGTCTCGCGCGCCGCGCCGACGCGGCGGACGAGGCCGCCGTGAAGTCACTCGTGGAGACCTGCGTGCGCGAGCTCGGCGGGCTCGAAGTCGTGTTCGCGAACGCGGGCATCGGCGGCGGCCTGCTGCCGTTCTTCGAGCAGCAGGCGAGTGACTGGCAGAACGTGCTGCGCGTGAACCTGATCGGCCCGTTCCTCGCGATCAAGTACGCCGCCGCACACATGCGCGACCACGGCGGCGGCTCGATCATCTGCACGGCCTCGGTCGCGGGTCTGCGCTCTGGCGCCGGCGGCAGCCCGTACAGCGCGAGCAAAGCGGGAGTCATCAGCCTGGTGCAGACCTCCGCAAACCAACTTGCGGGCACGGGCGTGCGCGTGAATGCGATCTGCCCGGGACTGATCGAGACCGGTATGACCAAACCCATGTTCGACCTGGCCCGCGCGCACGGTAGCGAGAAGAAGATCGGCCAACTGAACCCGCTGAAGCGCCCCGGCCAGCCGATCGAGATCGCGCAGATGGCCCTGTTTCTAGCCAGTGACGACGCGAGTTACGTGAACGGCCAGGCGATCGCCGTCGACGGCGGTCTCTCGTCGAGTCATCCGTTCGTGCCTGGGCGCTTGGCCTGACTCGTCCCGACAAGGCAGCTTGCGTCGTCGGGACTCCTGGGCACTGCCCGTCTGATGGCGGCCGAGGCGCGCGCTGCCACGGTCATCGGCAGCGGGACGACCGGCCCTCCGGGCGTGTATCCAGGGAACAGCCCGACGTTCGCGGCGCCGGGGACCGATGGCGGCGCCGGCGGCACGAGTTCCGCGGTCGCGAACGCCCCGGATGACTGAACAACGCGGACACCGTGACGGTCCGCGCGGTGGGCCGGAAGCGACCTCGGTTGCGCCGAGCGCGGCGAGGAGAGTGACTTCCGGGTAAGCCCGTATCGTCAGCGCAGGCTGACTTGCGGAGCGGAGTCTAGCAGGCTGGTCCCGCGCCGTGAGATCATCTGCGCATGGGCAGGCGGTTTCCGATCGTGTTCCTCGCGCTGGTCTCGCTCGCCGCCGGCAACGCGCGGGCAGTCACAATATTCATTTCCGGCATCGCCGGCTCGAACGGTTCGTCTGCCGCTGACTCCACGGGCGTGGCAGCTCCGGGAGGAGGCGGTGGAGCGGGCGAGGACATCTCCGCCGTCGCCAACTCGTCGGACCCGGACAACGAGGCCTTCGCCAACGGAGGCGACGGAGGATCCGGCGGAAACGGCGGAGACTCGATGAGCTCCGCGGGCGTGCAGCCCTCCATCGGCGGCGCGGGTGGCGACGGCGGAGCGGGAGGTGCGGCGATCGCGAACGCGGTCGGCCTGCCTCCGCCGCCGGCCTTCCCCTTCGGACTGTCTGAAACCGCGAATTCGGTGGGCGGCGCGGGCGGCAGCGGCGGCGTCGGCGGCTCGGGGCTCGACGCGAACGGAGTCAGCGGCCGCGGAGGCGACGGCGGCTATGCGGAAGCCGATGCGACTCTCGCGAGTCTCACGAGCGACGTTGGTATCGCAGCCTTTGCGGGAGGTGGCGCGGGCGGAGTCAGTCCGGGCGCGGCGAGCGGCCGAGGCGGGGACGCCGTCGCCAACGCGAGCGCTACCGGCTTCCGATTCGCGAGCTCGGACGCCGAGGCGTTCGGCGGCGACCACCCTGGCGGGGGCGGACCCGCTGGATCGGGATTGGACGGGTCGCGGGCCGAAGCGCACGCGAGCGCAACGGGTAACTCGGCAGGTGGCAGTGCCGGTGCCACCGCGTTCGCCATCGGGGGCAACGCGTCACACACTTCGCTGGGGGGAGTCGACGCCTTCGGCAGCGGCGGCGCCGCCGTTGCGACTGCGACGGCCTCCGCGCTCGGAGAGGCTTCGGCCGAAGCGAGAGCCGAGGCGGGCTCCGGATACTACAACGAGTTCGGAGTCGGCGGCCGCGGCACGGACATCACCATGGTCGACGCAGTGAGTGGTCGCAGCGATACGCGACTCACTCTGTATCAAGAGGCCGATGCGGGCGGCGGCGGCGTCGGCGCCAGGGGTGGCGACGCAGAGAGCTCGCTTCACGCGACGAACCCCGCTAGCGGCGCCCTGATCGCGACCTCGGTCGCGGGCGGAAGCGGCGGCGGCCAATCCGACTACGTCACTCCGATCCTGACGAGTGCTGGCGGTGCGGCGCACGCGCTCGTCGTTGCAACCTCTGGGTCGGGCGCCGCAGTCACAGCAACGGCGAGGGCGATCGGCGGGCTCGGCGGCGGCCAATACTTCGGTTCGGGCGGCGTCCCCCTGAACGGCCCCGGCGGCGACGCCGTCGCTGAGGCCAGCGCGATTGGCCTGGGGGCCGCCGACGCAATTGCCGACACCACCACCTACGGGGCCGCGTCGATGACGGTGGAGGCTCGGGCGGAGCGACTCACGGGTCCGATTGCCGCGGCCCACTCGTCGTTCACCCAGCTCACCCCCGTCGGGACCCCGAGCCTGTACCGCACACTGACTTCCGAGACCGCGTTCGTCGACGCTCCCGGCTTCAGACTGCAGGACGCCCTCGTATCCCACCCCGGCGCCCTCGGCTTCTTCGCGGCGCCCTCTCGCGCCGAGGCGTCCCCCTACGCGCCGGGCTCGAACGCCCAAACCGCACTGGCTCGGGACCGACTGCTCGCGCTCGGTCTCGTGCAGGTCGCGGCCACTCCGGGTGACTCACCCGAGCTCATCGGGTCGCTCTCGCTCGACCTGCGCGCGGACAGCGTCGCGGACTCCGCGCACGTCTTCGTCTCGCTGGTCGGCGGCTTCGCGACGCCCGACATCGGCGTCGATCTGCTCCGCGTCCAGCTCAGCAAGGACGGCACGATCGACTACGACCACTCCTTCACGACGCGAAACGACGCGCTCACCGCCGTGAGTGACTCGTTGATCGACCTCGGCGAGCTCGGACCGGCGAGCTCCGAGCTGAGACAGATCGTGTTGAACCTGGACGGGCGACTCACACCGACGCGGGGATTCGGCGGCAATCCGAACGTCCTCGAGTTCAGCGTCCTGATGTTCGTCTCCGCTCCCGAACCGGGGCTCGCCGCGCTCTCGTGCGTCGCGGGCCTGGGCCTCTACCTGGCTCGACGCGTCGCGCGACTCACTCCCCCTTGAACTCCACCCCCATGATGACTTTGCCCTTCCCCTTCCACTCTTTCTCGCGCAGCTTGAACTTCTGGATCTTGCCGGTGGCGGTCTTGGGCAGGTCACCGAACTCGACGGCCTTCGGGCACTTGAAGGCGGCGAGACTCTCCTTCGTGAACGCGATGATGTCGGCCTCGGTCGCGGTCGCACCGGGGCGGAGTGACACGAAGGCCTTCGGTACCTCGCCCCACTTCTCGTGCGGCATCGAGACGACGGCGCACTCCATCACCGCGGGGTGACGCACGATGGTATTCTCGACCTCGATGGTCGAGATGTTCTCGCCACCCGAGATGATGATGTCCTTCGAGCGGTCTCGGAGCTCGATGTAGCCGTCCGCGTGCACGACCCCGACGTCGCCCGAGTGGAACCAGCCGCCGGCGAACGCCTTCGTGGTGGCTTCGGGATCGGCGTAGTAGCCGCGCATCAGGTTGTTGCCGCGCATGACGACTTCGCCCATGGTCGCGCCGTCCGCGGGCACGTCGTTCATCTCGGCGTCGACCACGCGGAGATAGACTGAGTGCGGGAACGGGACGCCCTGGCGCGACATCATCTTGGCGCGCGCGCCGCTCTCGAGCTTCTCCCAGCCGTCCTGGATCTCACAGACGACGTGTGGTCCGTAGGTTTCGGTGAGTCCGTACAAGTGAGTGATCCGGACGCCGAGCTTCTCCATCTGCTCGAGCAAGCTCGGCGACGGCGGCGCACCGCCGGTGCACGTGTGGATCGGCGGATTGAAGTGTTTGCCCTGCGCGGCCGGATCGTTCGCCAGCATGAGCAGGACCGTCGGCGCGCCGTTCAGGTGCGTGATGCCTTCATCGTCGATCAAGCGGAAAAGCTCTGCGGGATCGACTTTGCGCAGACACACGTGCTTCCCGGCGGCGGCGGTGATTGCCCAAGGCATGCACCAGCCGTTGCAGTGGAACATGGGCACGGTCCAGACGAGCGTCGACGTGCGGTTCAGCCCGAGCACGCCGACCTGACTCACCGCGTTGAGATACGCGCCGCGGTGCGTGTACATCACGCCTTTCGGCATGCCGGTCGTGCCGGAGGTGTAGTTGATCGAGATGACGCTCTCTTCGTCGTCGACCGTGTTCTCGACGGGCAGCATCGGGGCGTCCTTCGCGAACGTGTCCCAGGCGAGTTTGCCGGGGCGCGCGCGCACGATGCCGTCGGGAATCTCGATCACGTGCTGCAGCGCCCTGCGCTCGGGCAGGACCTTATCGAGCGGCGGCGCGAGCTCCGGATCGACCAGCAGCACCTTCGCGCCGCAGTGATCGAGGATGTACGCGATCTCCGCCGCGGCGAGCCGCGTGTTGATCGAGACGAGCGGCGCGCCGAGCAGCGGCATCGCGAAGTGCGCGACCAGATGCGCCGGCGTGTTGGGCGCGAGGATCGCGACCCGGTCGCCGGGGCCGACCCCGGCGCGGCGCAGCGCGCCCGCCATCCGGCCGGTCTCCTCGGCGAGCTTCTCGTACGTCCAGCGCAGCTTCCCGTGCACCACGGCCTCGCGCTTCGGGAACACGCGCGCCGTGCGCTGCAGCATCACCAGCGGCGTGAGCGGATCGGTCCAGACGTTCGCGTGCGGCTTGGCCGACATCGGGTTCCCTTCTACGTGACCTTGTAGCGCTCGGCTGCGGCGTACTTCTCGGGCAGGCCGACGAGCTCGGTGAACTCGGCGAAGCTCATGCGCGCCTCGTCGTCGTTCCGGCTCGTGCCCTTGGCGATGAGCTCGCGGAACGCGCGCTCGAGCGCGCGCGCCGCGCTGAGCAGGCCCGTGAGCGGATAGACGACGTACTCGAAGCCGAGCGCGCGCAGCTCGTCGAGCGCGAGGATCGGAGTGACTCCGCCCTCGACCATGTTCGCCATCAGCGGACCCGGGACTTCGCGGCCGATGCGCGCGAGCTCGTCGCGCGACGTCGGAGCCTCGACGAAGATCAGGTCTGCGCCTGCTTCGCGGTACAGGCGCCCGCGGCGAATCGCCTCGTCGAGCCCGAGCGGGCCGCGCGCATCGGTACGGCCGATGATGGTGAGTCGCGCGGAGCCGCGCGTGTCGACGGCGGCGCGCAGCTTCTGCACGTGCTCCTCCGCGGGAATCACTTGCTTGTCGCGCATGTGGCCGCAGCGCTTGGGCCAGACTTGATCCTCGAGCAGCATTCCCGCCGCGCCCATGCACAGCAGCTCGCGCACGAGCCGCTGTACGTTCAGCGGTCCCCCGTGACCGGTGTCGCCGTCGACGATCAGCGGGGTGCGCACCGCTTCGACGATGCGCCGCGCCGATTGCAGGGTCTCGGTCTGCGTGAGCAGGCCGAAGTCGGGCTCACCGAGCTGTGTACCCGCGACCGCGAAGCCGGACAGGAACAAGAGCTCGAAGCCGGCGCGCTCCGCCAGCCGCGCCGAGAGAGCATCCCAGACACCGACGGAGAGCTTCAAGCCGTGCACCGCGCGAGCTCGCCCACGTCGGCGAGTGACTCGAGGCCGTCGATCGCCGCGATCAGCCGCTCCGCGCCCGCGTCGCCGAGCGCGGGCGCGACGCAGGTCCGTACCTTGGCGAGCCGATCGGCGTCGGACAGCGGCAGATCCGGATTGCCGCGCGCGTGGCGCGCCGTCGCCCGCGCGCGCGTGCCGTCGCCGAAGACGAGCTCGACCTCTTCCTCGGGACCGCGCGCCTCGCGCGCGACCACGCGGCGCAGGAGTGACTGCACGTCGGCGCCCGCGGCGCGCGCATCCGAGAACGCGCCGAGCCCCGGCCAGCCGTCGAGCCAGGCGATCGCCGCGCAGTACGGCAGCGAGAACTTCGCCTCGAGTCCCGTGTACGGCGTCGGGTAGATCAGGATCTTGAGGCCGAGGGGGTCACTCGCGATCTCGATCGACTCGAGCGCTCGCCCCGCGTGTTTCTCGCGCAGCGCGAGCACGAGATCGATCGTGCGGTGCGTGAAGCGGCACGACGGATAGGGCTTCAGCTCGAGGCCCGGGCGCTCGAGCGCGAACGGCGTCCCCAACGCCGGCAGCGAGAGGGGCTGCTTGCCGGCATAGAGATCGCCGAGCCCCATCTCCGCCTCGACCGCGTCCTCGCGGGCAGTCACTCCGAGACGCGCGAGCTCGGCGGCCTCGAGCCCCGCGCGCGCGGCGAGCCCGGCGTGCAGCGGCTTGGTGTCGGTGCCGAAGTTCGCGCGCGTGCCGGACGCGCGCGAGCACGCGATGCCGAACGCGCGGCGCAGCTGAACCGCATCGAGCCCCAACAAGATCCCCGCCGCCGCCGCCGCTCCGAAGACACCGAGCGTCGACGTCGCGTGCCAGCCCTTCTCGTAGTGCGGGCGGCCGAGCGCCTGGCCGAGGCGTGACTCGACCTCGAAGCCCGCGACGTACGCGCGCAACAAGTCCGCGCCCGACGCGCCCGTGACTTCGGCCGCCGCAAACACCGCGGGCAGCAGCGGCACCGTCGGATGGCCGTTCATCGCCCACGACACGTCGTCGAAGTCGAGCGCGTGCGCGGCCGCGCCGTTCACGAGCGCCGCCAGGCCGGCCGAGGTCCGCTCGCCGGTGCCCCAGAGCGAGGCGACGCCGTGCGCGCGCTGCGCGAGCGCCCACGCGCGCACGCGCGCCGACACCGGCTCGTGTCGTCCCGCGATCGCGCAGGCGAGCGCGTCGAGAATCGCCGCGCGCGCCGTCGCGCGCACCGCACCCGGGATCGCCTCGATGCGCAGAGCGAGCGCGAAGTCGGCCAGTCGCGCGGTCTCGCTCAAGCGCTCCGTCCCCTCAAATTCCCGCGAACCGCTGGATCTCTTTCGCGGCCACCTCCGGCTGCTCCGCCATCAAGAGATGGCCGCAGCGCTCGATCGACACGACCTGCGCGTTTCGGACCCGCTTCGCGATCAGCTCCGCGTACGACGGCGCGATCAAGCGATCCTGCGCGCCCCAGAGCACCAAGGTCGGCACGCGGATGCGCCAGAGCCGGCGTTCCAATCCGGTGTCGGGCACCGGAAACAGGAACTTCGCCGCGGTGCGGAAGCCCAGGAAGATCCCGATCAACTGGTCGATCTGCGCCTGCGTGCGGTCGTCCTTGTCACTCATCAGGGTCGTCATCTGCGACATGTTCAGCGCCGCCGCACTCTTCATGTCGTGGAACAGGAATGGTAGTAACTCGCCGATCGTGAGTCCGAACAAGTCGACGACGGGTGAGTCATCGCGCCACACGCCGACGGGCGCGAGCAACGCGAGCTTCCCCACCTCCTTCGGGCGCAGCGCCGCCATCTCGGCGGCGATCCAGCCACCGAACGACTCACCGACCAGGAGCGGCTTCTCGAGCCCGAGCGCCTCGAGCACGTCGAAGCCGAGCTGCCAGAGCTCGAGCGCGTCCTCGATCAGCTCCAGCCCCTCGGAGGGCGACTTGCCGAAGCCGGGCAGCGAGGGCGCGTACACATGAAAGTGTTTGGACAAGAGCCCGAGCGCTCCGTCCCAGGCGACGCCACCGGCGCCGTGCAGGAAGAAGAGCGGCGGGCCGGACCCGGCCTCCTGGATCTCGAGCTTGGGCCGGCCCGAACCGAGATCGAGCATGCGCGACTTGGGCTCCGTCATCGCACGGCCCCCGCCGACACGGGAATGTGTGCACCGGGCTTCGCGCGCCGCGACGCGGGCAGGGCCTTGGGCCACCAGCGGTCCTCGTAGTCCGAATACAGGTGGCGCAGCTTCGGCAGGATCTGGTCACCGGCGAGCTTCGTCGCGCGATTCACGAGCTCCGCGGGCGCGGAGCCGATCTGACAACCGAGCAGCACGTGCCCGACGCGCAGCGTCTTGCCGAGCTCCTCGATCTGCTGGCGCACCGTCTCGGGCGAGCCGGCAAGGATGTAGCCCTCGTTCACGAGCTGCTTCCAAGTCTTGTCGATCCCCATGTTCTGCGTCGTGTTGCCGAACTGCGCGACGATGCCCGCGCGCAGCGACGCCTCGCTGCGATAGCCCGGCGCCTCGGACGTGCCCGGATACAGGTGGAGACACTTGTTGAAGAAGTAGTCGACGTGCGGCCACCACTCCTTCTCGCACTCCGCGTCGGTCTCGCTGATGCAGACCTGCTGGAAGAACGCGGCGCTGTGCGGATTGTCGTCCGCGCCGAGCGCTGCGCGCCGCTCCCAGTAGCCGTTCATCATGTTGCGCGCGCGCTTGTAGCCGGAGAACGACAGGTAGCTGTAGTTGTAGTCGTGCTGCGCGCAGAAATCCCAGGTCTCGATCGAGCCGAGCCCCGGGATCCACACCGGCGGATGCGGCTGCTGGATCGGCCGCGGCCACAGGTTCACGTAACGCAGTTTGGTGTACTTGCCGTTGAACGCGAACGGCTCGCGCGTCTGCCACGCCTTCACGATCAGCTCGTGGCCTTCGCGGTACTTGTCGCGCACCGTCGCCGGGTTCTGACCCGCGCAGTAGTTGATGTCCATCGACGTGCCGACGGGGAAGCCGGCGATCAGCCGCCCGCCCGAGATCACGTCGAGCATCGCGAACTCTTCCGCGATGCGGGTCGGCGGGTTGTAACACACGATCGAGTTGCCGAGCACGAGCAGCATCGCCTTCGACGTTCGCCGCGCGAGGGCCGCCGCCATGAGGTTCGGCGACGGCATCATCCCGTACGCATTTTGGTGATGCTCGTTCACGGCGATCGCGTCGAAGCCGCACTGCTCGGCGTACTCGAGCATGTCGAGATATTCGTTGTAGAGATCGTGCCCCTTCTCGGGGTCGTAGATCCCGTTGGGCAGATCGACCCAGACGCTGTGATACCGCTCGCGGAAATCCGCCGGCAGCCAGCGGTACGGCATCAGGTGGAACCACGTGAACTTCATGGCGTCCCTCCCGTCGGTGCGCGTTCAGCAGCACGCGCGGCGTTATCTAAGTTGACTCCCCCGTCGACGCGAAATCAAGTCGGCCGCAAGCCGCGGGCGCGCGGCGCGCAGTGAGGCGCAGCCGAACGAAGAGCGGGTGGCGCGGCTCAGCCGCGCCGGGCCCCGCTAAAGACGGTCGTCGGGATTTCGCGGGGATGTTCGAGCAGGAATTCGACGCCCGCGGCGCGCAGCTCCTCGCGGCCGCGCAGGCCCCAGCCGCAGCCGATCGTGCGCGCGCCGGCGGCGCGGCCGGTCTCCACGTCGACGGCGCTGTCGCCGATCATCCAGATCTCGCGCGGCTGAACGCCGAGTCGCTCGATCACCCCGGCCAGTACTGCGGGATCGGGCTTGCGAACCGGAAGTGTGTCACCGCCGAGCACCGCCGCGAACACGCCCTTGATCCCCAGCCCGTCGATCATGCGGTCGAGAAAGCGCGCGGGCTTGTTCGAGAGCACCGCGAGACTCTCGTGACCGAGCGCTTCGAGACATGCGCCGATGCCCGGGTAGAGCTCGGTGGTGTCGAGACAGCAGCGGTCGTAGTGCGCGCGAAAGCGCTCGTAGTGCGGCTCGAGCCGTTCGGGCGCGCGCTCGGCCTCGGGCAGCGCGTTCGCGAGCAGCTTCAGCGCACCGTCGCCGATCCACGCGCGCACCTGCGGGCCCTCGACCGGCGGCAGCCCGGTGTCTGCGAGCGTGCGGTTCAGCGCGGTCGCGAGGTCGCGCCACGTGTCGGCGAGCGTTCCGTCGAAATCGAACACGACGACGCGATTCGAATCCGCTCCACGCATCGCCGCTAGACTAGGTCGAGCGGCCTTTCTGCGCGAGAGCCCCAGTGGTACGTTCCGGCGCGTGATTTTCCCGTTGCGCTTCAAGCTGGCGCTCTTGTCCAGTGTGTTGCTGGTCGTCGCGATCGGCACCGTGTCGCTGGTCGTGCTCGACCAGAGCGCGCGCGCGCTGGCGGACGAGGCCGGCAAGCGCGCCGTCGTTCTCGCCCAGCAATTGGCGCGCAACGCGCGCGAGCCGATGCTGCTCGAGGACGATCTCATGCTCTCGCAGCTGCTCGAGACGATCGCGAAGGAGTCCGAGGTCAGCGCCGTCCGGGTGCTCGACAAGAACGGGCGCCTGGTCGCCTCGTCGCTCCAGGGCGATCAGGAGCGCTACGAGCGCATGGCCGCGACGGTCGACCTCAGCACGGATTCGAACGACGGCGTGCTGGTCGTCGCGTCGCGCATGACTTACCGCGACGTGGACATCGGCGAGGCGCAGGTCGTCCTCGACGTCGCCTCGCTCACGCGCGGCGTGGTGCAGCGCGCGCGGCGCGACGTGTTGATCGCCTCCGGCGTGCTGCTCGGCGTCGGCCTCATCATCGCCTTCGTCGTCTCGGGTATGGTGAGTCGCCCGCTGCAGCGGCTGCGGCTCGCGGTGAATGCGCTGGCCGCGGGCGATCTCTCGGCGCGGGTCGAGCCATCGTCGCGCGACGAGATCGGCGTGCTGACTCGCGCCTTCAACGAGATGAGCGAGAGTCTGGGCGAGAAGCGGCGCATAGAGACGGCGTTTCGGCGTTACGTCTCGGACCACGTACTGCGCGAAGTGGTCGAGTCACCCGAGGCGATTCACCTGAAGGGCGAGCTGCGCGAAGTCTCGGTGCTGTATCTCGACATCCGCAAGTTCACGCGACTCACCGGCTCGATCGGCCCCGAGCGCGTGGTCGCCTTCCTGAACGAGTGCTTCGACTTGATCACGGGCCGGCTGCTCGAGCACGGCGCCACCGTCGACAAGTACATCGGCGACGCGATCCTCGCGTACCTCGGCGCGCCGATCGTGACGGAGGACCACGCGCAGCGCGCGGTGGCCGCCGCGATCGCCGTGCAACGCGCCATCCACGAGCGCAATCAGCGCTGCGAGGCCTCGCTGCAGCCGTTCGTGCGCCTCGAGGTCGGCATCGGAATTCACACCGGCATCGTCGTCGTCGGGAACATCGGCTCGGAGCTCAAGATGGACTACACCGCGATCGGCGAACCGGTGAACGTCGCGAACCGCTTGCAGTCGCTCGCGGGGCCCGGCGAGATCATGATCACCGGCGAAGTGCGCGAGCGCGTGGCCATGCTCGTCGACGCGAAACCCGAAGGACCGCGGAAGATCGAGGGGGTCGACCACCCCATCGAGGTCTTCAAGGTCCTGTACTAGAGCGCTCGGCGTCTTCCGTTAGACTCCGCTCCGTGTCGCGGTTCCGTAGTGACTTCGCTCGCCTGCGGCTCGCTGCGCGCGCCCTTGGCGCTTGCGGGCTCCGCTCGGGGCGGCCCTCGCTTCGCCTCCTCCTCGTAGTCGTCACCGCTCTCGGCTGCGCGCAAGCGTACGACCGCGGTGAGAGACTTTACAGCCAGGGCGACGTCGCGGGCGCGCTCGCCGTCTGGCGCGGCATTCCCGAGTCGAGTCGCGAGTATCCCCGTGCGCACGCGCGCCTCGAGACGCTCGAGACCGAGCTCGCCTCGAGCCTCGCGCGCTACGAGAAGCGCGCGCAGTTCTTCGAGGACGAGGGCCGACTCGCTGAGGCCGTCCTCTACTACCGGCTCGCGCTGAAGCTCGACCCCGATCGGCCCGCGACACTGGCGCGTGTTCAGAAGCTGTTCCGCGCGCTCCACACCCAGGAGGACGCCGAGCGAAGGCGGCTCGCGGCCGCGCTCAAGGCCGGAAGTCTGCGCGAGGCGAACGCCTCCGCCGAGAAGCTCTCGCGCCTGGATCCCTTCGACCCGGCGATCCAGATCGAGGTGCGCCAGGTCTACGCCGAGACGGGCGCACAGGTGCTGCGCTCGCTGGAAGACGGGAAGCGCGCGTACGCGCTGGGCGATCGCCCGGGCGCGAGCGCAGCGTTCTCGCGCGCGCTCGAGCTCGACCCGCAGAACGAGGCCGCGCTCGGCTATCTGTCCTACATCAAGCGCTACGACCAGGAGCTCGCCGAGGAGGACCAGCGCCGGAAGTCCACGGGCGGCGCGCCGCCGCCACCCACGCTTTCGTCGCAGGAGATTCTCGCGGAAGGTCACTTCCGCGCGGGTCAGCAGGCCGAGGAAGCGGGCGACCCGTACGCCGCGCTCCAGGAGTACATCGCGGCGCTGCGCATCGACGACAAACACGCAGGCGCGAAGCGCCGGCTCGCCGCTCTGCGCCAGGAGCTCACGCCGCGCTTGCCCGCACTCTACGAACAGGGCAAGCACTACTTCCAGGAAGAGGATCTCGAGAAGGCGCTCGCGGTCTGGCGCGACGCGCTGCTGATCGCTCCGGACGACCAGCGCACCAAGGAGAACGTCGACCGCGCCGAGCGCATCCTCTCGCGCCTCGAGGAGATTCAGACTCGTGGCCCCTAGCTCACGCAACACCGTTCTGTGTCGCTGTCTCGCATGTCTCGTGTGTCTTGTGCTGGCGGGCTGCGCGAGCACCGCAGAGAAAGTCGCGACGAAGCTGTTCGCCGCGGACCAGACGTTGGTATTCGACCGAACCTCGGATCTGCTGCCGCCCGAGAATCTGCGCATCACGTCGAATGCGGACCGAGAGATCTCGCTCGCCTGGGAGCCGGTGCTCGTCGGCGACGTCGCGGGCTACGCGATCTTGCGCGGCAGCGGCAACGCCGAAGGCGCGTTCCACCGCGTCGGCATCACGAGCTCGCGCTTCGGCACCGTCTTCACCGACGAGGGCGACAAGCCGGGCGCCCTCGGCGACGGCCAGACCTACACGTACCGCGTGCATCCGTACGACCGACAGGGCCGCGTCTCGCGCAGTCATGCGGCGCTCACCGCGACGACCGAGCCGCGCCCCGCGATCCCGGAGTCACTCCAGGTCTATTCGAACTTGCCGCGCAAGGCGGTGCTCTCCTGGAAGCCGAGCGAGCAGGTCGCGGTCTCCGGCTACGGGATCTATCGCTGCCCCACGATGGCCGGACCTTGGGAGCGCGTGTCGTTCGCCGAAGGTCGACTCAATTCTGTGTACGAGGACACGATCCCCGGCGACCTGCGCGTCATGTACTACCGCATCTCCGCGGTGAACCGCTTCGGCGGCGAGAGCGAGATGACCGCGGCGCCGATCCGCGGCGTGACCAAGGCCGAGCCACTGCCGCCGACGGGGCTCTCGGCCGACGCCCGCCGGCTCGGGCGCGTGGCGCTCGAGTGGGCGCAGAACGTCGAGCCGGACGTGCGCAGCTACGAGGTCTGGCGCAGCGAGAAAGGCGGATCGGAGTTCGGACCCGAGGCGCGCATCGCCACGGTCGACGCGCCGAAGACCGCCTACGCCGACGCCGCGGTCGGCTGCGGTGAGACCGTTCGCTACCGCCTGCGCGCGCGCGACGCCGACGGCCTCGAGAGCTTCCACTCGGAGCCGCTCGAGGTCACGGGGCTGGACCTCGCGCTCGCCGTACAGCGCACGCCGGACGGCCTCGTCCTGCGCTGGGATCCCACGCGCGGCAAGCGCTTCGCCTCGGCTCGCGTGAGCCAACTTCGCTCGGTGTTGCCCGACAAGGAGCTCGCCAACGTCTCCGGGGTGAGCGAGGTGACCTTGCCCGACCTCGCCCCGGGAACGCAGCTCGAAGTCGCGCTCAGCGGCCCGATCGACGGCGGGGACGTGGCGCCAGGTTGCCGCATCGCCGTTCCGTCGGGCTCTTGATCGAACTCACCGGATCCGTAGAATCGGCGCCCGATTCCCCGGTAGCTCAGTTGGTAGAGCGGGTGGCTGTTAACCACTAGGTCGGCGGTTCGAGCCCGTCCCGGGGAGCCATGATTTCGGGCACCTAGCTCGAGAGATCTACCTGTGATCTCGCCTTCGGTGTCTGAGCCGTGCCCGAAGTGGTTGTCGACCGGAGGTGGCTGTGCCAACCGCATCGCAGCAAGCATCGGCGACAAAGCTACGCGCACTCCTCGACGAGCTCGTCGCTGTCCCCAGCCAGAAGCTCGCACGGGAAGAACTAGGGCCCCTGTCGTTCGCCAACGAGCGACCGCTGTTTGAGTCGTTTCGTGAGATTCTTGAGTCCCTGACTCACGCGTCAATCGAGGAGTCTCCGGAAAAGACGATTGATGATACGAGAGACCACCTCTCGAACCTCCACAAGACGATGCGGAACATCCTCACGTTTGACCCATCGCAGATGTCCACTCCGTCAGTTCAAGTCCGGGACAATCTGCGCTCGCAGTTGGCCACTCAGTGGCCTTCGTTCTTCGATGCTGCTTCAAGGATCATTTTGTGGTCGGATCATCTGAGAGACCTTCGCTCACCCGAGTTGCAACTGGCCAAGGGGAAGCTCGGCGAGATTCAAGCGATCGCCCAGGAAGCGGAGCTATCTCGCAAGAGAATGGAAGACGGGCTGCAAACACTCGAGGAAGAATTTCGAAAGTCGATAGGCGAGACTGCTGTCTCCAAGCACTCAGGGCACTTCGAAGAAGAGGCCAAGCGCAACCGGTGGGGTGCATGGTTCTGGCTGTCAGCGACGTTTGCTTCGATATCCGCCACGCTCCTATACGTCGTTCTAGAGGTCCTCCCGTACGCGCGTGCGCTCCTCAAGACCAACCCCGAGCCAAACCTCCTTCCCTACGCGATCATCAACTTTGGAGTCATCTCTCTGGGCTACTACGTCGTCATTCTTTGCGGTCGAAACTACGCTGCGAGCCGGCACAACGTAGTAGTCAATCGTCATCGTGTGAATGCGCTCTCGACATTCCGTGAATTCATCCAGGCCGCGGAGACTCCGGAGCTGCGCGCCGCAATTCTGAACCGCACCACCGAAGCAGTGTTTGCTCCGCAGGAGTCCGGCTACGCGCGAACCGGCCCCAGCCCTGGTTCAACCTCAGAGTTGAGTGAACTTCTTGCAGTCCTTGCCTCGCGAACCAAGGCGTAGGGTGCAGAGTGCTCGAACGCCCAGTGAGCTCTGCTCGCGGCTCATCTGATCTGGCCGTAGATTCGACAGCCGACCTTCGCGAAAGTCTCATCGCGACGCGTCGGGAGCGCGTGGCCGTAGGTCGAGAGGACGGATTCACCCTCTTCGTGGCGCGCGAGGCGAACGATGTCCAGCGGCCGCATAGAGAGCGTCTCGCCACTCCTCCAGAAGAGTTGTTAATGGGGTGAAACGGGGCGGAGTGACGAGTTCGAGCAGCACATCGTGGCAGGGAAACGCACCCCTTGCGTCGACTCCTAGCGACTCAATCTCTTGGATCGTCTTCCGAGCAACATCGACCGCAGGCGTACCAAAGAGCGGCCACTCCGCACTGTGCTTCCACAGATTCGCAGCAGCGTTGACGAGTAGGGCGACTGGTCGTCCTGATGGTGAGTGTATCCGGCCGCGAGCGAGTGCGTCCCCTCGAGTCATGTCTCGCCGAGATACCACGGCCGTTAGATACGTCTGGCACGCAACGAATCCGAGCCCGGTGACGTACTCTGCTCGCACGTAACGATCTGCATCGTCAATATCCGGATCGTCGGGAAGTCCTGCCTCCCAGAAGTCGAGTCGTGAGTCGACAAATCCAGCGAATTCATAAAGAAACTGGAAATCGTGGTCGGAGATATAGTCGGAGCTCTTCATCAAAAGACCAAAGCCCCGACCCTCGCAAACGTCTCGTCGCGGCGCTTCGGGAGAGCATGACCATACGTCGAGAGCACGAGCTGCGGGCTCGTGTGCCCCATCGCGGACGCCACCTCGTGCACAGAGGCGCCGGCCGCGAGTGCGAGCGTCGCGAAGGTGTGCCGGAGCGCGTACAGCGTCACCTCGAGCGGGAGCTTCGCGCGCTTCAGCGTCGTCTTGAACGCTCGCCGGTTGATCGCGAGCTCGTCGGCCGGCGCGCCGATCGGTCCCGGGAACATCAGGTCGAGATCCGTCCAGACGGAGCCGAGCTTCAGTCGTTCTGCCGCCTGTGTTCGGCGATGCTCCCGTAGTGCGCGGACGAGCTCGGGCGCGAGCGCGAGCGCACGCTTCGACCGCTCGGTCTTTGGATCTCTGAAGGCGTACTTTCCGCCCGGCCGCGAGAGCGCGCGCTCGATTCGGGCAACACCCCCGTCGAGATCGACGTCGCTCCAACGGAGCGCGAGCGCCTCGCCGGGCCGGGCGCCGGTCCCCAGGAGGAAGTCGAAGAGCGCTGCGTGCCCTGACCGCTGCGCGGCTTCGCGGAACTTCTTCACCTCATCGGGTGCGAGAGCGTGCACCTCGCGCTTCGTTTGCTTCGGCAGGCGGACGCGGTCAGTCACCGCCGCAACGAGCCGATCCTCGCGAACCGCATCGCGCAGCGCCGACCGCAGGATGCCGTGAACGAAGGTGACTGTGCGCGGGCCAACACCAGGCTTCTCTCGGCCCGTTTTCGCGTCGACACGCTTCGCCATCATCTCGGAGTAGAGCTGCGAGAGATCGCGCGGCCGCAGGTCCTCGAGCCTTCGGCCTCCAAGCGTGGGGCGCACGTAGCGGTTGAACTTCCGCCGATCATCGATCAGCGTGCACTCGCTGATCTCGCCCCGGGCCTCTCGCGCCGCATGCCACTCGTCGAAGTAACTCGAGAGCGTCTGCTTCGTCGGCGTGATGTACGACCCGCGCGCGATGCTGACGATCTTCTCGGCGAGATAGGCATCGGCCTTCTTCTTCGTGCCGCGGACGATCTTCGCTCGGCGCTTCCACTTGCCGTTCGTCTCGTCGCGCGGCTCGGTCCAGCGGACGAGCCACTTGCCTTCGCCGCGCGGGAGTATCTGGCAAGAGCGTCTAGAC
>JBGQIB010000012.1:0-49680 GCA_041498295.1 bacterium | reverse complement strand
GCTCCGCGCGAGGGCGTCCTCGCGCTGCGCCGTCGCCTCCATGCCTCGCTCGAGAAGAGCCGGATCTTCTCGAGCGTGACGTCAGCCTCGGAAGAGGCGAGGCGAGAGCCGCCTCGAGCCGAGACCGCAAGCGCCGAAGGCGCGCGCAGTGAGCCGCAGGCGAACGAAGTTCAGAGGGAAAGAGCGGTCGTCAGAATTCCCAACAGGATGGCGACGGCCAATAGGATCTTGTCCGAGCTCAGGCTTTCCGAGTTCAAGCGACTCCCCTCGAATACACTCATGGCGCGGGTTATATCGCCTCTCGCCGCCTGGCGAGCTGTGATTTTCGTCACCAAATGGTCGAGCGACGTCGGCAGGGCGACCGCGGATCCAAGTGCTAAGCCCGCGCATTCACTGCTGAAGTCGGGGACCGCTAGCGGTAGGGTGAACCCCAGCGATCGGCGTAGGCGAGCTTGTCGATCGGGCGCCGCGAGAGCGGACCATGCCCCTTTCGCAGCGGATAGCCGAGCGGAATCGCGGCGGAGGTGCCCCAGCCGTCGGGAATGGCGAGCAACGCCTTCACGGCGGCTTCGTGCTGGCACAGAAGTGTGGTGAGCACGCAGCCGAGTCCCTCGGCGCGCGCGGCGAGCAGGAAGTTCTGCACCGCAGGATACACCGAGCCTCCGCCGACCACCGACGGACGGGCGAGCCCAGCGTCCGTGATCGCCATCTGCTTCGGATCGAAGCAGAAGACCGCAATCACCGGCGTCGCCGCGAAGTGCGCGGCGAGATAGTCACCCGCGGCCAGCGTGCGCTCGTGCGGTGCGCGTCGCTCGTCCGGAAGCGACGCGAGCCCCGCGCGAACCTGGCCAGAGTACTGACTCCACGCCTTCTCGTAGAGCGCGCCGAGCGCCTGCTTCGCGCTCGCATCGCGCACCAAGATCACGCGCCACGGCTGGACGTTGCCGCCCGTCGGCGCCCAGACGGCGGCCTGCAACAGGCGCGTGAGCACGTCGTCGGGAATTGGATCGGTACGCAGTCGGCGCACCGCGCGGCAGCTGCTCATCGCTTCGTAGAGCTCCATCGCCCGCTAGCTCCCGCGCACCAGGTGCACGCGCACGCCGCCGATCTCGACGACGTCGGCGCCCGCGGGCACGCCGCGCGCGCGCGCTCGGTGCACCACCTCGAGCGGATCGGCGACCTCGACGTCGATCCCGGAGACGCCCTCGCCCCGGCCATCGTGGTCGGCGACGAAGCGCAGCGCGCTGTCGTCGAGCAAGAGCGTGTAACTCCCGTTGGCGAGCTCGCGCACCGGCCGCGCGAAGATCCGGCTCCAGCGCTCGGCGAGCGCACGCGGGTCGGCTGCCTGAAGCTCGGCGCCGACGAGCCGGCGCGTCACATCGGTGTGCACGTGCTCGCGCCACTCGGGCCCCGCCCAGCGCCACGACTCGGGCGGGCGCATCTGATCGAACGACACGATCGCTGCGCCGACGTCGCGCGGGTGCAGGTGGATCGTCTCCGCGTCGGGCAGCGCCACCTGCCACACGATGCGCACGCCGAGCTCCTCGATGCGTTTGCGCTCCGCGGCGAGGTCGTCGACCTGCGCGATCACCATGTAGCCGCCGTCGCCGCGGCGCCGCTCGAGCAGGCGGCCGGCGGTCGTGCCTTCGCGCTGCGGCGAGACGACCTCGAGAAAGCTCGTGCCGATCGGCATGAGCGCGTTGTGCAGGCCGAACTCCTCGACCCCGGGATCGTGAAAGCAGACCTCGAGACCGAGGACCGCGCAGAGATCGTCGACGACGGCTTGGAGATCGCGCGCCACGAGGGCGACTTGTCGAAGTTGCATCGCCGCAGTGTGCACCCGCGCGCCCCGGCCCGGCCAGTGCGATGCGTTACGGCGAAACGGCGCTGCAGACCTGCGCGATGCCCGGGGTTCGTCCCGCGAGGTAACGCCGCAGCACGCTGAGATCGACCAAGTCGCAGTTGGCGTCGCCGATCACGCTGCAGCGCGAGCGCTCGGCCACCGAGAGCGGAGCCGTGATCGGACGCGAGAACGCGGTGCGCAGGCGAGTGACGTCGGCCGCGTTGCGCGCCGCGTTGCCGTCGATGTTCCCGCAGACCACGGGGAACAGCGACGCGCAGTCCGGGTAGAGCGTGACGTCGCGCTTCGTCGAGAGACCCGCGCCGTCACTCACCGTCAGCGCGAGCGTGTACGAATAGGAATTCCCGTTGCAGCCGACGGGCGAGAGGATCGCGCTCGTCGAGCAATTCGTGTCGATCGGCTCCGGCTCGACGTCGGCGTTGTGGTGCAGCGTGACCTGCCACTGGCACGAGAGCTGACCGGCGCTCTGCTCCGCGTCCGAGATGTTCGCAGTGAGCGGATAGACGGTGGGCACCGTCATCGAGTACAGGCCCTGGCTCATCGGGCTCGTGATCGAGACCTGCGGCGGCGTGTCGTTCACGGCGACGGAGGTCTGCGCGATCGCCGTTTGATTGCTCGAGTCGCGCACGCTGAGCGTCACGTTGTAAGTCGTCGGCTGGCCGAGCGGGCCGAAGAACGTGTGACTCGGATTCGCGATCGTTGCGAGTGGGCTGCCGTCGCCGAAGTTCCACGAGTACGTGAGGGGCAGGCCCTCCGGATCGGTCGAGCCGGCTCCGTTGAACACGACACCGAGCGGTGTCGTTCCGAAGCTGGGCGCCGCGCTCGCGACGGCGCTCGGCGGCTGGTTGCCCGCGGCCGCGTAGGAGATGCGGTAGACGGCGTAGCTGAGGAGGTCCACCTCGTACAACCCGCCCGTCGTCGGGCTGGTCGCGAGCATCACGACCAGACCCGCGTTGGTTTCGAATGGCGTCACCAAGGTCGGCTGGTCGTTCGCGTCGTAGCGGATGTTCGTGACTGTGGCCGACCCCAGATCCGCATGGAAGAAGCTGTTCTGGAACTGCGCGGGAAAGTCGCTGCCGGTGTACCAGACCTCGCCCGTCGCGGTGCTGCCACTGAGCGGTGTACCCGCGACCGGCGAGCCGGGCGCGCCTACGTACGCGAACGTCGGCGCACCGGCGCTGAACGTCGGCGTGAGCATCGGCCCGTCGACGTCGCGCCCGTACGCCAGCCCCGGCCGGCGGTGCATGAAGCGCGGAATCGACGCCGGAACCTGCTTCGTGGCGTCGCACGGGTTCGGAAAGCTCGGCGTACCCAGTGTCTCCTGCACCAAGAGATCGCCGAAGTCGAAGAACGGCTGCGTGCAGCCGCTGATCCCGTTCAACGGATTGGGCGCCTCCAGATTCTGCACGGGCCCGGCCAGCTCGTAGTTGGGCTCCCGCACCATCCCTTCGTACAGAGGCCAGCCCCCGTCGTACCCGGGCGTATCGACGACTTCGATCTCCTCAAAGCTGGCGAAACCGACGTTGCCGACGTAGATCGACCCCGGCGCCGCATCGGAGGGCAAGTGACTCCCGGTGTGCGGCCGAACTGTGAAGCGGAATGGATTCCGGAAGCCGAGCGCGAATACGCGCGAGCTCGCCGAGCGCGGATCTTGGGGATCGTAGAACGGATTGCTCGGCAGGCCGTCTCCCGTCTGTGGATCGATGCGCAAGATCTTCCCCGAGAACGAGGACACCATCTGCGAGCGATACGCGCCGACGTCCTCGTTCGGTCGGATGAAGCCCTCCGCCAACCCCTGCGCCGTGTACGCGCCGGCCGCCGGGCCGCCCGTGTCCGGCCCGAGGTAACTCCCCCCGTCGCCGCAGCTCGCGAGCAGCGAGTCGTCCGCGCCGAACGCGAGTGACCCGGTGCCGTGTGACTCGAAGAGCGTCGGGCAGCCGGTGCCGGCCGACTCACCGAGCAGCACGCGCCGCGACGCCGGGTCGACCGTTCGAAACCCGGACGCGGCGGTCGCGGTGTAGCGCGTGATGCGCAAGACCTGCGGCACGAACGACTCACTCAGCGTAGGGTCGTAGCCCGGCGTACCCGCGTTCTCCAGGTAGTAGTGATCGACGGCGTAGAACAGATAGATCCACCCGTTCGAAAGGAAGTTCGGGTGCAGCGCGAAGCCGAGCATGCCGTGCTCGCGCCAGTTGGCGACCTCGTCGGAGATGTCGATCATCGGAGCCGCGCTCTTGACGCCGTTCTCCACGACCCAAACGCGGCCCGCGCGCTCCCAGACGTACATGCGTCCGTTGGCATCGAACGCGACGCCGACCGGACCGTCCCACGGCCCCGCGACGGGGGTCTTGGTGAACCCCGCCGGCAGCGCGGCGCGCGCGGCGCTCGCGAGAAGCAGCCACGGGATCACCCACGACAACAGCAGGACGAGCGACACCCGGCGCATGCGGATAGCGCATCGTACACCAGGTTCAACGCGCCGGAACGGACCCCCGTCACACGATTCCGCCGGGCCGTTGCGTGTAAGATCCGCTGCGGTTTTCCGAGGAGGACTCGAAGGTGGCCGGGATCACGCGCTACGGGAGCTACTTGCCCTACAACCGCCTAGAGCGCTCGGCGCTCGGCGCCGGCAAAGGCGAGCGAACGGTCGCGAGCTACGACGAGGACTCCGTCTCGATGGCCGTCGAAGCCGGGCGCGATGCGGTGCGCGGCGCGCGCGAGATCGAGACACTGATCTTCGCGACGACGAGTCCGCCGTACGCCGAGAAGCTGAACGCCGCGGCGATCGCGGCGGCGCTCGACTTGCCGCGCGGCGTGCGCGCGCTCGAGCTCGGGAGCTCCACGCGCATGGGGCTCGGTGCGCTCATCGCCGGCGCGGACGCTGCGGCGGGCGGCGCGCGCGCGCTCGTGATCGCGGCCGACGTCGTGATCGGCGCTCCGGGCGGCGCGCGCGAGAGCGGCGGCGGCGACGGCGCGGCGGCGTTCGTCACCGGTCCCGACGCGGAGTCGATCGCGCGCTTCGTCGGCCGCGCGTCGGCAACAACCGAGATCCTCGACGTGTGGCGACTGCCGAGCGATCCGTTCGCGAAGCAGTGGGAGGAGCGCTTCGGCGCCGAGACACTCGGTCCGATCGCGGTCGACGTGGCGACCCGCGCGCTCAAGAGCGCCGGCGTCGGCCCCGCCGATCTGAAGACCGTCGTGCTCGACGGCACCAACGCGCGCGCGGTCGCGTTCGTTCCGGAAGCGCTGCGGCTGAAGCCCGAACAGGTCGCGGACCCTCTGCTCGCGGCCGTCGGCCGCTCGGGCGCTGCTCACGCCGGCGTGCTTCTCGCGCGCGCGCTCGACCGCGCCAATCCCGGCGACAAGATTCTAGTGCTGTGCGTCGCTGACGGCTGCGACGCGGTCGTGCTCGAGGTGACGGAGCGGATCGCGGCCGCGCGACCGCTGCACGCGGTCGATCGCTGGCTCGGCGCGAAGCGCACCGGCCTCCCCTACAACACCTACTTGAAATGGCGCGGCATCCTGCCGTTCGAGCCGCCGCGCCGGCCGGAGCCCGAGCGGCCCGCTGCCCCGCCGATGAGGCGTGCCGACCACTGGAAGTACGCATTCGTCGGCTCGCGCTGCGAGGCGTGCAATACCGGACACCTACCGCCGCAGCGCGTCTGCGTGAAGTGCTCCGCCGTCGACCAGATGCGCGAGGAGCGCTTCGCCGACGCGCCGTGCAAGGTGGCGACCTATACGCTCGATCACCTGGCGTACACGCTGCAGCCGCCCGTCGTCGCGGCGATCGTCGACTACGCGGGCGGCGGGCGGCTGTCGTGCGAGCTCACCGACGTCGACCCGAAGGCGGTCGCGATCGGAAACGAGCTCGAGATGACGTTCCGCCGCCTCTACACCGGTCAGGGCGTGCACAACTATTTCTGGAAGGCGCGACCGAAGCGCTAAGCTGCGGGAGGCCGAGCGAGGGCCGTCCCGAGCAAGGCCCGCAAGTGCCGAAGGCACGCGCAGCGAGCCACAGGCGAGCGAAGGGAGATGAGAGATGGCGAGCCGAGGCATCAAGGACCGAGTCGCGATCGTCGGCATGGGCTGTACACCGTTTGGTGAACACTGGGATAAGGGCGCGGACGATTTGCTCGTCGACGCCGCCAGCGACGCGTACAAGTCAGCGGGCGTCGGCCCCGAGCAGGTCGACGCGTACTGGCTCGGCACGATGGGCAGCGGCGTGTCGGGGCTCATGCTCTCGGAAGCGCTGAAGCTCGACTACAAGCCAGTGACTCGGCTCGAGAACATGTGCGCGACCGGGTCCGAGGCGATGCGCAATGCGGCGTACGCCGTGGCCAGCGGCGCCTACGACTTGGTGATGGCGATCGGCGTCGAGAAGCTGAAGGACTCCGGTTACTCCGGGCTCACCGGCTCGCGGCCGCCCTCCGACGGCACCGACTCGTCGATGACGGCGCCCGCGACGTTCTCGCTGCTCGCGCCCGCGTACGCCAAGAAGTACGGCGTCGACGAGGCGACCCTGAAGCAAGTGCTCGCGCGCATCGCCTGGAAGAATCACAAGAATGGGGCGAAGAACCCGAAGGCGCAGTTCCGCAAGGAAGTCTCGATGGAGAAGATCTGCGCCTCGCCGGCGGTCGCCGGCATGCTCGGCGTCTTCGACTGCTCGGGCGTCTCGGACGGCTCGGCCGCCGCAGTTCTGTGTAGGGCCGAGGACGCGCACAAGTACACCGACCACCCGATCTACTTGAAGGCGCTGGCGTTCGCGGCCGGTCCCGCCGAGGGCTACTTCAGCCAGGACTACGACTTCACGACCTTCCCCGAGGTCGTCGCGAGCTCGGCCGACGCGTACAAGCAGGCGGGAGTCACGAGCCCGCGCGACCAGATCAGCATGGCCGAGGTGCACGACTGCTTCACGCCGACCGAGCTCGTGCTGATGGAAGACATGGGCTTCTCGCCGCGCGGCCACGCGTGGAAGGACGAGCAGGAGGGACGCTTCGACCTCGAGGGCGCGCAACCGGTGAACCCCGACGGCGGCTTGAAGTCGTTCGGTCATCCGATCGGCGCGTCCGGCTTGCGCATGATGTACGAGATGTGGCTGCAACTTCGCGGCGAGGCGGGCCCGCGCCAGATCAAGACGCCGAAGCTCGGCCTCACGCACAACCTCGGCGGCGCGCCCGGTCGCTGCGTCAGCTTCGTGTCGATCGTCGGGAACACTCCCGGTTGACTTCGCTCGGCTTCGCCTCGCTGCGCGCGCCACTGTGCGGCGCTTGCGGGGCGGCGCCGAGGGCGGCCTCGGCGCCGCCCGAGGCGCGCAATGGGAGCGCCTGAGGACTCGCCGGCGCCCGCGCCCTTCTCCGAGAAGGACTTCTACCTCGAGGACTTCCACGGGAAGACGCTCGCAATCGCGGCGCCGGCCGCCGAGCTTCGCCAACCCGCGCGCCTCGCACAGGTGATCGACGAGCTCACTCGCAACGAGACGAACGTGGTGTTGCTGTCGACGGAGCGCTCGGCGCTCGAGCCGTTGGTCGGCGAGCACGTGCTCTCGATGGCGACGCCGCGCCTCGAGGGCACGGTCTGGCGCCAGCTGCGCGCGTCGTTCCGACTCGGGCTCGTGGTCGCGGGCTCACTCGCGTTCGCACCCGCGTGCCGCGAGGCGACGCTGCGGCTGGGGATCTCGAAGCTCGTGTGGATCGACCGTGACGGCGGCATCGTGCGAGCGAACGGCGAGCGCGTCTCGTTCGTGCACCTCGAGGAGCTGCGCGAGATCCTGGCCGCCGGCGCACCACGCAACGAGCGGCGCGCGGCGCTGCTGCGCGAGGTCGAGGCGATGCTGGTGGCGGGCGTTCCCGCGGTAAACGTATGCACGCTCGAGGGTCTCTCCGACGAGCTGTTCTCGTACGCGGGCTCCGGGACACTCTTTACGGAAGAACGCTACGTGCTCGTGCGCAAGCTCGGCCTGGACGACTTCGACGCCGCGAGTGACTTGATCGCACGCGGCACCGCCGAGGGCTATCTCGCACCGCGCACGCAGGAACAGCTCGACGCCGTGCTCGCGAGCGGCTTCGGCGCGTTCGTCGAGGCGTACCATTTGGCGGGGATCGGCGCGTTGCTCGTCGACGAGCCGGGCGGCTGCGGCGAGGTCGCTTCGCTTTACACACTGACCCGGTTCCTCGGCGAAGGCGTCGGCGGACACCTGGTCGCCCACGCGCTGGCGCGCGCGCGCGAGTGGGGACTCACTTTTGTGTACGCCTGCACCACGAGCGAAGGGGTGGGGCGTTTCTTCGAGCTGCACGGCTTCCGCCCGGCGCGACCCGAGGAGGTACCCGCGGCCAAGTGGCGCGGCTACGACCCGGAGCGGCGCGCGCGCGTGCGCTGCTACCGGCTGGACCTCGGGGCAGCGAGCGTGCCGGCGAACGGCGCCGCGCCCGTTTCGAGCTGAAGCGGCTCGTCCGCGAGCACGCCAGCGGGAAGCTCGAGCGCGCGCGCGTGCAGCTGCATGCGCTCACCCGCCGCGTGCGCCGGATCGTAGAGCGGATCGCCGGCGATCGGATGACCGATGTGCGCGAGGTGCACGCGCAGCTGGTGCTGGCGTCCGGTGACCGGCTCGAGCTCGAGCTCGCTCGCGTCGACGCCGGCGCGGACCAAGCGCGCGCGCGTGTGCGCCGCGACGCCCGCGGGATCGACTCGGAAGCGCGGCGGCCGGTGACCACAGCGCAAGATCCGCCCGTGCAACTCGAGCTCCGGTTCTGACACCGAAAAGTGTCGGCTGGCGTCGCCGCGCACGCGCGCGTCGTAGCGTCGCCGTACCGCTCCGGTGGCGAACGCGCGCACGAGCCGGCGCTGCACATCGGCGCGCAGCGCGACGAGCATGAGCCCCGAGGTCTCACGGTCGAGCCGGTGCGGCAGCCACGGCCCACCCGGCTCGGCGTCGCGCGCCTGGCCCAGGGCGAGCGCCGTGAGCAAGGTGCGTTTAATCTCGTTCCCCGCCGGGTGACTCGGCACGCCGGCGGGCTTCTCGATCGCGAGCCAGCCGTCGCCGCGCGCGATTGGCTCGAGCGCGAGCAGGTCATCGAGGCTCGCACTCGCGTCGCGCGGGCGCTTCTCGATTACGAGGTCGACGCGCTGCCCCGCCGCTGCGGGGGCCGACGCGCGCGACACGACTTCGCCGTCGACGCGCGCGCGCCCCGCGCGGATCCAGCCCGCGACGCGGGTCCGCGAGGCGAACGGCAGCCGCGCCGCGAGCAAGCGGTCGAGGCGCAGCCCATTCTCGGCGCGCGCGACCACGAAGGCGAGTGACTCCTCGGCCGCGAGCAGGCGTTCGACGTCCACGCGCCCGCCTAGCTCTCGGCCGCTTCCTCCTCGGCGGCGCCGTTCGCTTCGTACTCTGCGATCCGACGCCGCACGTCGTCCATGTCGAGCGCCTTCACGCGCTGGATGATCTCCTCGAGCCCAGACGCGGGCAGCGCACCGGGCTGCGAAAAGACGCAGATCTGGTCGCGGAAGATCGCGAGCGTCGGGATCGACTGGATCTCGAAGGTCGCGGCAAGCTGCTGCTGCTCGTCGGTGTTCACCTTCGCGAATACGGCATCACCGTGGCGCACGGAAGAGGCCTCGAAGACCGGCGCGAAGTTGCGGCACGGGCCGCACCAGGGCGCCCAGAAGTCGACGAGCACCAGCGCGTTGCCCGTGATCGTCCGCTCGAAGGTCTCGTTCGTCAGCTCGACTGCCGCCATGTCACTCCTCACTTCGGCGCTTGGTGCGCTTTCAGATACTCGCCCGCGACCCAACCCTCCGGCGCGGCGCCGTCGGACTGCACTTTCTTCCAGCCCTTCTGCGTCTCGAGCACGCGCACTTCCTGGCCCTTCTTCAAGCTGCCCAGCACGGTTCCTTTGGTGCTCGGCAGCGCGCGTACATTCACACTCTTGGCCACTACGACCTCCATCGGCAGCATCGCGACGTCGCCCGCCGCCGCCTCCGCCGAGGCGTCCGCCGCCGGCTCCGCGCCGCCGTCCGCGTGCTTACACGCCGAAGTGACGCCCGCCGCCAGCAGTACCAAGCAAAGACACAGGATTCGCATGGATGACACGGTTTCCCCCTCGTTGTCTGACCCCAGCAGCGAAGATGCCCGGCTGGGCCAGCGAGATCAACTCGCTGTAGACTCGCGCCCTTCCCGACCGATGCGGAGAGCGACGAGGGACGCGTTGAACATCCTGGGAATCTCGGCCTTCTATCACGACAGCGCGGCCTGCTTGGTGCGCGACGGCGACATCGTCGCCGCCGCCCAGGAAGAGCGCTTCACGCGCAAAAAGCACGACTACCGCTTCCCGACCAAGGCGATCGAGTACTGCCTGGCCGAGGGCGGCATCGCGCCCGAGCAGCTCGATCTGGTCGCGTTCTACGACAAACCCCTCCTGAAGTTCGACCGCTTGCTCGAGACCTACGTGGCGTACGCGCCCCTGGGCTTTCGAATGTTCCTGATGGGCTTGCCGCTGTGGTTGAAGCAGAAGCTGTACACGCCACGCGAGCTCGATCAGGGCCTGCAGCAGCGCTACAAGGGCCGCTACGTGTTCCTCGAGCACCACGAGTCACACGCGGCCAGCGCCTTCTTCCCCTCGCCCTTCGACGAGGCGGCGATCCTGACACTGGACGGTGTAGGCGAGTGGGCGACCGGCAGCATCTCGATCGGGCGCGGGAATCAGATCGAAATGCTGAAGGAGCTGCGTTTCCCGCACTCTTTGGGCCTCCTCTACTCCGCGTTCACTTACTTCACGGGCTTCAAGGTGAACAGCGGCGAGTACAAGTTGATGGGCCTCGCGCCGTATGGCGAGCCGATCTACGCGGACCGGATCCGCGAGAAGATGCTCGACGTGAAGGCCGACGGGTCGTTCCGCATGGACATGTCGTACTTCGCGTACACGCACAAGGACGTGATGACGTCGGCGAAGTTCGACCGGCTCTTCGGCGGCCCGCCGCGCAAGGCGGAGAGCCCGATCACGCAGCGCGAGATGGACCTTGCCGCGTCGATCCAGCTCGTGACCGAAGAAATCATGCTCAAGATCGCGAGTTATGCCCATGAGCTGACCGGCATGGACAAGCTGTGTCTCGCCGGCGGCGTGGCACTGAACTGTGTCGGGAACGGGAAGATCCTGCGCGAGGGTCCGTTCGATCAGGTCTGGATTCAGCCGGCCGCGGGCGACGCGGGCGGCGCCCTCGGCGCGGCGCTCTTCGTCTGGCACCAGCTGCTCGAGAACAAGCGCGAGCCCCACGGCCGCGACTCACAGAAGGGGTCGCTCCTGGGTCCCGCGTACTCGAACGCGGAGATCAAGGCGTTCCTCGACCGCAAGGGCGCGGCGTATCGCTACTACGAGAACGAGGAAGCGCTCTGCGACGCGGTCGCCGAGCTGATCGCACAGGAGAACGTCGTCGGTCACTGCGCGGGGCGCATGGAGTTCGGGCCGCGCGCGCTCGGCGCCCGCTCGATCCTTGGCGACGCGCGCTCGCGCAAGATGCAGGCCACGATGAACGTGAAGATCAAGTTTCGCGAGTCGTTCCGGCCCTTCGCGCCGGCGGTGCTCCGCGAGGACGTCGACCAGTTCTTCGAGATGCGCCCGAGCGAGGACTCACCGTACATGCTGCTCGTCGCGCCGGTGCGCGAGGAGAAGCTGCTGCCGATCGAGTCACGCGGCGAGAAGGGCCTCGACAAGCTGAAACAGGTGCGGTCCGTCGTGCCCGCGATCACGCACGTCGACAACTCGGCGCGCGTGCAGACGATCGACGCCGAGCGCAACCCGCGCTTCTACAAGATCCTGCGGGCGTTCAAGCAGAAGACGGGTTCGCCGGTCGTGATCAACACCAGCTTCAACGTGCGCGGCGAGCCGATCGTGAACACGCCCGAGGACTCGTACCGCTGCTTCATGCACACCAACATGGATGCGCTCGTGCTCGAAAACTTCGTGCTGCTGAAGAAGGACCAGCCGGAGGCGAAAGAGATCGACGTCGACGCCTACCTGGCTGAGTTCGGTCAGGACTGACTCGCCGATGTCGAAGCTGGTCGAAATCAACTTCCGCCCCGATGAGCGCATCCTGCGCCAGTTCGGATGGATCGCGCTGGGCGGCTTCGGTCTGCTCGCGCTCTGCGCTTGGAACGAGTGGCTCGTATTTCGCCACGGGCTGGGCGCCGCACGCGAGCCGGTCGCCTTCGCGCTGCTCGGGCTCGGCGCGCTGTCCGCGCTCTTCTCGCTAGTCTTCCCGAAGGCGAACGCACCGCTCTTCGTCGGCCTGTCCGTCGTCGCGTTCCCGATCGGCTTCGTGTTCTCGTACCTGATCATGGCGACACTCTTCTATGTCGTGATCGCGCCGGTCGGACTCGTGATGCGCGTCTTCGGCGTGGATCCGATGGACCGCCGGCTGCTTCCCAAAGCCGCCACTTACTGGGTCGACGCGCGCGCGCCGCGTGCGAAGGCCGATTACTTCAAGCAGTTCTGAGGGAGAGCGCCGTGGCCGACGAACGCGAGAACCGAGCGACGAACGACTTCGTGACCCAGGCGGCGAAGCCGCAAGCCGGTCTGGCGACCGAGCTCTGGCAGTTCCTGCGCGACAACAAGAAGTGGTGGCTCGCCCCGATCATCCTCTCGATCGTCGGCCTGGGCCTGCTCGTGTTGCTCGGCGGAACCGCCGCGGCGCCGTTCATCTACACCTTGTTCTAACTTCGGGCATCGGGGCGCGCCGCGCCCCCACCCCGCGCCGCGCCTCGCCCTTGATGTCCGGAGTGACTCACCTCTGCTCGAGGAGCTCCACCCAGTTGCCGTCGGGGTCTTCGATCATCGCGATGTCGACTCCCGCGCGCACGGTGCGCCGCGGGATCGGGATCGGCCGGCCGGCGCGCTGCGCCGCGGCCACGACCTCGTCCAGGTTCGAGACGCTGATCGTCCAGTAGCGATAGCCGGTTCCGCCCGCGAGGCCACCGGGCGCGGGCTTGTTCGCCGGGTCTCTGTCAGGCACGACGATCTTGATCAGGCTCGTGCCGCAGAGCAGGCGGTGCATCTTTCCACCGGTCGGCATCGGCATGTCGCCTTGGTGCACTAGCCCGAGCACGTCGCGGTAGAACGCCAGCATCGCGGGCCCGTTCGTCGTGATGATGCCCAGATCGATCGACTCCTTGGTCGTCTTCAAGCCCATGGTTCCTCCCGCGAAGTGTTCGCTCGCGCGCCGCGAGTCTACGCTCGCGGCTATGATCGGTGCATGTACGAGAACCTCTTGCTCGAGATCGCGGACCCGGTCGCACTGATTCGACTCGACCGGCCCGAGAAGCTGAACGCATTCACCTACCCGATGCTCGTCGAGATCCGGCGCGCCGTCGACGCGGCCGCGGCGGACACGCGCGTCGTCGGAATCGTGATCACGGGCAACGGGCGCGGCTTCTGCGCGGGCCTCGACGCCGAGGCGCTGACTGCGACGACCTCGCTCGGAGCCGGCGCGCGCGAGCGCACGCCGCCGGGGGAGCTGCCGGGGCTCTTCTCATATCTGCTGCGCGTGCCCAAGCCCGTGATCGCCGCCGTGAACGGCGTCGCCGCGGGCGGCGGCTTCGTGCTCGCTGCGATGTGCGACGTGCGCTTCGCGTCCAGCGCGGCGAGCTTCACCTCGATCTTTACGAAGCGCGGGCTCGTCGCCGAGCACGGCACCACGTGGACGATCCCGCGGCTCGTCGGCGCCGGCCGGGCGCTCGACTTGCTCTGGACTTCGCGTCGCATCCGCGCCGAAGAGGCCGCGCGCATCGGGCTGGTCGAGTATCTCGTGGAGCCGGACGACTTGATCGGCGCCGCGTCGCGCTACGTCGCCGAGCTCGCCGCCAGCGTCTCGCCCGCGGCGCTCGCAGACACGAAGCGCATGGTCTACGAGCATCTCGGGGCGACTTACTCGAGCGCGCTCGTCGAGAAGCGCGCGCCCGCGTTCGCGCGTCTAGGAACCCCGAAGCGCTAGCTCAGCGCGCGGGACGTCCGCGCAGGGCGTCCGCGAGCGCGTGAATCAGCGCGCGCGCCGCGCGATCTTGGCCGATGCCGGCGAGGTCTCGACCATCGTCGGAGTACGCCGGCACGAGGCTCGGATGACTCCCGCGCCCTCGCACGAAGCGCTCCGGGCGACCATCCGGCCAGAGCGCTTCGAGTGCGGCGAGATCGAAGATCGGCTCACCGCGGAACGCGGCGCGCAGGCGACCGTTGTATTCGTCGCGTCGCACGTTGGCCCGAGCGGAGGCGTCGGAGAGGCCCGTGAGTCGCTGCACGAGATCCAGCGCGCCGGTGTCGCGCGCGGTGAGAGGCGCCGTGACGTGCACGAACACCGTCTGCGGATGAGCTCGCTTCAGGCGCTCGATCGCTTCGCGGTAGTGAGTGAACAGCAGCTTCGTGTCGCTGTCCGCGTTCAGGTCGTCGCAGGAGAGCTCCATCAGCGCCGCGTCCGCGCCCGGTAGCAGCGCTGCGTCGAGCATCTTCTCGAACGCGGCGATCTTCGCATCCGGCTTGTCATCGCGGTCAAACAACACGTGCGCGAAGCTGGCGGTGGGAACCTGCAGCGCCGCGCTCGCGTCGAGCGCGACCACGCGCACGCCCGAGTCTGGAATGCGTGCGACCCCCTCGAGCACGTTCGCGCCTATCGATCCGTGCGCGAAGAGTACGCGCGCGCCGCGCACGAGCTCGAGATCCGCGGCGAGCCGCGAATCCGGCGCGGTGCTCGGCGCAGGTCTCGGGACAGTCACTTCGCGCTCGCAACCCGCCAGCACGACGATGAGAGCGGCGGCGAGGACTCGCATTGACTCGGTCGAGAGCACGCCCACGGGCGACATCTTGTCGTGGATTCCGATCGCGCGCTCGCCTCCAGCCGCGCGCCGCGATCTTCAGGAGATGGTTCTCATGCCGCGCTCTCAGTGCCGGGGCGGGCGCCCGCTCACTCCTTCGGCGGGAGGCCCGCGTACAAGGTCACGAACACGTAGCCGTCGATCGGAACCGCCGTGCCGGAGATCCAGCCGTTGACGGTGACGACGATCTGATCCTTCGAGGCGAGCGAGACGATCCCGTTGGCTACCGCGAGCAAGTCCGGCTCCAACGCCTCCGCCGTTGCCTGCACGATCACCTGGTCGGGGGTCAGGTTCTTCGGAAAGCTCCCGTTGAATGAGACCACCAGGCCCGTGCCCGACGGCCCCGTCGTGACGGTCTTGGTGCCCTTGCCGCCGAACGCCGTGACGGTCCCGTCATCGAGCTTGACGCGCGCGAATCCGATGGCCACGCCCGATGTCGTGGGACTCCCCGCCCGTGCAGGCGCGGCGAGAACGACGAATGACGACGCGACGAGAAGCGACAGCAGGCGCAACGAGTGACTCCGCATGGATTCCTCCAAAACAAACAGTGACTTCATCGGATCGCTCATTCGAGTGACTTCCGCCACTCACGAGTCGCGAGCGGCTTCGATCTGAGGCCGCGACGCGTTCAGTCGGATCGGGAGGCGACGGTTCCGCCGCGGGACCGAGGACGCAGTCCAGCAGACTGGACGCCCATACGAGTACAATGCGGGCCAACGCACGGAGGGAGAGCCGCATGCAAGTCGCGCCGGTCACCGGTCTGGGAGACGAGATCAACGAGATTCGCCTGCGCACGGCGGAAATCGTCACCAAGGAAGTCATTCCGAACGAGAACGCGTTGCGCGCCGGGCGCGGCCGAGAGCTGTTCCGCTCGCTCCAGGCCAAGGTCAAGGAAGCGGGCCTCTGGGCGCCGCACCTGCCGGAGGAATACGGCGGGATGGGCATCGGCTTCCTCAAGCACGCCTACATGAACGAGATCATGGCGTGGAGCCCCTTCTCGTCCTCCGTGTTCGGGTGTCAGGCGCCCAATTCGGGGAATCAGACGATTCTGGTGAAGTACGGCACGCCCGAGCAGAAGAAGCAGTGGCTCGAGCCGCTGGTGCGCGGCGAGATCGAGTCGTGCTTCTCGATGACCGAGCCGAACTCACCCGGCTCCGACCCATACTCGATCCAGACGCGCGCGGTCCGCGACGGCGACCAGTGGCTGATCAACGGTCACAAGTGGTTCACGTCGAACGGCCGGCGCGCGGCGTTCGCGATCGTCATGTGCCGCACCGAAGGCGACGACGACGGCAGCGGCGTGCGCGATCGCATGACTCAGATCATCGTCCCGACCGACACGCCGGGCTTCAACATCCTGCGCAGCGTACCGGTGTGGGGTCACGAGCAGGGCGACCACTGCGAGATCAAGTACGAGAACGTGCGCGTCCCCCTCGCGAACGCGCTCGGCCGGCGCGGCAGCGGTCACCAGGCCGCGCAGGACCGACTCGGCGCGGGGCGCGTGTTCCACTGCATGAACGCGGTCGGGCAGATGTGGCGCGCCTTCGATCTCATGGTGCGCCGCTCGGTCGACCGCGAGGTGCACGGCGGCACGCTCGAGACCAAGCAATTCGTGCAGGGCTTCATCGCCGACTCATACATGGACGTCCAGAGCGCGCGACTCATGACCTTGCACTGCGCGCACGTGATGGACGCGGGCGGCGACGTGCGCACCATGATCTCCGCCATCAAGATCTTCGTGCCCGCGGCGCTCTCGCGCGTCGTCGACCGCGCGATCCAGGTCTGGGGCGCAGCCGGTGTCTCGTCCGACCTGCCGCTCGAAGCGATGTACCGCGGCGCGCGCACGCTGCGCATCGCTGACGGTCCCGACGAAGTGCACCGCATCCTGATCGCGAAGAACGTGCTGAAGAGGTACCACGGCGGCGAGTCGTGGGACTTTGGAATGTGAAGGACGACGCGATGGCGACCAAGGTATTTCCGGTCGAGGCGAGTCACATCCTGATGTTCGCGCGCGCGGTGAACGATCCGAATCCGATCTATTCGGACGTCGAGCACGCGCACCGCAGCGAGGTCGGCGGGATCATCGCTCCGCCGACGTTCACGCAGGCGAGCGCGCAGTTCGATCCGGACTATTTCCTGCGCCCGAAGATCGGCCAGCCGTGGTTCGGCTCGGGCAAGGAGCCGACGGGGGCGGTGCGGCGCGCGCCGGCGAGCCGTGCGGCGTCCGAGGGCCGCGGCGCGGCTGCTGGAGGCCTCCACGCCGAGCAACACTTCGAGTATCACAAGCCGCTGCGCGCGGGAGACGTGCTCAGCGCAGAGACGAAGCCGGGCAAGACCTGGGAGCGCGAGGGCCGGCGCGGCGGCAAGCTGCACTTCAGTGAGTCGGTGACCGAGTACCGCAACCAGCACGGCGACCTGATCGTGACGGCGCGCGGCGTCGGCGTGCGCACCGAGCGCGTGATCGAACAGAAGTAGGAGACGCCATGGCGTTGCGAGCCAGTCAGTTGAAGGTCGGAGACATGCGCGAGGAAGTCGTGATCGACAACCTCACGCGCACGCAGCTCGTCATGTACGCCGGCGCTTCCGGCGACTACAACCCGGTGCACACCGACGAGGTCTTCGCGACCAAGGTCGCCGGCTATCCCACGGTGTTCGCGCACGGCATGCTCTCGATGGGCGCGACCGCGCGCATGCTCACCAATTGGGTCGGCGACGGCCGACTCACAAAGTACGGCGTGCGCTTCGTCGCACAGGTCTGGCCCGGAGACACGCTGACCGCGCGCGCGAGCGTCGAGGGCGTACGCGACTAGAACGGCGAGCACTTCGTGGACCTGAAGGTCGCGACCACGAACCAGAGCGGTCAAGAAGTGGTCTCCGGCTACGCCAGCGCGCGCGTCGATCCCTAGAACGTTTGCGCGATGCGCTTCGGGAAGTTCACCGGCTTCGAGGCGACGCGGCACGAGCCGGGGATCGCGCTGCTTCGGTTCGACCAGCCCGAACGCATGAACGGCATGACTCAGGCCATGAAGCGCGATCTCGTCGAGACGCTGCTCCAGGCGCAGATGGACGACTCCGTTCGCGTCGTCGTCTTCACCGGCTCGGGCCGCGCGTTCTCGGCGGGCGACGACATCTCGGGCCGCGCGCCCGAGAGCTCGGGCCACGAGCGACTCACGGCATCGATCCCGCCCGGCCACGACACCGAGATCGGAACCTACGAGGGGCTGCGCGCGCTGTCTCAGCCGCTGAACCTCGCGGTGCGCAGCCTCGACAAACTCTCGATCGCGGCATTGAACGGTGTCGCGATCCAGACCGGCTTCTCGCTCGCCCTCGCTTGTGACTTCCGAATCGCGGCCGAGAGCGCGCGCCTGGGCAGCGCGACCCTGCGCTTCGGGCTCCTACCCGACGAGGGCGGCCAGTATCTGCTCGTGCAGCATCTCGGCGTCGCGCGCGCGCTCGACTTCCTGATGCGGAAGCGCATCGTGTCCGCCGCCGAGGCGCACTCACTCGGTCTCGTGCACGAAGTCGTCCCGGACGCGCAGCTCCTCACGCGCGCTCTCGAGCTCGCGCGCGAGCTCGCCGAAGGCCCGCAGGTGGCGATGCGACTCCTGAAGCGCTCGCTCTACAACGCCGCGCAGCTCAGCTTCGAGCTCGCCTGCGACGAGATCGCGGCGAAGACCGCCATCTCCGATCACCACCCCGACGCGCGCGAGGGCGTACGCGCGTTCCAGGAGAAGCGGGCTCCGCGCTTCAACCGCTGGCTCGAGAAGTGAGCGCCGCGCGCGGAGATACCGACCTCCCGGCGGCGGCCGCCGTGCGCGCGCCGATGCAGGGCACGGTCGTATCGATCGACGTCGCGGACGGCGACGCCGTGCACGCCGGCCAGGCGCTGCTCGTGCTCGAGGCGATGAAGCTCGAGCACTTGGTCGAGGCGCCGAACGCCGGCGTCGTGCGCGGCCTCTCGGTGGGCGTCGGCGACTTGGTGCAGGAGGGTCAGGCGCTCGCGTACGTCGAGCACGGCGAGGGGGCGGGCGTTCGTCCGCTCGAGCCGGCCGCGCGAGACCTCGAGCACGTCCGCCCCGACCTCGCCGAAGTCGCGGAGCGCCACGCGCTCGGCCTGGACGCGCGCCGGCCCGACGCGGTCGCGCGCCGGCGCAAGACCGGGCAGCGCACCGCGCGCGAGAACGTCGACGAGCTCGTCGATCCGGGCACCTTCGTCGAGTACGGACCGCTGGTCATCGCGGCGCAGCGCCGGCGGCGCGCGCTCGACGACTTGATCGCGCGCACGCCCGCCGACGGTCTCGTCGCGGGCATCGGGCGCGTGAACGGCGAGCTGTTCGGCGACACGCGCACACAGACGGTCGTGCTCTCGTACGACTACACCGTGCTCGCGGGAACGCAGGGACAACAGAACCACCGCAAGAAGGACCGCATGTTCGAGCTCGCGCGCACGCAGCGCCTGCCCGTGGTCTTTCTGACCGAGGGCGGTGGTGGGCGGCCGGGAGACACAGACGCGTCGGGCGTCTCGGGACTCGACTGTCTCGCGTTCGCGCTGTTCGCCGGGCTCTCGGGCCTGGTGCCGCTGGTCGGCATCACGTCGGGGCGCTGCTTCGCGGGGAACGCCGTTCTGCTCGGCTGCTGCGACGTGATCATCGCGACGGCGGGCTCGAACATCGGCATCGGCGGGCCGGCGATGATCGAAGGTGGCGGGCTCGGCGTCGTCCGCCCCGAGGAAGTCGGGCCCCTGGACGTTCAGACACTGAACGGTGTCGTCGACGTCGCCGTGGCCGACGAGGCCGAGGCCGTGCGAGTGGCGAAGCAGTATCTCTCGTACTTCCAGGGCGCGGTCACGCGCTGGGAGTGCGCGGATCAGCGCGCCCTGCGCGAGATCGTGCCCGAGAACCGGCTGCGCGCCTATGACGTGCGCAAGGTGATCGATACGCTCGCGGACCTCGGCTCGCAGCTCGAGCTGCGCCGCTCCTTCGGACACGGCGTGATCACGTCGCTCCTGCGCGTCGAGGGCCGGCCGCTGGGCGTGATCGCCAACAATCCGAACCACCTCGGCGGCGCGCTCGACCGAGATGGCGCCGACAAGGCCACGCGCTTCATGCAGCTCTGCGACGCCTTCGACCTGCCCATCCTGTTCCTATGTGACTGCCCGGGAATCATGGTCGGCCCGGAGATCGAGAAGACGGCGCTGGTGCGCCACGCCGCGCGCATGTTCGTGAACGCCGCGAGCCTCACCGTGCCGTTCTTCACGATCGTGCTGCGCAAGGGCTACGGGCTCGGCGCGCAGGCGATGGCGGGCGGCAGTTTCAAGGCGCCGCTGTTCACGGTGTCGTGGCCAACCGGCGAGTTCGGCGGCATGGGCCTCGAAGGCGCCGTGAAGCTCGGCTACAGTAAGGAGCTCGCCGCCGTCGACGATCCCGCGAAGCGCGAGACGCTGTTCAACGAGATGGTCGAGCGGATGTATCAGATCGGCAAAGCCGTGAACGTCGCGTCGCACTTCGAGCTGGACGACGTGATCGACCCCGCCGACTCGCGCCTGTGGATCGCAAACGCGCTCCGCTCGGCCCCCCCTCCCGCGCCGCGCGCCGGGAAGAAGCGGCCCTGCGTCGACGCCTGGTGAGTCACTTCGGCGCGGTCGGCTGCGCGGCCTCCGCCGACGCGGCCGATGTCAGGCTCGCGCGCACCAGCGCCAGAGTCGAGAAGTACTCCGCAGGGATCGCGACGTCGTAGTCGACCTCGGCGACTCGCAGCGACACCTTCCGGCTCTCGAGCTGGTTCTCGAACTCCATGCGCATGGGCGTCTCGATGCCGTGCATCGCGCGCGTCTCGATGGTGTGGGCGACCATCCGCCGCTTGCCGAGCCGAAACTGCTCGGTGCGCATGGGGATGAACGTCTCCGCGTCGACCCACGTGACGCGCTCGTCGAAGCGCGGGTTCTCGCGCAGCGCGCGCTCCCTGAGGCGGTACGCCGGCCGGCCGTCGAGTGTCTCGCGCTTCATGCTCTCGACCTCGGTCGGCTCGGACTGTGCGACGCCGAAGCCGAGGAACTCGAGGTCGATGCCATACACGTCGTCGTTCGCGATCGCCTCCGGCAGCCGCCGCACGCGGCGCAGCTCGGGCTGGTACAAGAAATAGTCGTTCGGCCGGCCCTGTTGCTCGAGAAACAAGACCCCGACGTTGCGCACGCTCTCGGGCTGCGTGAACCGCACCATGACTCGCTCCGCGCCGATGGCTTCGTCCGTGCGCCACACGAGCAGCTCGCGCTCCTCGTGGATCCCGCCCATGTCCATCGACAGAGTCACGCGCGCCGAGAAGTGCTTCCCCCCGAGCCGCGCGTGCCAGCGGTCCTTCACGACCTCGGGGTTGAGCGGCAGCGCGTCCTCACTCGCAGCCGCGCCGAGCGAGACCACTGCGCCGACACACACCACGGCGCAGCCACGAACCCATCGCCTCATGCGGCCTCCCGCGCCCGGAGTCGAGATACCGCGACCATCGCGAGACACACGACCACCGACGCCGCTTGGAGCAAGATCGGTACCCGGTGCCAGAGCGAGGCCGGATTGCTCTCCGGAACCTCGACTGCGGTCGATAGCGCCACGGCCACGGACGAGATCAGCGCGTAGATGAGGCCGATCTCCCAGAGATCTCGCACACTTGCGCCGGGTCGCGGGAAGTTCGTCGGAAGCGGCGCGAACAGTCCCCAAAGCGCGAGAAGCCACAGCGGCACACTGATGGCGAACATGACTCCTATCGAGAGGCCGACCTGGCCCGCCATAGTTGACCAATCGCCGGCGAAGCCGCGAGGCCGCCAAGCGGTGTTGTTGAGCAAGTCCAGACACGCTCCAAGCAGCCACATCCGCGTGAGCAGCGCCCATCGCTCGTCCCGCAGACGGGGCGCGAGAAGTCGGAGCGCCACGATCAGAATCGCCGCGACGACCTGCGGGGCCACGATGACGGCCACGGGGAGCCCGCCGTCTTCTCTGTCGGTGAGTGTGACTCCGTGAACAGACCCGAAACTCATGCTCACCGGGAACGGTGCATAGACGCGGCAGGAGCCTCCGGTCACTTCCGCAGTCGCGCAGTGCGAGCCCTCGTGGACCGCCGTCTGGAAGAAGTAGAGCGACACTACCCCTAGCAGCATCCAGATCGCGCTCGCGCGGCTCCAGACCCACGAACGTCCCAGCCGACTCAGATAGCCCGATCTCGCCTGACTCACAGGCCGAGTGTACCGGGTTGTGCACCTCGAGCGGCAAAAGAGTGCCCTCCTCCGGCCAACGGCCGCAGGAGGGCAGGTAGTCAGCAGCCTGCCGTGTGCGCCGCCACGATCAAGCCGGACAGGACCGCGAAGAGCAGATTCAACAGAAGGCCCAAGGAAATCACCTCCCTTCGGCGGGATTCCAGGCTCGTGCGGCCGCGGGCAGTCAGGAGCCGCAGCTGATGCAGATCGAAGCCGAGAGAGCAGCCGAGAGCAGCTTGAAGAGCAGCAAAGTCATCTGTTTCACCTCCTTTGCCGAACGAGAATTCGAAGACTCAGTTCTTGCAGGTGCAGACCGAAATCACCGTGATCAGCGAAAGCAACTTGAGCAGGAACGAGATCACCAACTGTCTCACCTCCTCTCTGCGAAAGAATCGCCGCGACGCGAGACGTGGAGCGCAACGGCTCCCGAGAGCACGCAAGAGATCGCCACGAGCTGAGACAGAGTGAGCGGTCCCAGCAGCGTCGGATTGGTCCGGACGAGCTCGATCAGAAAGCGACCTCCGCCCTGAAGCAGCAGATACTCGGCGATCAGCGAGGGCGAGCGGTCCATGCGACGACGCAGAAACCACGCGCATGCGAAGAGCCATGCGGACTCGTAGAGCTGCGTCGGATGAACCAACCCCGTCGTCGGTTGCGGCGCGTTGGGAAACGCCACTCCCCAGGGGAGCGACGTCGCGACGCCGTAGTCACATCCCACGAGGAAGCAGCCGATGCGCCCGATCGCCTGTGAGAGAGCCAGCGTCGGCGCGAGCGCGGTGCTCACGGCCCAGAGTGACTTGTGGTCGTAGGCGACCTTCGAGACCACCGCCACCGTTCCGAGGAACAACCCGCCGTAGAAGGTGGCGCCCGACCGGCTGCGCAGGATTTGCGTGAAGGGCACGCAGCCGGGCGCGAGCAACGCCTCGCCCGCGGCCCAGAGCTTCGCGCCCGCGACGCCGGCAAGCAGCGCGACTGGATAGATGCTCCAGATGTAGCTCGCATCGATCCCGAAGCGCGGGAGCGCCCTCCCCGCCCCCCACGCCCCGAGCAGAGACCCGACGAGAATTGCCAGGCCGAGCCACGAGAACGGCAGCCAAGCCGCGACGTTCGCCGCACCGATCACCGCGCCACCCCGGCTCGAGTGACTGCGGATCGACTCGACTCACTCGTGACTGACCGACTCGCCATCGAAACGATGGCGAAGCAATCGTCATGCCGTAGCGTTCACACGCTCGAGCACGCCGCCCGAGTGGGCGCGCTCATCGGATGTGAACGCGAACGGGTCTTCGCGAGTACGCGCGTTCGCGGCGTTACGCCGCGGAGCGCTGCCGCTTCTTCGCGTCGTACGCCTGCTGCATACGCACCAGCTCCTCCCAGCCGAGATAGGAGGTGAAGCCGTTCTCGTCGAAAAATACGATCGGGCCGTCGCAGATGAACAGATAGTCGGTGTCCTCGAGCGCGGTGGTCGCGCCGTGGATCATGCCGTTCTGCTCGTACGTGTAGTCGCCGGTTGCGAGGATGCCGTCACGGATCTGCAGCTTGCCCTTGAGGATGAACGTGTGCGCCGCGGACAGGTGCTTGTGCTGCGGCGCGCTGTACCCCTTCAGCCAGCGGAACAGCACGGCCCAGCGGCCGGTCTCGGCGCCGGTCCAGAGGATCTTGATGAACGCTCGCTCCGGATCGGGGTCCATCGGAATCCAATCCATGTCGTTGCCGCGCATGATGGCGTCGACCATCGTCGGGTTCAGCGGCGTGATCTCCTGCGGAAGTGCCATGTCGTCCTCCCTTCTTCCGCGCATTGTACTCCCTGCTGCGCGCTCGCCGACGCCGGGCCCGCCAGCGCGGCGACCGCGCCCACCGCCCCGCCCACGATGTGCGCGAGCGTGACGCTCTCGAGCCCGCTCCCCGCCGCGAGCGCGGGCGACGGCCAGTGACCCGCTCCCTCGAGCGCGAGCTTCAGCGCGAATAGCGCCAGCGCCAGCCCTCCCACGGCGCGCGCCGCGCGGTCCGGGACGTCGCGCACGAGGCACACGGCGGCGAACACGTAGAGCGCGGACGACAGCGCCGAAGCGCCGACGTAGCGCTCCAGGTCGGGGCGGAACACGACGACCGCGAGCGCAGAGAGGGGCGCCGCCACGATGAGCGTCCACGCGAAGCGCGCGCGCGCATGGCGCTCCGACCAGACCCCGAGCGCGGCGAATGCGATCAGGTTCCAGAACGCGTGCGCAACCTGGTCGTGGACCAAGTGCCCCGACCAGAGCCGCCACAGCTCGCCGCGCAGCAGCGCCGCCCGCTCGAGCACTAGTGACTCGCGCAGAGACGCCAACGGCCGCGCGAAGCTCACCGCGAGCGACGCGGCCACGAATGCGAACGTGACGACCGGCAGCCGCCCGGCGCGAGCCTCAGGCACGTGCCGCACGCTGCCGCGCGGCACGCCACCCGGCCGCACCGACGAGCAGCGCGCCGGCGCACTCGATCGGGCCGAACGCGCCCGCGCCGCCACCGCTCGTGCCCTGCGCGCCGCCCGCGCGCGCTTCGAGCACCTGCACGCGCGGCGTCCCGAGGCCGCGCACCGTCCCCTTCTTCGCGCTCTCGCGAAACACACCGAGAGAGATCTGCAGGTTCGCGATCAGCTTGTCGGCGGCCTTGTCGAAGCTCTCGACACTCGCCCCGCGCTGTGTCTCGGACGTCTCGAACGGCGTGGTAGTCGTGTGACTGATGTCCGATCCCGAGCCGGTGAAGAGCAGCGCGTGCGTCGCGACGTCGAAGACCGAGGCGTCGATCACCGTCTGTGTCTCGACTTTGTCCGCCGGAACGAAGTACGCGGCGATCAGGGTCCAATAGAGGATGGCCCACTTGCTCTGGTTGCGATATTGGACCTGGGTGTACGAGACCAGCGCGACCAGGTTGACGCCGTACTCTGCGAGACCTGACCGATGTTCTTGAACCCTCCCCTCGCAGTCAGGTTCTGACCCGGCAATACGTCGACTGCCGACAGCTCCGGAACCGAGCGAAACGCCCCGGCGACCTTCTCGAGCACTTCGCGCTTTTCAGGCTCACTGAACTCAGTGAGCGTCCGGTCGCCACTCACGGACTGGGCGTCGCTCGGCACGAATGCGACACCGACGCGCAGCGGCAGCTGCAGCTGCACTTCCTCGACCGGCGCCACTGCCGCTCCCGTCGGATACAGATAGCGTAGCAAATCCGCGTGCATCTGGCGCTGCCCGGGCGCGCAGCCCGCGAGCGGAACGAGCAGGAACGACAACTCGAACGCGAGGCGAAGTCGGGAAGTAACCACAGTCACTCCTTCGCGGCAAGATACCGCAGCGACGGTTCTAGCACCAAACGGGCGTTCACACACGACCAGACACTAGACCGACGACCCCGCCCCCTAGCACAAGCCACGCGGAGCTCCAGCGCGGGCGCGCGAGCAGTGTCACGCCCGCGCCGGCAGCAAGCGCGAGCGCGAGCGGATCGACGAGCGCCGCGCGCGCGAGGTAGGCGGTGACGACGGCCATCAGCGCAAGCGACGCCGCATTCACGCCGTCGAGCAGCGCGGCCGCCGTCGCTGAGGCGCGGAGGCGCGAGAGGAATGGCGCACTCGCGGCGACGAACACGAACGCGGGCGCAAAGATGCCAAGGGTCGCCACCGCGGCGCCGAGCGAGCCGGCGAGCAGATAGCCGACGAATGTCGCCGTCGTGAAGAGCGGGCCGGGGGTCACTTGGCCGACGGCGACGGCGTCGAGGAGCTGCGCTTCCGTGAGCCAGCCGCGCTGCTCGACCAGTCCGGTGCGCAGAAATGCGAGCAGCACATAGCCGCTCCCAAACAGAACGGAGCCCACCTTCGCGAAGAACATGAAGAGGGGCCACAGACCGAACGCCGCCGACGAGACAGTCACCGCCCCGACCCCGAGCGCGCCGGCGCCCGTGAGTGGGGCGAAGCGTTGCGCTGTCCGCTCGCGACCGAGTTGCACGAGAATCGAGAGCGCCGCGCTCGCCGCGAGAACCGCAATCTCGCCGACGCCGAACGCGTTGGCCGCCGCCGCAGCGAGCGCAGTCGCGCCGAGCCAAACATTGCGGATCGCCGTGCGACCGAGGCGCCAGAGAGCCTGCGCGACGATGGCGATCACGACGGGCTTCATGCCATACAGGAAGCCGGCGAGCGCAGGCAGCGCGCCGAACCGAACGTACGCCCAGGCGCACGCAGTCACGATCAGCGCGGCGGGTGCGATGAAGCAAGCGCCGGCGACGAGCAAGCCGGGCCAACCTGCGCGCGCGTGGCCGATGTGAATCGCGAGCTCGGTCGAGTTCGGGCCGGGGATCAGATTCGTCGCGCCGAGCAGGTCTAGAAACTCCGCGCGCGATATCCAGCCACGCCGGGTCACAACCTCGTCTTCCATCAACGCGACGTGCGCAGCGGGTCCTCCGAACGCCGTCGCGCCGAGCCGAAGGAACAGAAGCGCGAGCTCCGCGAGCTCACTGCGGCGCGACCTCATCGCGAGCGGGGAGCGGCAAAGCCGTCGGCGACCGAGGCCGGCAGCACCACGAGTTGTCCCCACATCGCCGGGAGATGGCCGGGCACGCTACACACAAACGTGAACAGCCCGGCGCGCCGCGCGACGTAGGTCGCGTGAGTCACCGACTGTCCCGGAATAGGCACCGACAATCCGGGAAGCACGAAGTCGTGTGCGTCGTCCTCGGGATTCAAGAACGTGAAGCTTATGGTGTCGCCCTCGACGACCGTGAGACTGCTGGGCACGAAGGCGTAGACCTCCTTGCCGTCGAGCACTCCACCGGGCGCAAAGTCCTCGCGCAGGAACGGATACGTGGACTCGAGCTCCTTCGAGAGCAGCGGAACGGTCAGCAATGTGAGCTCGCGAATCTGCGGGGCGTAGCGCGCGGGCGCAGCCGCGCAGCCGGCGAGCATCGCGACGACGAGCCAGGACAGAGCGACGAGTCGCGAGACGAGGATGGGGCGTGGCATCCGTGTAGCTCCTCGCGCGAAAGCGCGCCCACTGACGCTAGCGCGCCGCGCGGCCTCCGGCTGATACGATGCATAACACGGGGATTCGAGCGAAGGAGCACGAGATGGATCTGAACGAGGCGATCGAAAGCACGAGCACCTGCCGCTACTTCCGGCCCGACCCGGTGCCCCGCGACGTCATGCGGCGCGCGCTGTCCGCGGCGCGCTTCGCGCCGAGCGGCGGAAATCGCCAGCCGGTGCGCTTCATCGTCGTGACTGACCCGGAGACTCGCCGCAAGCTCGCGGCCCTATATTTGCCGCGCTGGCAGACGTACATCGGCGGGATGACGCGAGGCGAAGTGCGCGTGGACACGCTGCCCGCGATGATTCGGAACGCAGACCACTTCGCGAATCACCTGGCCGAGATCCCGGCGCTTGTCGTGGTCGGCGCGCGGCTCGCGGATTGCTACGCGACCGACACAGAATTGGGTCGCTTGTCCGTCGTCGGCGGCGCGTCGATCTACCCGGCGGTGCAGAACTTCCTGTTGGGCTGTCGCGCGGAGGGTCTCGGCACCGCGCTGACGACCTTGCTCGTCGCCGAGGAGCCGAAGATCAAGCCGCTGCTCGGACTTCCCGACGACATCTCCACCGCGGCGTTCATCGCAGTGGGCTATCCGGAGAAGCCATTCCCGAAGCGGCTGCGCCGGCGCGAGCTGGATGAGTTCTGCTTCTCGAACCGCTTCGGTCAGCCGCTGTAGCGCTTCCGAGCTAGAGGTCGACGCCGAGCTCGCGCACCAGGTGCGCGCGGACGGCCCGCTCGAGCTCCGCCGGCCACGCGACGCCGAGCTTCTCTGCGATCGCTCGGCCGTGTAGGAGAACCGCGCGCCCCACCTCCAGGTTCGCAGCGATGAGCGCGTCGCGATTCGCAGCGGGCCAGGGAAGTGACTCGAGCACGGCGTACTGCTCGGGTCGGAGCTTGTCGCGCCAGTGTTTCACGCCCGTCGTCGGAAGCGGCGCGTTCTCCTCGAGAAACAGCTCCGATATGCGCCGGCGCATGTGCCCATAGCCCTCCTGCGCGAGCAAGAGCTCCCCGCGGCCCAGCACCGCGGGCAGGAGCGCGAGATAGCGCAGCGGCTCCTCGATCGCGGTCTCCACCTTCGCGCGGTCCGGCGGCGCGGGCGGCGGCGCGGGCGGGCGCTCGGCGTCGAGCCCGTCGCGATCGAACACCACGACGCGCGCGTAACGGCTCGAGCGCACCGCGCTCACCCGTTCCAGCACCAAGTCGAGCCGCTCGCAGGTCGGCGTCAGCGAGTAGAAGCTGCCGGGCAGAAACGGAATCTGGCGCGCGAGCACGGTGGGCGTGATCTCCGCGAGCCACTCGTGCCAGCTCGCCGCGAGCGCGCCGAAGTCCGCGTCGCGAACCGAGGCGATGAGATCGAGATCGGAGTACGCGTCCGCGTCGCCGCGCGCGAGCGAGCCCCCGACCCACAGCGCGCGCACGCGCGTGTCGCGCCCGAGCACCTGCGCCGCTCGCTCGAGCAGCGCGCGGTAACCGTGCGGGAGCCTCTCCAAACCGGCGGGCCTCTGAAACGCGGGGTCAGTCACTGCCGCCGCGGGAGTCAGTGCCGCAGCGTGAGCTGCAGCGTCGTGAAATGCTGATCTCCGAGGTGCACGTTGGGATCGAGCGCCTCGATGTAGATCGTGGTCGAGGTCTTCTCGCGCAGGTTGTACATGGTCGACTTCGTCGGCACCCAGGCACCGTCGAAGTCCTGGACCGACGTCGAGTCCGCGCGCATCTCGCGCACCTCGGTCGCCTTGTCGTTGCGGTAGATCGAGCGCAGCGCGATGTAGTGCTGTTTGTCGATCCATGTGCGCACGGTGCGGAACTCGGAATCGACGAACGGCTTCATTCTGACTTCGAGGACGTAGCAGGGAATGCCGTCGATGCTCTCGTCGGGTTGGCGCGTGTAGTCGGCGTCCTCGATGTTCTTCCAGCCGATGTCGTCGAAGGTGTAGTCGGTGCCCAGGATGCCGACGCCGTGCAGGCGCACGCGCCGCACCTTGCCCGTCGACGGGCTCCAGACGAACTGATCGTTCGAGCGATCCGCGTTCACGACCATGAGGTAGCCCGTCTGTCGCATGTCCTCGGGCTCTTGGAATTTCACCAGCGTCTTCGCGATCACGCCATCCGTGGGCTGCTTGTCCTTGTCGCGGTAGTCCTTCCAGCGCACCCAAAAGCGCGAGCGCTGCTCGCTGCCGCCCGGATCGCGCGAGATGACCGTCTGCCACTGCACGCAGGTGCGCAGCCGGTTGTCGAGGAATTTGTCGAAGATCTCCTTCCCTGAGAGCGACTTACCCTCCGGAAGCGCGTCTTCGACCTCGCTTTGCGACGGCAGCTGCACTTCCTCTGCACGGCTCTGGACCGTCGTACACAGGATCGCGAGGGCGAGGAAAGCTCCGAGGGAACGCGTGGCCATCTCCCCTGTATGGACGAGGACCCGCATCGCCGTCAACCCTGGCCTGGCACTCGGGTCATGCACCCGAGGGCGACTGACTCGGCCGGGCGCGCCGCAAGCTCTCCAGCTTCCTGCGCAGGATCCGCAGCAGGAAGCCGATGGACGCGAAATCTAGCAGGAACGCAGGACCGAGCCGGATGCCGGTGTTGTTCAGCATGTCGACGCCGAAGGTCAGCACCAGGCGCTTCAGGCCTTCGGGGTCGGCGTGGAAGCGCCCGTTCACGGTCAGCGTGTCGATGCCCCAGGCCTGGCGGAACACGAACGCGAGGCTGTCCGAGCCCATGCGCAAGTCGTATGCGGGGTCGCGCCGCTCGATCTGCTGCAGCCCGGCTTCGAACGAGAAGCGCACGTCGACGTCCTGGTCCCAGAGGTGGATGTCGATCGGCCGCAGGGTCGGCAGGACCGGGTTGCGGCGCAGGAGCTCGAGCAGCCAGACGCTGTTCGCGCCGCGGATCCGCTCGATGTAGCTCCGTGCCGCGGCCGCGAGCGCGTCCAGCGGAACCGACACCGAACGGTGTAGTTCGCGCTGCGGCAGGCGCGCATAGTCGGCGCGATAGCGCTCGCAGGCGGAGGCGTTCGACTGCGCGTCGCCGACCGTCCACGCGTCGCCCGGGTAGAGCAGGACCGGCGTCGAGCCGCCGGCCGCGATTTCGTCGAGCACCTCCCAGGGGTGGTTGATCGCGTCGCTCGTGAAGCTGTTCTCCTCGTGCGAGAAGAAGCTCATGCTCGCGAACGGCACGGTGAAGCTCGGCGCGAGCCCGCGCACCTGGGCGCGCACGACGTCGAGCTTCTTGCGCGCGTCGGCGCGACGCATTTCGGTGTCGGCGCGATTCCCGCGCCAGGCCGCGTAGCTGAACTGCGTGAGCAGGACGTCGAGCCGCCCGACGCGTTCGGAGAGCCGGCGCAGCTCGGCGGGGGACTGCACGACGGCGTCGTTCAGGTTCAGCACGCGCACGCCGCCCGCTTCCACGAGCAGCCAGGAATCAAAGAGGGGCACGTGCTGACTCGTCACGCGCAGTCCGCCCTCCAGCTCGACCGGCACGCCGTCCTCGAGCTCGCGCGTCTGGAAGCCGAGCTTCTTGCAGAGCCCGAGCACCTTTCCGTCGCGCGTCTTGCGGTACAGCACGGTGAGCGCGCGGCGCCGCTCGCTCGGCACGTCCTGCAGCACGCGCGGGCTGAAGTGGTCCGGGTGCTCGTGCGAGTACCAGACGTAGTTCATGTCGGCGAGGTCCGCGGCGCCGATCGGCGACTCGCACACGAGGTCCCAGCCGTCGTTGAACGCGCTGCCGTAGAGCCACGGGTCCGAGATCAGGCGCGTTCCGCCGTGCTCGCAGACGATCGAGGCGTGGTTGACGAAGCGGAGCCGCATTCCGCCCGCTAACCCAAGCGCTCGCGCAGAAACTCGCCGATCCGCGCGATCGCCTCTCTGCCCTCTTCCAGCTCGCTCGCGAAGATCTGCCAGACGTGAATCATCCCGGGCCAGACCTCGAGCGTGACTCGAACCCCGGCGCGCTGCGCGGCCAAAGCGAAGCGCGTCGAGTCGTCGAGTAGAAGCTCGCGCCGGCCGACTTGGATCAGGAGGGGCGGCAGGCCGCGCAGGTTCGCGTGGAGCGGCGAAGCCAGGGGGTCGCGCGCGCTCGCGCCGTTGAGATACGCGGGCGCCATCAGCTCGACGAGCCCCTTGCTGACCATCGGGTCGTCGGAGACTCCGCCGTTCATCGACTCGCCCGCGCCCTCGAGGTCGACCCACGGTGACAAGAGCGCCGCCGCGGCCGGCAGCGGGAGCCCGCGGTCGCGGATCGCGAGCAAGGTGGCGGCGGCGAGGCCGCCGCCCGCGGAGTCACCCGCGATGGCCAGGTGCTCGGGAGTGACTCCCTCGTCGAGTAGGAAGCGATAGGCGCTGACCGCATCCTCCACGGCGGCCGGAAACGGGTGCTCCGGCGCGAGCCGGTAGTCGACGCCGAGCGCCCGCGCGCCCGTGGCTGCCGAGAGGCGAGCGATCATGTCGCGGTGCGAGTCGACGCCGCCGAGCACGTAGCCACCGCCGTGCAGATACAGGATCGCTCGGTCCGTGCGCGCGCCGGCAGCCTCGAGCCACTCCGCCGGCACGCCACGGGCGCTCACGACTCGGCGCTTTGCCGGCGCGCGGTCGCGCACGTCGGTGAAGAGCCGGTTCCAGCTCTCGCGCATCTCCGGAACGGTCGTGCCGGCGACCCAGGTCGAGAACTCCTTCTGGATCCTTCCGATCAGTCGATCGAGCTCGGCCTGCGACATTCGAAGTCTCCCAGCGCCGAATCCTAGCGCATCAGCGCTTGCACTCGGATGCCGAGCGCAGGTAGGCGACCACGCGCCAGATGTCGTCGTCGCCCTGGGGCAGCGCGCCCTTCCATGCGGGCATGCGCGTGTTCGGGATGCCCTCGGAAATCGACACGAAGATCTCTTGGTCGCTGCCGCCGTGCTTCCACTCGCAGTCGAACAGGGACGGAGCGTCGCGCTCGACGTCGTGCGTCGAGTGACAGTAAGCGCCGCAGGTACCCACGAAGATCAGTCGCCCGCGGTTGACCGCTGCGGGGTCGCGCAGATACGCCGCAGCCGGTGACTCCGTCGGCGGCGCAGGCGCAGGCGCCGGGCCCTTGGGCCCGGCGCAGGCGAGCGCGCAGATCGCGAGAAACAGAGCGACTCGACTCACTTCGGGAGCGCGAAGACGAAGAGCGTTCCGCCCTCGGGCACCTTCGTCACGCCGGCCGCGAACGAGTCCATCGTGCTGAAGCTGCCCGTGGGCACCGCGACGTACGTGCGACCGTCGAGTTGGTACGCGATCGGCTGGCTGCGCAGCCCCCCGCCCGAGCGGAAACGCCACACGACCTTGCCGGTCTTCGCGTCGAACGCGAGCACTTCGCCTTCGAGGTTGCCGCTGATGACGACGCCACCCGCGGTGCTGAGCACGCCGCCCATCATCGGGCGGTTGTCGCGGTAGCGCCATTTCACTTTGCCGGTCGTGACGTCGATCGCCACCAGGTTCCCGTACGCCTTCCCGGCTGTCGCGTCGACCGTGTCGGGCAGACCGCCGAGATACGGCAGCCCTTCCTTGAACGCGCCGATGCCCTTGGTGAACACCTGGCAGGCCTCGGACGACGGAATGAACGCGAGCCCGAGGTCGGGATTCAGCGCGCCTGTGAACGAGCCGTTCATACCGCCGAGGTTGCTCGGGCAAGTGCGAAACTTCGCGTCTTCCTTCGGCAGCGCGTCCGGGTTCACGACGGGCCGACCCGTCGCGTCGATCGTCGCCCAGTTCACTTGCTCGAGATACGGCGTCGCGTGCAGGAACTTTCCGTCGCTGCGATCGAGGACGTAGTAGAAGCCGTTCCGGTTCGCCTGCACGATCAGCTTGCGCGGCTTGCCCTCGTACTTCGCGTCGACGAGGAACACCTGGGTGTTTCCGTCGTAGTCCCAAACGTCGTGCGGCGTGAACTGGAAGTACCACTTCACCTTGCCCGTCTTCGGCTCGAGCGCGAGGAGTGAGTCGGAGTAGAGGTTGTCGCCGGCGCGGCCGTCGCCGTCCCAGTCGGGGGCGGGATTGCCGGTGGTCCAGAAGAGCGTGTCGGTCTCCGGGTCGTACGCGCCGTAGGTCCACGCGGGCGAGCCGCCGCGCAGGTACGAGTCACCGGCCCACGATTCCGCGCCGGGCTCCCCCTTGCCCGGCACCGTGTAGTGTCGCCAGGCGAGCTTGCCGGTGGAGACCGAGTAGGCGTCGAAGAAGCCGCGCACGCCGTACTCGCCGCCTGCCACGCCGATGATCGCGAGCTCGCCGACGATGAGCGGCGCCGACGTGATGCTGTAGCCGGCGGTGTACTTCGCGACCTCGACGTTCCAGGCGATCTCGCCGGTCTTGCGCTGGAACGCGATCAGGTGCGCGTCGAGCGTGCCCATGATCACGAGGTCACCGGCGATGCCGACACCGCGATTCGGCGGGCCGCAGCAGAGCCGCAGGTTCTCGCCGTTCTTGTGGTCGTAGCGCCAGAGCAGCTCGCCCGTCTTGGCGTCGAGGGCGAACAGTCGGTTGTACGACGAAGTCACGTACATGACGCCGCCGTACACCACCGGCGACGCTTCGAACTGACCCGTCGTTCCGGTCGGAAACGCCCAAGCGACGCTCAGCTTCTTGACACTCTCGGGTGTCAGATTCTTGAGCGGCGAGTGGCGGAAGTTCCTGTAGTTCCCACCGTACTGGATCCAGCGATCCGGCGGCGTGGTTGCGGCGTTCAACATCTCCTGAGTCACCGGACCCGCGGACGTACCGACGGGTTTCTCCGCCTTCCAGTGCGTCGGAACCGGCGGCAGCTGAATCTCGGCGGGCTGCTCCTTGCTCTCGTCCGCGGCGCCGGCCGCCGCGATTCCAAAGACGAGCGCCAGCGCGATCCCCCATGCGAAGCCATGCCTGATCAAAGTTCCCCTCCCGTGTTGGCTGGCGCATCCTACATCGCGCCGCGCGTCGGTGTAGCCTGAAGCGACCCCCGTGAAAAACCTGTTCGTGGGCACGAGCGGCTTCGCCTTCAAGGAATGGAAGGGCTCCTTCTATCCGAAGGACCTTCCCGACGCGAAGATGCTCGACTACTACGGCGAGCGCTTCGGCTCGGTCGAGATCAACAACACCTTCTACCGGATGCCAAAGGTCAGCGTGTTGCAGGACTGGGCGGCGCGCGTGCCCGCCGAGTTCCGCTTCGTGCTCAAGGCTTCGCGCCAGATCACGCACATGACGCGGCTCAAGGAAGCGCAGCCGGTCGAGTATCTGCTCAAGAACTCCGCGGCGCTCGAGGAGAAGCGCGGCCCGATCCTGTTCCAGCTCCCGCCGAACATGAAGAAGGACGTGGCGCGGCTCAACAAGTTCCTGTCGTGGATTCCCGCGGAAGCGCGCGCCGCGCTCGAGTTCCGCCACGAGAGCTGGCACGACGACGAAGTCTTCGCAGCGCTGCGCGCGAAGAACGCGGCCCTGTGTATCTCGCAAGTCGACGGCGACGAGGAAGGCGCGCTGAACACGCCGTTCGTCGCGACGGCCGACTGGAGCTATTTGCGCTTGCGCAAGCAGGCCTACGCACCGGGCGAGCTCGAGGCGTGGGCCGCGCGAATCCGCGAGCCTGCCTGGGGTGACGTGTTCGTGTTCTTCAAGCACGAGGACGAGGGCACGGGCCCGAAGCTCGCGAAGCGCTTCGAGGCGATCGCCGCCGGCTCGGCTACGTGAGCGGACGCATCCACTCGGCGGTGGTCGCGGCGAGCGCCTTGCGAACGTCGTCGTCGCTGCGCCCGCTCGACTTCTTCACTGCGAACGAGTGATTCGCGCCGTCGACTTCGCGGAGCGTCGCGCGCGGGCCGAGCTCGCCGCAGACCTCGCGCATCAGCGCGAGGTCCGCGAGGTCGTCGCGCGTGCCCTGCAGGAAGAGCATCGGCGCACTCACGGCGCGCAGGTGCTCGCCGCGCGAGCGCCCGGGCTGCTTCGGGCCGTGCAGCGGAAAGCCGAGAAAGACGAGGCCGCGCACGCCGCCGATCGCCTCGCGCGCGAAGGCGTTCGACGTCATGCGCCCGCCCATCGACTTTCCGCCGGCGAAGAGCGGCAGATCCGGCGCGAGCCGGCGCGCGTCCGCGCACACCGAGCGCACGTACGCCTCGAGCACCGGCTGCGGGTCGGGCGCGCGCCGTCGCAGCTCGGTGTAGGGGAAGTTGAAGCGCAGGGTCGCGACGCCGACCGCGTCGAGCGCATCCGCCATCGACTGCATGAACGCGTGGCGCATGTCCGCGCCCGCGCCGTGCGCCAGGACGTACAGTGCGAACGCGCGCTCTGGGCGCTGCAGCAGGCCGGAGACCGGTCCCTTGCTGCGATCCTTTGCGAGGCTCTGCGCATTCAAGTCGCGCGAAAGCTTACTTCCCCCGGACGATCGTGCAGTACTCCCCCACGATGTTCAGGAAGTTCTTGGCCGAGTGATCGATCACCGAGACCTCGCGGATCTTTCCATCGGCCTTCGCGGCGCGGACGCTCGCGTCGCCGCGGGCGAACAGGCCCAGGATGGTGTCCATGCAGGCGTGACCTTCCTTCGTGTCCGCCGTCATGTCGTCGCCTTGGGCGAAGTCGCCCCAGCGGACCCGGCTTCCGAACATGCCCTTCACGGGCGAATCGACGATCATGCATCCGGTCATGGCGATCAGAGCCGTCGTCAGAACGAGGAATCGAGTCACAGTATCTCCTATTCGAGTTGAGAGATTCGGACTTTGCGACAGACGAGAAAGATCTCGTCGACGTCGTCGGTAGCGATCATTCCCGGAGAGAGGGTGAGCTTCTTCTGGAATCGGACCCCGAGCGGCATCATCACGGCGTTGTACCACCACATCGCCCGCTTCCGACGGTGAGTGAGCCCCCAGACCGCGACGTCGAGCAAGCGCGACGAGCGGGGCTGCATTCCGAAGACCCCGCTCTGTTCGACGGCGAAACCGTAGGCGGCGAGCTTCGCGACGAACTCGCTCGGCTCGTAGCGGCGGTGGTGGCCCACGAAGTCGTCGAACGCATTCCAACGCGATGCGTGCAGCGGCACGGAGACGAGCAGGCTCGCGTCCGGCGCGGCGACGCGCGCGAGCTCCGCGAGCGCGCCGTCGTCGTCGGCGACGTGCTCGACGATGTCGAGCGCGCAGACGAGGTCGAAGGCGGCGTCCGGCAGCGGAAGCGCCGCGACCAGACCGAGCACCGCGGTCGCTCCGCCAGCGCGCAGGCGACTCACTGCGGGCGCGCTGGCGTCGACGAAGACGGTGCCCGCGAGCGGCAGGCGCGGCCGCAATCCGGGGGCGACCTCGAGTCGACGCGGCGACCGGTCCGCGAGCGAGCGCGCGAGCGGCCAGGTGTTGAAGCGTTCGGGTGCGACCAGACGAGCGTCCGCCCACAGCGCGTCGTAGAAGCTGCGGTTCGCGTCGAGGAGCTGCAGCTCGGAGCGCGTCTGCGGCGTCGGCGTTCTCAACGCGGACTCCGCAAGAGCTCGGACACGGTGACTCCCTGCAGTCCCCTCTCGCGCAGGCCCCGCAGGATGTTCGGCAGAGCCCGCGCCGCGCCCAGCCGATGCCGGCCCGGGAGATCGTGCCCGTCGTGCATCAGGACGATGTCGCCGGGGCGGATGCGCGAGAGCACGCGCCACGCGATCCGATCCGGGTCGGAGATGCGCGAGTCGTGACTGTGCAGCGACCACGCGACGAGCGTCAGCCGCATGCGATGCGCGGCGCGTGCCATCGGCGGGCTCTTGATCCCGAGCGGCGAGCGATACAAGGGCGCGGTCTCACTTCCCGTCACCGCGCCGATCGCGCGCGCGCCGCGCTCGATCTCGCGCTCCTGGTCGGCGACGGCGAGGAAGCTCTGCAGGCGCAAATGCCGCCACGAGTGATTGCCGAGCTCGTGGCCGCCGCCGGCGATGTCTCGAGCGAGCTGCGGGTGGTCGGCGAGTGACTTACCGATGGCGAAGAACGTCGCGCGCGTGTCGTATTTCGCGAGCGCGTCGAGCACGAGAGGAGTCACTTCCGGATCTGGCCCGTCGTCGAAGGTGAGCGCCACCTGCTTCCGATCGCGCGGGCCGTGCGTCACGGTCGGGTATGCGAGGCTCGAGCCGGGCCGCGCGATTCCGTCCGCGCACAGTGCGAGGAAGGCGGCGACGGGCAAGCCGAGGCTCAGTGCGGACGCTCCGAAGGCGCCGATCGCGGCCGCGCCGGCGGCGCCACAGGCGAGCGCGACGAGATTCAATCGGGTCAACATCGGCGTCGCTCGCGAGTCACCGGTCGACCCTGTCGCGCCAGAACTCGAAGAAGTTGAACCACTGGTAAGGCGTGCGGAAACACTCTCCCTCGAGCGCCGCCGCGTAGCGTTGCGCGAGCTCCTCCGCGTACTTGGCGCGCTCACAGCGCGGGACGAGTCCCGCGGTCGCGAACAGCTCCGTCGACGCCGCGTAGCGTCCGTGCCCCGTGCGCACGCAGGTGCTGAGGAGCATCGGACAGCCGAGCGCGGCCTGCAGCAGAAACGGGCCCAGTGGAAAGCGGGCGCGCCGCCCGAGGAACGGCACCTGCACCGAACGGCCGCGCTCCGACTCCCAGACGCGGTCGCCCAGGATACCGACGAACTCACCGCGATCGATCGCCGCTTTGATCTCGAGGGCCACGCTGATCGAGCCAGGCTCGAAGTGAATCAGCCGCATGCGCAGTCCCGGCTGCAGCTGGTCGAAGAACGCGTTGATGCGCGCGGCGTGACGCGTGAAGCTGAGGACGTTCAGCACGATCCCGGTCTGCTTCGAGAGCACGCGCAGCATGTCGCTGCTGCCCAGGTGCGCGCCCAGCAGGATTCCGCCGCGACCCATGCGCACGAGCTCGTGCAGATGCTCGCTGCCGCGCTCTTCGATCCGGATGCGTTCGCCGTCGCCGCTCCACACGGTCATGCTGTCGACGATGTTCTCGCCGAACTCGTAGAGGTGCCGAAAGACGTGCCGTCGCGTCGGCCGCCGGCCCAGGCTCGCGCGCCCGCGCGGCGTGGCGAAGAGCGTGCGCAGATAGTCCCGCGACGCGCGGCGCGCGGCGCCTCCGGTCACGAAGAAGTACGCGACGATCGGCGTGAGCAGCACCATGACGGCCCAGCGCCCGAGGTGCCGGTAGATCCACTGAATCAGAAGCAGCGCGCGCAGCGATCCGCGCTCCGCGATTCCGGTCCAAGCGCGCCGCCCGGTCGAGCGGACTTCCGAGCGCACTTCCGTCCCAGCGAACTCCGCCGCTCTCTCCACCCACGTGTCGCGCGCGGCGGAGAGTTTCTCGCTATGCGTAACCTGCATGTGCCTCCCTGCGAGAGCAACTCACGTGCCTCGAAGCTCCGCGAACCGAACGCGGAAAACACTCGGAAAATCGGGGCGCTGTGTGCGCGGGCCGGTACGCGTTTCTACAAATGAAACACCCGGGCCGAGGAGCGGGTCATCCGCGCGGTCAGTTCTGGATCTCGGTGAACGACTGCACGGCCACCGTGGTCTCGAAGCGGCCATCGGTGCGCATGGGCAGCGCCGGTTCGGGTATGTATGAGAAAGCCATCGAGCCGCTTGCGGGGATCTCGCCGCTCACGTTGATGTAGCTCGAGCGGCCGGGGTTGTTCTCACCTGGATGGCGCTCGTCGCGCCAGGACCAGACGTGACTCACCAAGAGCTCGACATCTTTGATGGCGACGCCACTGCCGTTGAAGACGGTCCCGGTGACCGCGCCATCGCTGCCAACCGCGAGGCCGCGCAGCTCCAGCTTCGAGGCCGCCGCCGGGGCCGACACGATCTCGCGATCGGCGGTCTCGGCGGACCCAGGGTTCCAGAACACCGTCGTCGCGGCGACGCACAAGAGCAGCACAGTTGGCTTCATTGCAGAATCCTCTTCCGCTCGCCGCGACCGGCGGGCCTGCTAGCTGGTCGCGAGTACCTCGACGCGACCTTCGCGCTGCGAGCACTTCTCGGTGCGGTCGTTGCACTTGGCCTGTTCCGCGGCGAAACCGCCGGTCTCCATCTGGCTCGCCGGGACTCCGGCGCGGATCAGCGCGTCGCGAACATTGGCTTCACGCTTTTGACTCAACGACACGTTGTACTTGTTGGTGCCTCGGTGCAGATCCGTGGAGCCGTCGATCCCGAGACGAACGCCGGGGTTGTCGTTCACATAGGACGCGATGTCGGAGATCTTCCCCATCTCAGAAGGCCGAATGGTCGCCTTGTCGTAGTCGAAGCCGATCTCACGCAGCGAGACCCAGCCGGGGCCCGGACCAGGACCAGGCTGTGAGTCCGTCACGCCGGGTTGGCCCTGCGAGCCCGTCCTACCCTGTGAGCCGGTCATTCCCTGCGAGCCTGTGACGCCCTGTGAGCCTGTCCTGCCCTGTGAACCCGTCACGCCCTGTGAGCCCACCGGCCCGTCAGCCCCGGCGGACCCTGAGGACCTGCCGGCCCGCGCGGCCCCTGACACGCGAGCGCGCCGATCGCGATCGCCACTAGCACGAGTGAGTGTTTCATCTTTGCCTCTCGATTGAGGTTTGAAGCGATCCTGCCTGCTCACGAGAGTGAGCAACCGCAAGAGTCAATCGAGATGAGAGAGCAACTCGTGTGCCCCCTCGGGTCGCGGCTCGCAGAGGCCAGGACGGCTGATCCGCGAGCCGCGCGCGAAGCGAGGAGCACGGCGCCGGCGGAGGCGCACGCGTTTGCACAATGAACCGCTTCGCTACGACTGGCCGCGGCGCGTCGTCAGCGCGGGCTGAAGCCGTCCATCGCGGCCGTCGCCCTGCCCCTACCTAGTAGGGAGCCGGCACCACGCGGTAGTACACGCCGTTCGCGCCGTACGCGGCCTGGAACCAGGTGTTGCCGCACAGGTAGTAGCTCGCGCCGCCCACGTTGGGAGTCACACAGCCGGTCGGCACCGCCGGGTAGATCGCGCCCATCGCGTACGCGGTGTTGGTCGCACCCGCGGCGTAGCCGGCGGAATAGGCGTTGGAAGCGGCGGCGTTGCTCTTCTCGGTCGCGACAGCCGCGCCCACGACCACGCCGACCGCAGCGCCTGCGGCAACGGCGCCCGCGGTGTTCCAGCCGCCACAGCCGCTGCAGCTCGAGCCGTAGTAGTTCACGGTGGTGGGTGGATGGTAGGCCGGGTAAGTCGCGCCGTAGTAGGGCGCGTGGTAGGCCGTCGTCCCGTAGTAGGCGCTGTGAGTCGCCGTCGCGCCGTAGGAGTTACTCACGGTGGTGTTGCCGGACCCCTCGGCGTGGTAGGCGGAGTCGCCGTACTTGTTGGTCGCGGTCGTACCCTCGCCCTCGGTGTGGGTCGCGGTGGTGCCGTACGAATTGGTGGCGGTCGTCTTGCCCGACCCCTCCTCGTGCGTCGCGGTGGTGCCGTACTTGTTGCTCGCGGTCGTGCCCTCGCCGTAGGTGTGTGTCTCGCTGCTTCCCCAGCCGGTCGTGCGGGTCGTGGAGCCGGATCCCTGGGTGTGCGACGTGTCGCCTCCCCAAGCGTTCGCGTGCGTGTACGCCGCCGCGGGCCGGCATACGACGAGCGAGAGCGACAGCGCAGTGACTCCGGCGATGAGCTTCTTCACGATCGGGACCTCCTCATTTCGACTTGGCGGGCGTCTTCGCCTTGGCCGGCGGCGCGGCGCCTGCCGCGGGCTTCGGCTCGGGGCGCGCGAACTGGATCTTCGTGGCGCTCGTCGCCTTCTCCGACGCGAACGTGCCGTCCGCGAGACTGGGATCGAGCTGCCAATCGGAGAGCTCCATCGCGTGGCGCAGCCGCGACGGATCGCCGCTGTAGATCGCGCGCATCAGGCGCGGCAGCTTGTCGTCGGCCCCGATCCAGACCTGGATGAACACCGCGTCGTCGCCGTACGCGACCATGTCGGTCGTCGTCCCGCCGACCACCGTCGATTGACCGATGTAGAAGGCGAACTTCACCGTCTCGGCGATGCCCTTGTACGGGTCGTCCACGACGAGGTCCGAGAACGGGAAGTAGATCGCCGCCGACGCGTACGCGGACTTCAGCGCCGCTTCGATCGTCGGCGGCGCGTCGGCGACCGCGACCAGGTTCTCCTGCGGCGCGAACGCCATCATTCGCTTGCCGTCGAAGTAGAACTCACTCGGCGGACCATCTGCCGACGTGATCACGCGCAGCTTGTCGGGTCGCTGCATGCTGACCTCCGACTTCGTCGTGTAGACGAGCGGAGGGCCGATGCGGCTCGGGCTCTCGTAGAACACCAGGGCCGTGAACTTCATCGTGTGGGCCCCGGCCAGTTTGGCGCTGGCGACCTTCAAGATGTCGAGCGCCTTCTCCTCGAGCAGCGACACGGGTGGCGGTGCAACGGCTTTGCTCGGCGCCTTGGCCGGCTTCTCTCCTGCCCACGCGCTTGCCGCGCCCACGAGCAGAACCAACGCGAGAGATACGCCGCGGTGTCGGAGCCTCACGGGAACATGCCGCATTCGAACATCTTGTTGAGCACGGGATCTGCGATCTTCTTGATGAAGATCGCGCGCATCTGCGGATCGTCGCGGAGCATCTGAAGCGCTTCCTGCTCCTTCTCGCCCTGCGGCGCTCCCTTCTTCTCCCAGAGCTGCTCGCAGCTCGCGTTCCTGTACTTGTTGACGACCTTGTCGGCGACGAGGTCGATCATCGGATACTGCTGCGCGCCTGCGACACCGACGAGGAGGAGTCCACCCACCAGTGCGAAGATCCAGGGTCGTTTGGCCAAGGGACGTTTCCTTTCATTCGGCTCGACACCGATTCGGTTCGACACCGATTTTCGTTTGCCGGCGGAGCGTATTCCGAACTTCGAGAAAAATCTCGCGCGCCGTGGCGCTGATATGCTGGCGAAGCCATGAAGCCCGAGCAGCTCGAAGTGATTCGTCCCGCTTCGCGCACCGCGACGCGGACGTTCGCGGATCCGGATCAGCTCGCGGCTGCGCTGCGCAGCGGAGATGGCAAGTGCAAGGTGCTGGGACGCGGCGTCTTTCACGCCGAGTCCACCGTCGTCGAGCTCGGTCGACTGACGCTGCAGTGCGGACGAGAGAGCCTCGCACGTGTCGCGTATCACGCGATGCGACCCGACAAGGTCGGAGTCCTGGGCTGGCCTCGCGGCGGTCTGTTGCCCGTCGTCCGAGGCACACAGATGCGACCCGGGGATTTGATGTGCCTCGGTCGCGGCACGGAGTCGTACCATCGGACTGCCGGGAGCGTCGACTACGGCGCGCTGATCCTCGACGCAGACGAGCTCGAGCGCGTCGCGATCGAGCTCTCGGGCCGAGAGCTGCAAGTCGAGAGCGCGCTGACGCTGCGACCTAGAGAGCCCGTCTTCGCCAGGCTGCTGTCGCTGATCGACGACGCGCATCGCGTGGCGCGCGCGGATCCGCAGGTCTTCGCGAGCGACGAAGCGTGCCGAGCGTTGGAGCAATCGCTGTTGCACGCGCTGGTCGCGTGCCTGTCGGACGGCGAGCCGCGCCGAGAGCCACCGACGTTCACGCGGCGCGTCCAGATCATGCGGCGCTTCGAAGCCGTCGTGGAAGCCAACGTCGATCGCCCGCTGCACGTGCCCGAGCTGTGCGCGCTCGTCGGCGTACCCGAGCGAACGCTGCGGAAGTGCTGTCAGCAGCATCTCGGGATGGGACCGCACCAATACCTGCTGCGTCGGCGCATCCACCTGGTGCGGCGCGCGCTGCTGCACGGCGGCCCGGGCGTCGCGACGGTCACGAGCATCGCCACGAATCACGGATTCTGGGAGCTCGGCCGCTTCGCGGTGCGCTACCGGTCGATGTTCGGCGAAGTGCCGTCGGCCACGCTGCGCCGGTCCGGATGACTCCGGCCGAATTTGCATAGTCGCGCGCCGCCCGACTTCGTACTTTGCGTCCCTCGCACGAACAAAGGAGCCTGAGCATGAAACGGGTGCCGCGAGAAATCGGCGTCGTCGCGGCAATCGCGGCATCTCTACTCACTGCAGCGTTCGTCGTTGCACCGGCCGCGGCGCAGGTAGTCACCGGCACGCCAGGTTCGCCCAGCGCGACGATCACGCTCGACGGGAAACAGCTCCCGCCGCCGCCCCCGAAGTTCGGCGGCGTGATCAAGGAGAACGCCAACGATTCGAAGCCCTGGTGGCCGCCGCGCGTCGTGCCGCCCAAGGGCGCACCGAACATTCTGCTCATCATGACCGACGACCAGGGCTACGGAGTGAGTGGCACGTTCGGCGGAGTCATTCCGGAACCGGCGCTCGACCGAGTCGCGAATGCGGGGCTCCGCTACACGGAGTTCAACTCCACCGCGCTCTGCTCGCCCACGCGCGCGGCGCTGATCACCGGCAGAAACCATCACTCGGCGGGCTTCGGCGTGATCTCGGAGCTGGCGACGGGTTTTCCGGGCTATGACTCGATCATCACGCCCGACAAGGCGACGATCGGCACGATCCTCAAAGGCAACGGCTATGCCACGTCCTGGTTCGGCAAGAATCACAACACGCCGGGCTTCGAAGTCAGCGTGTCGGGCCCCTTCAATCAATGGCCGTCGGGGATGGGCTTCGACTACTTCTACGGCTTCATGGGCGGCGAGACCGACCAGTGGACGCCCTACCTGTTCCGCGATCACACGCAGATCTTTCCGTGGATCGGCAAGCCCGGCTACAACCTCACCACCGACATGGCAGACGAGGCGATCGCGCACATCAGGAGTCTCAACGCCGCGGCGCCCGACCAACCCTTCTTCGTCTACTACGTTCCGGGCGGAAGTCACACGCCGCATCAGCCCACGAAGGAGTGGATCGAAAAGTTCAAAGGCAAATTCGACATGGGCTGGAACGTCCTGCGCGATCAGATCTTCGCGAATCAGAAAAAGCTGGGAGTCATTCCCGCGAATGCGCAGCTCACTCCCTGGCCCGATGAGCTGAAAAAATGGGATGCGCTGTCCGCCGACGAGAAAAGGCTATTCGCGCGGCAAGCGGAGGTGTTCGCCGCTTACACGGCCTACACCGACCACGAGATCGGCCGCGTGATTCAGGCGGTCGAGGACGCGGGCAAGCTCGACAACACGCTGATCATCTACATCGACGGGGACAACGGCAGCAGCGCCGAAGGTTCTACGCTCGGCACACCCAACGCGTACACCGCATACAACGGGGTCTTGGAAGTCCCGGTCGAAGAGCAGCTCAAGTTCTACGACACCTGGGGCTCAGCGGCGACCAGCCCTCACATGGCGGTCGCGTGGTCGTGGGCGTTCGATACGCCGTTCAAGTGGACCAAGCAGGTGGCGTCACACTTCGGCGGCACGCGTCAGGGCCTGGCGATCTCGTGGCCGGCGCGCATCAAGGACGCCGGCGGCATCCGCCCGCAGTTCCACCACATCATCGACATCGTGCCGACGATCCTCGAAGTCACGGGCATCAAGGCCCCGCAGCTCGTCGACGGAATCAAGCAGAGTCCGATCGAAGGCGTGAGCATGGCTTATACCTTCGACAAGCCGAACTCCAGCGCGGCCTCGAGACACAAGACACAGTACTTCGAGATGGCCGGAAACCGGGGCATCTATCACGAAGGCTGGTATGCGAACACGACCCCAGCCGTTCCGCCGTGGGAATTGAAGGCGGCTACGCTTCCCATGAACGAGTACAAGTGGGAGCTGTACAACCTGACGGAGGACTACTCACAGGCCAACGATCTAGCGGCGAAGATGCCCGACAAGCTGAAGCAGATGCAGGCCACGTTCCTGCAAGAGGCGCGGAAGTATCAGGTGCTCCCGCTGGACAACAGGGCCTTTGCGCGGGCGATCACGCCGCGGCCGAGTGCGGTGGCCGGACGGACGGTCTTCACCTACACGGGCGAGAATTCCGGTATTCCGACTGGCAACGCACCGAGCATCTTGAACCGGTCGTTCACGATCACGGCCGAGGTCGAGGTCCCCCAGGGCGGCGGCAACGGGATGATCGTCACCGAGGGCGGGCGCTTTGGTGGCTATGGTCTGTACCTGCTCAAGGGCGCGCCGGTGTTCGACTACAACTTGATCGCGCTCTTGCAGGCCCGCTGGGCAGCCGACCCGCCGCAGCCGCTCGCGGAGGGCAAACACACGATCGTGTTCGACTTCACGTATGACGGCCCCGGCATCGCGAAGAGCGGCACCGGCGTGTTGAAGGCGGACGGCCAGGTGGTCCGCACGCTGACGATTCCGAAGACGATCCCGTTCCTCGTGCCGGTCTGCGAGACCTTCGACGTCGGCGTCGACACCCGCACAGGCGTGAACGACCTGGACTACCAGGTGCCGTTCCAGTTCAATGGCAAAATCGACAAGCTCACCGTCAATCTCGGCCCGAGTCAGCTCAGCGCAGGGGAACAGCAGAAGGTGAATGACGCGGTCGCAGCCGCGCGAGACTAGGAACCCAGATCATGAGGAGCGCAAATTGAGCAAGTCACTCGCTGTAGCCGTATTCGTGTCTGCCGTGATCGTCGCGGGTGCCGTATTCGGCCAGGGCATGCTGCTGGATTTCGCCGCCGACAAGGTGATTGCGAAGTACCAGAGCTCTACCTGCGAGCAGCTGAAGGCGATGAAGGAAGAGCCGAAGTCCGAGAAGGAGAAGGCCGCCGTCGACTTCCTGCGGAACGACTCACAGGCCGCCGACGCCTTCCTCAACAAGGTCGCCGCGCCCGTCGCCAAGAAGCTCTTCGAGTGCGGCCTGATCCCGTGAGCTCCGTACGGCGCTGAGGAACATTCTCTCCTTCGCGGCGGTCGTGGAGCTCGGCACCGGTCTCGTCTCGATCGTAGCTCCAGCGCTCGTCGTCGGGTTGCTTCTGGGCGGGGAGGTCTCGGACGCGCTCACACCGATCGTGCGCTGCTTCGGTGTCGCGTTGCTCTCGCTGGGAGTGGCGTGCTGGCCGCGCCAGCAGCCCGTCGAGAGTGACTCGTCGGCCTTCCGAGCGATGCTGATCTACAACGCTCTGATCGCGCTGTATCTCGCTTGGCTGGGCGCGAGCGCGCACGTCGGAGGCTTGCTGCTGTGGCCGGCCGTCGCGCTGCACGCCGGCGTGGCGTTGGCGCTGGTCCGCACATCGCGCAATGCTCGAGCGCTCGAGTGAAACGCGCTTCCAATGCGCGCGCGATCCCACTAGGCTCTCGCCCGAATCCAACGAACTCGTTCTGAAGGAGTATGCCGTGCGAAGTTCGACTGCCCTCTTCGCTTCCGCCGCGCTTCTCTGCGCGATCGCGCTCTCCACCGGCTGCACGACGACGAAGCAGCAGAAGCCGGAGCTCGACGCCCAGATGAGTGGATTTCTCGGCGACGCATACCCGTTGTTGAAGCCCGGCACCGAAGGACAGGTGGCGCTCCGCTACGTGAACGAGAGCGTGGACTGGAAGCAGTACAAGGCGGGCTTGCTCGAGCCGGTGCAGTTCTGGGCCGGATCCGACAGCAAGCTCGCGCCCGACGCGCAGCAGATGCTGTCCAGTTATCTCTACAACGCGCTGAAGATGAATCTGGACAAGCAGGGCTTCAAGCTCACCGACAAGCCGTCGGCGGGCGTGATCCGCATACAGATCGCGATCACGGACGTGACGAAGGCGACGCCGGTGCTGCGCACGGTTTCGGTGCTCATCCCACAAGCGCGGCTACTCAATCAGGCACAGGAGCTGCTGACGGGCAGCTACGGCTTCTCAGGCTCCGCCGAGGTCGCGCTGAAGGCCACGGACGCGCACACCGGGCAGCTCCTCGCCGCAGGCATCGATCGGCGCTCGGGCGGCGGCTCCGTCGAGCAGGCGGCCGTGTGGCAATGGGGCGACGCCCAGGCGGCGATCGACTTCTGGGCCCAGCGCTTCGCGGAGCGGCTCGCCGAGCTGCGCGCGAAAGCGAAGGCTAAGGCGAAGTAGGCCGAGTCACTCGCGCTCGGGAGCGTCACCGACCTGGCGCGCCCAATGCTCGAAGCCGGGAGACAGGCGCTCCAGGCGGCATAGGATCTCTGGGTTCGTGAGCCGTTCCTCGTCGCGGGTGGGCGCCTTGCGGAATTCCCGCGCCAGATCGTCGAGAAACCGCGCACCGCGCGCGCGATGCACGTCGTGGCAGCGTGCCACGAAGAGCGCCTGAAAACGCGCGTATTCCTGCCCGCTGGGCATCGATCGCTCGAATTCGTCGAGGCTCCGGGTCGTTGGCCGCGCGGTCCTCGTGACTGCTCGGTTCACGACCAGCAGCTTCCGCAGTGACTCCGGCGCGCGTGCCGCGAGGTAGGAATAGGCGATATACCAGGCCGTGAGCTCGTTGAACCACTGCGACGGCGGACCGATCCCGAAAAGGCGCCGTTGGTAGGCGTGGCCCATCTCGTGCGTCGCGATCAGGTCCGCGACCTCGAGCGCGCCGTCTCTGAAGCTGGCGCACTCTGCGCGGACCTCACTCGCGACGTCGGGTGGGCTCGCTTCCAGGCTGTCGAGGAGCACGCGGAAGATCGCGCTGCGCTCGACGTCGGCGGGAAGGAAGATGATCGCTCCGTCGCTGCGATATGCCGAGAGCCCGTAGGGAAGCTCGAACGTGGCCTTCCAGTCGGCTTCGTCGAGCACGGCGACATTCGTGTCGACGCCACTCGCGCGCCCCACGCCATAGAACTGCGCGAGGTCCTCGAGCAGCGCAGCGAGCCGTTCCGCGCGCGACTCCCGACCGCGCGAGAAGTAGGCCGTCAGCGACCCCCATCTCTGGGACGCGAGACCGAGCGCCTGCACTCTCTCTAGCGGTCTTGTCGACATAGATGGAGCGGGAGCACGACTTCGAAGCGCGCCTGGAGTGACTCCATGTCGCGAAGATCCTTCTCGGTCGGAACATACCCCTGGCCGTGGCATTGTACCTGCGCTTCGGCCGACAGACAGCGGACCTCGCGGCCCGCGACCCGACCTCGGCCGCGGAATACCGAGGGCGGGAAGGGCCATGCCCTTCCATCGGGCAGCTGGAAGCGCCCGTATCCGCGCTCGTCGAACGCGATCGCGTGCACGTCGAGCTCGCGTCCGTGCGGATCCGCGAGCACGAAGTTGGTCGGCGTGCCGCCGGGCTTCGGGGAAAATGCGGCGGGCGCGAGCGCTTCGCGAAGCCGCGCCGCGTCGCGCGAACTCAGAATCACGTCGAGGTCGGAGTGACTGCGCGTCTGCTCGCCGAGCAGCGCGTCGATGCCCCAGCCCCCGTCGAGCCACACCGCGATCGAAGCGCCCTCGAGGAGCTCGAGAACCCGAAGAACGGACGCCGCATCCATCTCGCGCTTCAGGCCGCCCTCCCCTTCATCCCTCGCGCCATTCTCGTACAATCGCGGAACCGAACAAGCGGAGGAACGTCGTGACGGTACGCGCACAACCCGAGGAGTACGTGTCGAGCCGATCCATGGCCTGGGCGGCGTTTTCGCCGGGCATCTGGATGAAGCTGCTGCGGCTCTCGGCCGAGAGCGGAACGTGGACGCTGTTGCTGCGCGCCGAGGCGGGCGCCTCTTTCGCGCGACATCGCCACCTCGCGGCGGGCGAGTACTTCATGCTCTCCGGCAAGATGGAGGTGCGCGGCGGGGCGCAGGCCGGCGGCACCACTGCGATCGCGGGCGACTATGGCTGGGAGCCGGTCAGCGTGATCCACGACCACACCTTCTTCCCCGAGGAGACGGAGTTCCTGTTCACGAACCACGGCGCGGTGCAGTTCGTAGACGAGAAAGGGAACACGACCAGCGTGCTCGACTGGGAAGTGATCCAGTCACTCGCGCAGACCGCGAGCGCGCGCGCTGCTTGATGAGGGGCGCTAAGCCGGCGGCCCGTCTTCGATAGACTGGCGCGATGAAGCCGATCTCCGTCGCGAGTGCGCTCCTCTTGTGCGCGGCGCTCACTCTCGGTTGCCAGACCGTGGTCTCCACCTTCCGGAGCCTTCCGGTACCGGGCATGAGTGAGGGGAGGATCACCGAGGAAGAGCTCCACGAGGAGGTGCTGGGCGCAGCGGCCCGCTTCAGCGCCGGAGTCTCGGCGGCTGCCGACGCGATCGCGCTCGGGACGCGTGACCGGGGGATCCGGCGCAACACGCTCGTCTGGAAGATCAACGTGATCCCGCTCGCGCAGCGCGCTGCCCTGGCGCCGAGGGCCTCCCAGGGACTGCTCGGGCTCTTCACGCTCGCCACCGCGCAGCGTCGCTACCTCGTGGACGGCGATGGCCGGTCTCTCTTCGGCGAGCAGCAGGGGCTCGCGCGCGACTTGGCCCAGGACCTCGAGAAGGACGTCGAGGCGACGATCGCGCGCGTCCTGCCCGTAGCCGACGCCGAGCGGCTCAACAAGCAGGTGGAGCAGCTCGCCAGCGAGAATCCGATCCGCGGAGTCTTCCTGCTCGGGACGATCCAGAGCGGCTTCAGCAATGCCCAGTCGACGGGAACCTTCGACTGGTTTCTGACCGCGCCGCTGGCTCCCTTCCGTGTCTTCCAGGGCGTCGAGAGCGGCGCCGCGGCGATCCACGAGTTCAACACCACCGCGCGACAGCTCGGTGACATCGCGGCTGCCCTTCCCGAGGAGACCCGCTGGCAGCTGGAGCTGTTCGTCTACGATCTCGAGGATCGCGAGACAGTGGTCTCCGGGCTCGCCGCGTTCGAGAAGATCGCCGACGCCTCCGCGCAGCTCTCGACGACGGCCGCGGAGCTCCCGCAGGCGACGCGCCGCGAGCTGGCGGGACTGCTCGAGGACTCGTCCCGGAGTCAGGCCGATCTGCGCAGCACGCTCGATCAG
>JBGQIB010000011.1:0-49713 GCA_041498295.1 bacterium | reverse complement strand
CGCACGCCTTCGAGCGCGAGCTCGGCGAGCGGCAGCGCGCGCACGCCCATGTACGCTTCGGGAGTCACTTTCAGCCCGGCCGCGTCGCTCGGCACGATGAAGCCCGCGAGCGACTCGCCCGCGCGCGCCAACACCAGCACGTGTCGCACGCCGAAGAGCCAGGGCACGAGACACTTCGCGCCGTCGAGCAGCCAGTCGGCGCCGTCGCGGCGCGCGCTCGTGCGCGGCCGATACGCGTCCGAGTCGAAGCGCGGCTCGACCAGCGCCAAGGTGCCCGCGCAGCTCGCGTTCGCGATCAGCTCCGGGAGAAACGCGGCCTTCTGCTCCGGGCTGCCGAAGTCCGCCACCGGAAGCGCGAGCAGGCTCGGCGCGAGCACGGCCAGCGCAAGCGCGAGATCGCCGTACGCGAGCTCCTCTGCGACGAGTGCGCCCGTGACCGCGCTGCGCGAGCCGCCGCCGCCGAACTCCTCCGGCAGGCTGTTCGCGACGAGCCCGAGCTCGTGCGCGCGCGCGAGCAGCTCGCTCGGCGTCTTCGCGGACTCGTCGCACTCACGCGCGCGCGGACGCAGCTCGCCCTTCGCGAACTCGCGCACCGTGTCCGCGATCAAGGTCTGTTCCTCGGTCGGTTCGAATTCGATCACGTACGCGATTATGTCAGACGGCGCGAACGAGCGCGCCGCGAATCGCCGAGCACGATCGCAGTCATTGTATGAGAGACTTACACAAGGCCGACCCGAGGACCGTCAACCAGGAGGATCGCGAGGCGTGCCCGCATTCGTCTGGCTCGTCGTGGCCGTGATACTCCTGGGACCGCTGTCTGCGTGCGTGATCGCGAGGGTGCGCAATCATCCGAATACGGTGCCGATCGTGGTGCTTGGGCTCTTCGGGCTGATTGCGCCGCTGGGCGCCTGGTCATATGCGTACGCTCCGAACTCCCGGAGCTCGCGGGCCGAAGTCGCGTTCCTTGCAGGCGGCGCGACCGGCGCGGTGCTTTGGATTCCAGCGCTGATCTGGTCGCTCACGGCGATCCGGCAACCCCCGGCCCCTAAATAACTCTGAGACATCCAGGGACCGGCGAGCTCGAACCTCACTTCTCGGGAGAGCAAGTCACCGAGAAGTCCAGGGTCGTTGGCGCGCCTTCGCCCCTCGTGGCCGATTGTCGCTGACAGCCCTCACGCGCAGGCGACTATGTCAGACTGCAGGCATGGCTGAACCGACGAGCGACAGCGAAATCCGGCGCATCCTGTCCGAGACCCGCACGATCGCGCTGGTCGGCGCGAGCCCGAAGCCCGAGCGCGACAGCCACGAGGTCATGGCGTTCCTGCAGACACGCGGCTACCGCGTGATTCCCGTGAATCCGGTCTGTGCGGGCGAGACGATCCTGGGGGAGCGCGTGCGCGCGAACCTGGCGGAGATCGAGGAGCCGATCGATCTCGTCGACGTTTTTCGCAACTCGGAGGCCGCGGGCGCGGTCACGGACGAGGCGATCGCAGCGAAGGCGCGCGTCGTCTGGATGCAGCTCGGCGTGGTCAACGAAGCGGCGGCGGTGCGCGCGCGCGCCGCGGGGCTCGCGGTCGTCATGGACCGCTGCCCGAAGATCGAGATCCCGCGCCTCAGGATTCCGCCCAAGCCCTGATCAGGTGGTGCGCGATCGCGACCGGCGGCGGCACGAATACGCCGCCCGCTCCGGGCTGCGCGAGCGAGCGCAGGATGTCGGCGCGCGTAAACCAACGCGCATCTTCGAGCTCGGTCTTGTCGACCGTGACTTCGACGCTCTCCGCGCGCGCCAGGCAGCCGATCATGAGGGACGATGGGAACGGCCAGGGTTGCGACGCGAAGTAGCGCACGGCGCCGATCGCGATGCCCGACTCCTCGTGCACCTCGCGGCGCACCGCTTCCTCGAGTGACTCGCCGGCTTCGACGAAGCCCGCGAGCGCCGAGTACATCTGCGGCGGCCAACCGGCCTGACGGCCCAGCAGGCAGCGATCGCCCGACTCGACGAGCATGATCACGACCGGGTCCGTGCGCGGGAAGTGCTGCGCGTCGCATTCGTCGCACTCGCGCAAGTAGCCGGCTTCTTTCACGCTCGTCGTCCGCCCACATACCGCGCAGAAGCGGTGGCGCGCGTGCCAGTCGAGCATCTGGCGTCCCTGCGCGGCGATGCCGGAGTCACTCGCCGGCAAGGTCGCCGCCGCGGCGCGCAGCTCCACGAAGCTGGCCGAGCCCGCGAGCCCGAGCTCGGTGACTGGATCGTGCAGCGGCGTGATGTCGACCGCGAAGTGCGAGACCTCGTCGCGCACGCCGAGGAGCACCGCGCCCGTGCGCGCGTCCTGCACCGAGCGGATCGCCCCGGTCGCCCACGCGAGCTCCGGCTTCTCCGCCTTCACCAACACGTTCAGGCGCCAGAAAGGGAGGAAGCGGCTCGTCTCGCTCTCGAGCTGCGCCGCGATCCAGGCGGCATCGCGCCGCCGGTGATTGGCGCGATCGAGAGGATTTCCAGCGAACACCAGAGCGCTCGACACGCGCGCAGCGTACACGAGCCGGCAAGTCACGCGCAGCCATTCGGGGACAAGGGACTAAAACTCCGCCGCCCTCGCGCCGAAAGGGCTGCCGGAGGGGGAGATGAGGCCGCTCGTTGGAGCGGCGGGGGTGGGCAGACATGACGGGCAAGGCCGGCAAGCGCAGGGGGCTCGAACACGAATTCGAGGAGCTCCTGCTGGACGTCTTGGAGCAGGACTACGATCTCGCGGTGCGCCACGCGGCCGATCGCCTCGACCGGCGCAAACGCGACATCGCGACGCTCCAGTTCGAATGGCACTACGACAAGGCGCGCGCGGCCAAGGTGGTGGTGCGCGTCGCCGGCGTCGCTGACTTCAAGGCGATTCTTCCGGTGGACTTCTCGTCGCCCGACGGCATGCGCCGCTCCGCCGAGGACTGCGAATCGCTCGTGCTCCATCTAACGGAGTATCTGGAGGAGAAGCGCGAGAAGACGCTCGTCGAGGCGGGCGCGGGCCGCGTTCCCTGTGGGCGCCGCGAGGACGACTGACGCGCGCTGATAGACTCGCGCGATGCAGGACGGCCGCTCGCGCGCGCTCGCGCTTCCGCTAGCACTCGGCGTCTGCTTTTTTCTATCGGGCGCGGGCAGTCTCGTGCTCGAGGTCGTGTGGACGCGACTGCTCCGGCTCGTATTCGGCACGACCACGCTCGCGATCAGCACGATTCTGGTCGCGTACATGAGCGGGCTCGGACTCGGCGGCTTTCTCGGCGGGCGGCTCGCCAACCCCGCGCACGACGGCGTGCGCGTCCGTGGGTGGCGCGACGGCGTGCGCGCCTACGGTTGGATCGAGATCGCGGTCGGCTGCTACGCGCTCGCGGTGCCGGCGATCTTCGGAATCTTCCCGCTGCTCGAGCGCACGTGGCTCGCCGGGCTCTCGTTCTGGTCGGCGGCGTTCGCGCGCTTCGCGCTGTCGCTCGCGGTGCTGATCGTGCCGACGATCGGCATGGGCATGACCTTGCCGTTCCTGACGCGTGCGGTGGTGCGCGACGCGAACGCGGCGGGCAGCGGCATCGCGCTCTTGTACGGCGTGAACACGCTGGGCGCGGTGTGCGGTGTGTTCGCCTCGACCTTCGCACTCTTGCCCTGGCTGGGGGTGCGCGGCTCGAGTTACTCCGGCGCGGCGTTGTATCTCGCGGTCGGCGCGCTCGCCCTGGCGCTGGCGCGCCGTTCGCCCGAGGAGGGACCGATCGCCGTCGAGGCGATCGGGCGCGCGCGCGGCGAGCGACTCGCGCGCTGGAATCCGGCGCTTTACGCTTACGGAACCGTGGGCTTCACGTCGCTCGTGTACGAGGTCGCATGGACGCGCGCGCTCTCGATGGTGATGGGCTCTTCGATCTACGCATTTGCGTGTATGCTGGCCGCTTTTCTGCTCGGCATCGGCGTGGGGTCGCTGGTCGCGCGTCCGTTCGCCGATCACCTGCGCCGGCCGCTCGCGGTCTATGCCGCGGGCATCGCCGTGCTCGGCGTGCTCTCGCTCGCGTCGCTGTCGCTCTTGCCGCTGCTGCCCAGCGCGTTCATGGCGCTGGTCCGCCGCTTCGGTGACTCGTCGCTGCTCTTGGTCCTCTCCCAGATCGCGATCGCGGTCGCCGTGATGTTTCCGCCGGCGCTCGTGCTGGGCGCCCTCTTCCCACTGGTCGCGCGCGCCCAGAGCGAGGCGCGCGGCGCGGCGCCAGCGGTGGGCGACGTCTACTTCGTGAACACGCTCGGCTCGTCCGCGGGCGCGTTCATGGCGGGCTTCCTGCTGTTGCCGGCGCTGGGTCTGCGCGGCACCGCGGCGCTCGCGATCGCGATCAACTTGGGCGCGGCCGCGGCCCTCCTCTTGTGGCGCGGCCACGCGCGTACACCGTTCCGTGTCGCCCTGGCCGCGGCGCCGGCGGCGCTCGCGCTGCTCGTCGCGCTGCATCCGCCGGCGCTGGACACGCGGCCGCTCGCGGCTGGCGGTTACGTCTCGACGCGCATCTTCGACGAGTCGCCGGACGCGGGCTTGATCGAGGGCGTCGCACCCGAGCAGATCGCGTACTACCGCGACGGTCTCTCCGCGACGGTCTCCGTTCACCAGATGCGCGGGCAGACGAGCTTGCACCTGAACGGCAAGGCCGATGCGTCGACCGGGCTCGACATGCCGACGCAGGTGCTGCTCGCGCAGGCGGCGATGCTCTTCGGCAAGCCCCCGCGCGACGTCCTAGTGGTCGGCTGGGCCTCGGGAGTCACCGTCGGCTCGGCGGCGCGCAATCCGCTCGAGCGCCTCGACGCGGTCGAGCTCGAACCCGCCATGATCGAGGCGTCGCACTTCTTCGAGTCCGTGAACGGCCGGCCGCTCGACAACCCGCGCGTGCACGTGGTACTCGACGACGGTCGCCACTACGCGGAGACCACGTCGCGGAAGTACGACGTGATCATCTCCGAGCCGTCGAATCCGTGGCTCACCGGGGTCTCGAACCTGTTCACGCGCGAGTACTTCGCGGCGGTTCGCCGGAGCCTCGCGCCCGATGGCCGCTTCATCGCCTGGCTTCCGCTCTACGCGATCGACTTCGAGGCTCTGCGCTCCATCCTCGCGGCGCTCCGAGCCGAGTTCCCGTACATGTACGCGCTCGTGCACGACCGCAACAAGCCCGACCTGATCGTGCTCGCGCGCGCGCAGCCGTTGACCCCCGAGGACTTGCCGCGCTGGGAGTCACTTCCGGTCTCGGTGCGCTCGGACCTCTACCGCATCGGCACACATTCCACCGCGGATCTGTGGAGCTTGTTGCGGCTCATGCCCGAAGATGTCGAGACACTGATCGGGGAAGGCGCCCGCGAGAATACGGACGACAACCTGTTCGTAGAGTTGCGCACGCCGTGGCTCTTGTACGCGGATCACTTCGCACCCGACGGCGAAGGGCCGAGCGCCAAGGCCTGGCAGAAGATCGACGCCATCTCGTTGTCGCGCGGCTCGTTGCTCGAGCCGGCGCTCGCGGCTCCGGGCGCGCCGCGCGCCGGCGAGCTCGCGCTTGCATATCTGATCGAGCGCCACGACGCCGCTGCGGCGGCGCGCATCGCGCCGCTCGGCGGTGACTCGGGCGAGGTGGTCGCCGCGCGCGCGCAGTTCGCGCGCTCCACGAGTGCGCTCGACGACGCCGCGTACGGCGCCGAGCTCGACCGCGCGCTGCAGCTCGAGCCGCGCGCTTACGACTTGCGCATGCTGCGCGCGCGTCACCATCTCGCGCTCGGCGACTTCGCGGGCGCGCTCTTGGACGTCGACGCCGCGCTCGACCTCCGGCCCGGCGACCCCGCGCTCTTGGGCGTTCGCGCGAGCGCGCTCTTGCGTCTCGATCGCGTCGCGGAGGCCCGCGCCGACTTCGCCCTGGTCGAGAAGACGGAGTACTGGGAGAATGCGAAGCCGCTCTGGTATCTCGCCGGCCTGGCCGCGCTGCAGGCGGGCGACTTCGCCGATGGCACGGCGCGCCTCGAGCGCTACATCGAGACGGAGCCCGGCCTTGTGCAGGGCTGGCAACTGCTCGAGCAGGCCTACACACAGCAGGGTCGTGCGGAGGACGCGGCGCGCGCGCGCCGCAACCAGGCGATGAATCTGTATCTGCTCGCCATCCTCGCGGAAAAGCAGGGCGACGTCGCGCGCGCCGTGGAGACGCTGCAGCGCGCGCTCGCGATCGTTCCCGGTCACCCGCTGGCGAAGCCGGCGCTGGCGCGCCTGGGCGGCTGACTCGCTTTACCCGGCGCAGCTCGCCAACGCATACTGCGGCGCGTGAGCCAAGCAGAAAAGCCCCTGTCCCTGGCGACGAAGCTCCTGTACAGCGCGCCGACCTTCGCGGGCGCGGCGATCGCGATCCCGCTCTTCATCCACCTGCCGAAGTTCTATTCGGACGTGGTGCTCGTACCGGTCGGATACATCGCGCTCGCCATCGCGGTCGCGCGCGCGCTCGACGCGATCGTCGATCCCGCGATCGGCTGGCTCTCCGACCGCACCGAGACACGACTCGGTCGGCGCCGCCCGTACATCCTGCTGGGCGCGCCGCTGTGCGCGATCGCGCTGTATTTCATGCTGAGCCCGCCCGCGACGCTCGCGCCCTCGCAGGCCGGAGTCTGGTTCGGCGTGACGTTCGCGCTCTACTTCTTTTTTCACGCGATCTACGAAATTCCGTATCTCGGTCTCGGCGCCGAGCTCACCCCCGACTATCACGAGCGCTCGAGCCTGTTTGGCTGGCGCACGGCGTTCCTGATTCCCGGAACCCTGATCGCATCCGTGCTGCCGGGCATCCTGGAGCCCAAGCTCGGCGCGCGCGGCTCGATGTCGGCGCTCGGTACGGCGTTCGCCATAGCGCTGGTGCTGTTGTATCTGCTGCTCGTCGTCAGCGTGCGCGAGAAACGGCGCTTGGTTAGACACACTCCGAGCGCGCTCGTGCCCGGGGTGCGCGTCGCGCTCCGCAACCGGCCGTTCATGATCTTGCTCGTGACGTTCGTGATCGCGAGTTTGCCGGCCGCCATTCCGGCCCTGCTGATCCCATTCTACACCGACTACGTGATCGACCCCGCGGACACGCAGAAGACACTCTCGATGTTCCTCGGCTTGTACTTCTTGTCGAGCTTCATTTGCGTGCCGCTCTGGGTGGCCGCCGCGAAGCGTTTCGGGAAGCTGCCCACCTGGCTGGCGTCGTTCGGCATCGGGATCAGCGCCGGGATCGGCTTGTTCTTCGCGGGCAAGGGCGACGTCGGTTGGGTAGCGCTGCTTCACGTCTGGGCGGGGATCGCATTCGGCGCGGGCTTCTTGCTCGTCCCCGCGATGCAGGCGGACGTGATCGACTACGACGAGCTCTACACCGGACAGCGTCGCGAGGCGCAGTTCACCGCGTTCTGGGCGATGGTGCCGAAGCTCGTCGCGATTCCGGGCGCGGCGCTGCCGATCGCGTTGCTCGCGATGATCGGCTACGTGCCGAACCGCGAGCAGACACCCGAGGTCCTGCTCGGTCTCCGCATTCTCTACGCGCTCGTGCCGGCGACCTTCAGCGCCGCTGCGTTCTTCCTGGCGCGGCTGTATCCGATCGACGAGAAGACGCACGCGGCGATTCGCGCTGGCATCGCGGCGCACGCGCGCGGCGAGACCGCGACGGATCCGCTGAACGGGAAGATCGTCCCGCCGCCGAGCGCGCGCGCCGTCAATCCCGAGACGAGCTGGTTCCTCGACTTCTTCTCTCCCGCTGAGCTCGTGCACGTCGTCGCACACGGCGCGACCGGGTTGCGTGCGCGTGTCGCGCTGAAGACTGGCGCATGTCTCGCGCTCTTCGCGGGCGCGCTGGCGATCTGCTTCTCGACGGTGGGCAATCTCGGCGAGCAGCCCGGCCTCGCGCCCGTGTTCTCCGTCGTCGGCGGCGGCTTTGCGCTGACGGGCGCTTGCTTTCACGCGCTGCGCCTGCGCCCGGCGGCCCAGCTCGCGAGTCACCCGATCGATCCGGCGCTGATTCGCGCGCACCTCGCGCACTCGCGCCGCGGCTCGCCCGCGGGAGACCCTGCGGCCGAGCTGCGGCGCGCGTCGTAGCGCGCCTTCAGTTGCGCGCGCGCAGCTTGCGCGCCGAGAGCAGCACGTTCGCAAACGGCGTACCCGCGCTCATCGGCAGTGCGTCGACCGAAAAGCCGAGCGCCTCGAGCCGCGCGATCCACTCCGCGGCGCTGCGCAGATAGAGCCGTCCGACGCTGCCGCGCTTCGTGATCGTTCCCATCCGGTCACCGGCGCGCGTGAGAAACGTCCGCAGTCGATCCGCGGCGTCACAAATGCGCAGCAGCAGGAGGCCGCCGCGATCGAGCGCCTCGGCCATGTTCGCGAGCAAGCGCTCCTGGTCGGCGGGCTTTACGTAGTGGATCACGTCGATGAGCGCGATCACGTCACTCGGCGGGAGCTTCGAATCGCGCAGATCCAGCTCGTCGACGATGGCTTCGCTTCCGAGCGCGATCCGCGCACGGCGCACCTCGGCGGCGTCCAGCTCGATGCCGCGCAGGCTCGAAACCACGGGCGGCGCCGCCCATCCGCTCGGCCAGGCGCCAGCGCGTGCCGCGTCCCGCGCCGCGACCAGCAGCGCCAACAAGATCGCCTGACCGCAGCCCAGATCCAGAAGACGGGCTCCATCGGGAATCACGCCGCGTTCCAGCAGCGAGAAGTAAATCGGGTCGCGCACGAGCTTCGCGCGTGCGTAGGAGCGCGCGAAGGTCCCGGCGGGCGCGAAGCGCCGCGAGACGGCGTCGACCAGCTCCCTAGCCGGCGTTCGCAACGCCGAATGCCATGCGCAGAGAGACAGACTTCAGCCCGCGCTGCTCGAGGCGCTCGAGCAGAGAAGGAAGCACGCGCAGCACCGTGGCTTCGCGGCGCTTCCCGCGCTCCGTCGATCCGTCGTGCAGAAGCAGCACGTCCCGCGCGGTGAGTCGTCTCACGAGCCGCTGCAGGACGCGAGGCGCGTTGCTGTCGACGGCGTCGTAGCCGCGCCGCATCCAGGACACATAAGTCAATCCAAAGCGCGCGAGCTCGAAGTCGAGCACCGGATTGCGAGTTCCCAAGGGCGCGCGGAAGAAGACCGGGGCAGCGCCGGCGGCGTCACCGATCGCATCTTGCGCGGACGCGATCTCGCGGCGCAGCCTGCGCGGTCCGTACCAGGCGAACGCGAGCGAATGGCGGTGACTGTGACTCTCGACCGAGTGCCCGCGCGCGACGATCTCGCGCACCGTGCGCGGATGCGCCGCGGCGCGCTCACCGATGCAGAAGAAGCTCGCAACGGCTCGGTGCCGGTCGAGCAGGTCGAGCACGCGCGGGGTCACTTCCGGGTCGGGCCCGTCGTCGAAGGTCAACGCGACTTCGCGCCGGCGCAGCGCCGCTTCCGGCAGCCGCACCACGTTGGGCCCGAGCAGACGGCTTCGCGGAGTCACACACCCCGCGAACAGGACGCCGTGGTTCACGACGAGCGCCCCGGCGATCCACGGCCACCGGACGCCCGGTAGCGCGAGCGCGAGCGCTCCGCCGAGATGCAGCGCCGCCGTGGCCCCCAGCGCGGGCGCCGGGAACCAGGAACTCCTCGGTATCTCGAGCTCGCGCGCGATTTTGCGCTCCGATCGCATGACGGTGTACCGCCAGCGTACCCCGCGCGCTCAGTTCTCGCACTTCGCCCCGTAGACGATATACACGCAGTCGTATTCCTTCATCTGCTTGTACACGCACGTGTCGCCGCGATCGCAGCCGGTGCAGCCGTCCGGCGTATCGATCAAGCAGCGCACCAGTGTCTCGGACCGGAGGTCGGCGGGCGGGTGATCCTGCGCGGGCTCGGTCGCAGGCGCGGCGCACGCGGCAAGCAGCACGGCGAGAGCGAGCTTCTTCATCTCCCAAGCCTACGCCGCGCAGACACGCGACGGATTCATTGCCTCAGGCGACGCCGTTCAGGTGCTCGCCATGCATGAACGCGGGCGGCTCTACGGAGAACAGCCGCAGCAGCGTGGGTGCGATCGCAGTCAACGGGACTTTCTCTTGGGTCACGCGGTGGGTCTTCTCCGGTTTGCGGATCCACAGCAGGCCATCCGGGTGATGCATGCCGCTCTTCACGCCCTCGATTTGGTAGAAGAGATCGAAGAAGCGAACCGAGGCGACGTCCGTGCCTCGAGTGAGCTGCACGTCGCCTAGCTGTTGATGAAGCCCGCAGCCGCCGAGGAGGCCGCCCTCGTGTCGCTTCATCAGCAGGACGGGCTGATCTCCGACTCGAAGGCGTCCCAACAGATCCTCGGCCGCGGCGAGATCCGACTCGCGCTCGAAGTAGATGTGGAACTCCTCGGCCATCACCGGCGAGACACGGTGCGGGCCAGTGACTCCCGCAAACGCGAGGAGTTTCTCGAAATCCCGCGGCCGGAAGCTCACCTTTCCGCCCGATTCCTCGTAGACCAAGCAGGGCTGCTGGCTCAGCGCGGTGCAGAGGATGAGGACGGCGTCGGGACCGACGAGGTCGAAGAACCGTCCGATCAGGCGATCCATCTCCTTGTACCCGAAGAGTATGGCCGTAGCGTGTTCCGCTCGCTCCTCAGGACTCGGCTGGAGCGAGAAAACCTCCGGCTCCATGCTGCGCCAATAGAGGTGTTGGTAGTGCGCCGTACTGTTCAGGAAGAACGTCGAGAAATGCGGCCGTAGACGGCGGTAGTAGGAGGCGAAGACGTCGAACTGCAGCTTGTCCAGAATGACCGCTCGCTTCCAGCGGTTGCGCCCGCCGAGCTCGCTCGCAAGCTGGCCGACGATGGACAGGCACGTGGTCGCAGAGAGGCCGTGCTGGAGCATGAAGGTCAGGAAGCGGAGCTGCTCCTGCAGGCTGAGGCTCACCTTTGCGGTGTGTTCCACGACGTTCCTCTGGACGAAGTGGAAGTACGGCTCGAGCTCCGGGGGGTGCGGTCGCAGGCTCGTCATCCAAGGATCGGGAACCACACAGCCGTTCAGCGGCATGTCGTAGTGGGCATTCATGCTGCCGAAGACCAGAACCCGGAGACCCGCATCGGAGAGCAGATCCCAGACCGCCGGTCGCTCGAGCTTGTGGCCTTCGTCGAGGTTGAAGATCCCGTGCTCGGCGTAATCCAGGCCCGTGTGCACGTTGACCCACTGGATCCATGGCTCCAACGCGGGCGGAGATTCCACCGCGCGCGTCGTGAAGACCTCTGACTCGCGATAGAGGCGCCGAAAGTTCGGGAGGTGGCCCGCGTCGATGAACCGCGCCATCAGCTCGGGACACAGCTCATTGAACTCGAGCAGCACGACGGGTCGCAACATGACCTCCGTGGTTGCGCCCAGCGGCGGGGCCGAAGGCCAGCGTACCACACACGACCAGGGCTCGGAGGAGCGGCGCCGGATTCTCCGCGTCAGCTACGGCTGGTCACAATCGGCGCTGCATAGGTCACCATAGCCCTGACAGTGGTCCAGCTCGGTCTGCCGGACCTCGTCCAGCGAGAGCTTGTCTCCATGCGTGGCGGCCTTCACGTCCGTCACGCAGGCCTTCTTCGCTGCCCCCTCGAGAACGACCGCACTCGTTCCTCAGCCGAAAGCCGGCCAGCAGCCCGTAGCTCGCGGTCAAGCAGGCGATCGCGTCCTTCACCCGTTTGTTGCACTCCGTCGCGACTTTTCCGCAGTCCTTCACGCACGCCATTTTCGCAGAATTCAATCGGGTCGAAAATCGCCTAGCAGGTCACCGTTCCGCAGCGTCTCATTCTACGGCGCGGCCGCTCGATAGCACCGCTCGCCTCAGGGCACGAGCTGCCGGGAGCAACAGACTCGCGAGCACCATGAGTGCCGAAGCCTGCGGCTCCGGAACGAGCGAGCTCATCTCGACCTCGATGCCCGCGCCTCCTGCGGAGACCTCCACCTTGGTTCCGTCGATGAAGTAAGTGGAGGGAAACGAGTGCAACCCATACGGGCTCATCTCATCCAGGGGTGGAGGAGTCGCGAGCATCGCGGTCGAGCTCCAAAGATACGAGTTCTGGGACAACTGCAAGCTGAACGACGCGGCTACGCCTGTCCCCGGATCCGTCATCGGCGCGTTGACGAACTCACCGGGGCCGAGATCGAGCTCGCCGATTACCAGAACGCTCCCGGGATCCGTCTGAACGATGGACCAGTCACCGATGGTGACTTCGGTGTTCCGTACCGCGCCTGCGTAGCTGTTCTGGGCCGCGCCGGGAATGTGGTTGCTCGGCGGCGTGTCCATCTCCATCTGCACTTGGCCAGTGACCTGCGCCCCGACCTCAATGCCCAACGAGCCGACGGCCCCAGGGAGCCGCTCGGGATTCAGGATGTCTCGAACGGTTCCTTCGAACGACCAGGTGACGAGAGCCGCTTGCGCCGATTCCAAGGGGGCGAGCAGGCAGAGCGAACCGACAGCCACCGCGACAAGGCGAAAGTGCAGACGAGACATGGCCTCATCTTCTCAAATCCGCGAACACTTGGCGATCTCTCGCGCGATCTCGTCCATCGATTCATCGGCGCGCCTCGTGAGTCGCGAGAACATCAGGAAGCCGTGCGGCATGTCGTCGTAGTGTGTGTGCAGCGTCCGCGCGCCCGGCGGCTTTCAGCGCGTCGGCGAGCCAGATACCGTCGGAGCGCAGCGGGTCGTGACCATAGGTGACGACCGTCGACGGAGGCAGCCCCCGGAGGTGGAAGGCATTCGCTCCCTGAGGGCGGAATGACCTGCGAGACCGATCGGGGCTGGCGCACTGCTGGCGCACTGGACTCTTCGCCAACCGCCCGCAACCCGTCGATTTTGCTGGCGACCCAGCGCGGATTCGAACCGCGGACCTTCTGCTCCGGAGGCAGACGCTCTATCCAGCTGAGCTACTGGGTCGGACGATCGAGTCGATACAGGGAACGGGCGGCGCGTGCAAGCGGCGTCACTCGCGGGGCGCGTCGTTCGTGGCGGCGAGCAGACTCGTCGCGAAGCTCGTGAGCACGTCGACGGCCGTCTCGACACTTTGGAAGCGCCCGTCGACGAGGCCGACGGCGAGCGCCTCGGTCTGCGCGAGCATCGCCTCGGCGATCATCGCGATCCGCTCCCGCTCGCGCTTGCTGCGCGCGCGAAAGCCGAAGCGCACGAGGTCCTCCGCGAGATCGCCGCAGATCTCCGCGCGCAGCTGGCGCGAGAGCTCCCCGAGCGGCGAAGTCGGCTGCAAGAGCTCCTGCGCATAGAGGCGCAGCAGCGCGGGATTCTCGATCCAGACTTCCAGCGGAAGCCGGAAGCTCTCGCGCACCGCGTCGAGCCCGTGACCTTTGAAGAAGCGCTCGCGCGCGGCGCGCAGCTTCCCGCGCAGCACGCCGATCTGCTCCTCGCCGAGCGTGCGCAGCAGATCGTCCTTGTCACGAAAGTGGACGTAGAACGTCGGCTGCGCGACGTCGGCGGCGCGCGCGACCGCGCTCGCGGAGAGCTCCCCGTAGCCCGTCTTGCCCAGAAGCTTCGCGGCGGCGTCCAAGAGGCGCCGGCGCGTGATCGACTTCGACTCGCCGCGGCTCAGAGCTCGCTGTGGCATGTTGTGACGATAACGAGAACAGGCGAAAATCCCAATCGGCTTGTGCGTGTACCCATTGACGAATCCGTTTCACCGATACTACTATCGGCCAATATGAACGACTTCCCGATCGTCATCGTCGGCAGCGGGTTCTCCGGAATCGCCATGGGCGTGCTGCTGAAGCGCGCCGGCATCGAGTCGTTCGCGATCCTCGAAAAAGCAGGCGACGTGGGCGGCACGTGGCGCGACAACACCTACCCGGGCGCGGCCTGCGACGTGCCTTCGCACCTGTACTGCTTCTCGTTCGAGCCGAAGCCCGATTGGTCGCGCGCGTTCTCGCCGCAGCAGGAGATCTGGGAGTATCTGCGCCACTGCGTCGCGAAGTACGACCTCGCGCGGCACATCCAGTTCCACAGAAAAGTGACGGGCGCGGAGTTCGACGAGCGCTCGGGAACCTGGACCGTGCGCATCGAGGGCGCGGAGCCGATGCGCGCACGCGCGCTGGTGCTTGGCAACGGCGCGCTGCACGTGCCGTCGTATCCCGACATACCGGGGCGCGAGAGCTTCGAGGGCCGCATGTTCCACTCCGCCGCCTGGGACCACGAGTTCGGGCTCGCGGGCAAGCGAGTCGCGGTGATCGGCACGGGCGCGAGCTCGATTCAGCTCGTGCCCGAGATCGCGCGCGCGGTCGAGAAGCTGCAAGTCTTCCAGCGCACGGCGCCGTGGATCGCGCCGAAGCCGGATCACGAGATCTCCGCTTCGCGGCGCGAGCGGTTCCGCCGCTTCCGCCCGCTCCACTGGCTGCACCGCGCGCGCCTCTACTGGACCGCGGAGTTGATGGCGGTCGGCTTCGTCGTCAATCCGGGCTTGTTGAAGCTGCTCGAGAGCTTCTTGCGCCGCTACCTCGCGCACGAGGTACACGACCCCGACCTGCGCGAGAAGCTGACTCCGAACTACACACTCGGGTGTAAGCGCATCCTGCTCTCGAACGACTACTACGCCGCGCTGCAGCGGTCGAACGTCGAGCTCGTCACCGCGCAAATCGAGCGCGTCACGCCGAAAGGCGTCCAGACGCGCGACGGCGTGGAGCATCCCGTGGACGCAATCGTCTGCGCGACGGGCTTCATGGTCGGCGACTACCTCACGAACCTGCGCATCGTCGGACGCGCTGGCCGAGGCCTCGATGAGGCCGTGCAGGCGCGCGCGGGCAGCTATCTCGGCATCACCGTTCATGGGTTCCCGAACCTGTTCCTGATGATGGGGCCGAACACCGGCCTGGGTCACAACTCGATGATCTTCATGATCGAGGCGCAGGGGCGGCACGCGCTGCAGGCGATCCAGACCGTACGCCGGCGCAAGCTCGCGTTCCTCGACGTGCTCGAGTCCGCGCAAGCGAGGTTCACGGCGAACCTACAGCGCCGCATGCGCCGTTCGGTGTGGAGCTCCGGCTGTCACAGCTGGTACATGGACGCGGACGGCTACAACGGGACGCTCTGGCCCTACTTCACGTTCCAGTACTGGTGGCGCACCCGGCGCCTCGCGCTCCAGGACTTCGAGGCGGTTCCACCGAGCGAGTGAACACTCCCGGCGCGCGACGGCTAGGCGTTAGCTCTCGACCTTCACGGGTGGCTCGGTCTCGCTCATGCGCTCACTGAGCTCCTCGTCGGGTAGCGAGACGAGCTGCTCGTACACGCCCGGCGGCCAGCCGCGCATGATCGGCTTCGAGCGATCGATCGGCGGCTGCGCGCGCTTGCCGCCACTCTGTGACACCGGCTCGGGCGCGCGGAAGCGCGCGAGCTCGGCGGGCGAGATGTTCGCGAGCGCGACGACCTCGGGGTCGATCCACGCGCGGCCGTCGATCGCCTGCTCGGAAGTTGCGATCTCGAGCGACAGGTCCTCGAGCCCCGCGAAGTAGATCGAGTCACATAGCCCATGGTGGATCGGGCCGATCACGGTCAGGCCGCGCGAGCGGATGCGGTCGCGGTAGGCGAGCAGCTCCGCGTAGGTATCCACGTTGAACGCGAGGTGCTGCATGGTTCCTCCCGCGGACGGCCCGCCCGGACTGCCCGAGTGCGACACACCTAGCTGTCGCTCGATCTTCGCAATCGCCGGCGTCTGCACGAACGCCAGATACGAGCGATCGTCGAGCTTCAGAAACCCGTGCCACGCGCCTTCGACGCCGTGCATCCAGTAGAGCGCCACGAGCTGCATGCCCAGCACGTCGCTCATGAACCCGATCTGCGCCTTGATGTCCGCCGTGCTGATCGCGAGATGGTGAACCCCGTTACAGCGAATCATGGTCGTGCCCTCCGCATGCACGCCATTCTGTCCCGCCCGGGGCCGATGCGAAAGGGGCCCCCGGACCCGACGAAGGCGACGTCTTCGCGGCCCTCGGAACGGTGATCGCGATTGCGACTACCGCGCTTCGCCAGGGATTCCACCGTCCGGTTCCAAAAAGCGCCTGTAGTTTCTTCAGGTGTGACTCTCTGACTGTGGTATTTTGGTCGAAGCCTCGGAGGGGAGCGACTCATCACGACGAGAGTCTTTGCCTCCGCACTAACTGCGCTCGCGTTCGCCCTCGCGCTTAGCGATTGCGCGCGAAGCTCGAGGTACGCGCTCACGAGCCCGGGGCTCTTCTGGACGCAGGCCGAGGATGAGGCAGCCTCCCTGGGCGGACACCTCGTCGCCATCAACAGCGCGGAGGAGGAACAGCTCCTGGTCACACTCTTCGGCGGCAAGGAGCCGCTCTGGATCGGGCTCACGGACCGCGACGTCGAAGGCGAGTTCACCTGGGTGAACGGCGACCCCGTCACGTACACGAACTGGGCGCCGGGCGAGCCGAACAACGGGGGCGGCATCGGCGACGGCGAGGACTACGTCAATACGAACGACTTCCGAGGCCCCGGTCTCTGGAACGACGGGCACAACGAGGCCCGCCGGTTCCGCGGCATCATCGAGTTCGCTCCCGAGTCCGCGTCCTCGACACACGCCGGTGTCGCCGCCCTTTGCCTGCTCGCCGCTGGCGCGCTGGGCGCGAAGCGCCGCCAGAGTGGCTGACTCGCGTTAGCACTCTGAGCACGTCCAGCGTCCGCGGCATCAGACGACGAGCCCCTCGAGCAGGCGGCGCAAGCCGGCGGTCGCTTCGTGTGCGCTCTGCTTGGGATCTTCTGCGCTCGCGCATACGAGCGCCGCTTCCATGACCGCGCCGAGCACCAGATGAGCGAGCGCGTCGACCTCGCGGTCCGTGGCCTTCTTGCCCAACACATGCGCGATCGCCACCCGTGTGCCGGCGCCGAAATATTTCGCGTCGATCTCGCGCCACTTCTGCCAGCCGACCACCGCAGGTCCGTCGATCAGCAGGATGCGCCGGACGTTGAGCTCACTTGCGGCCAGCAGATAGCGGAGCACCGCGTCGGCGATCAGGTCGAGCGAGTTGGTGAGTCGCCGGCTCGCGGGCGGCGCGGGCAGCGCGGCGAGTTCGCTCTGTATCTGGTCGAGCACGCGCGCGAAGATCTCCTGCTTCGAGGCGAAGTGGTGGTACACCGCGCCCTTCGCGACCCCGGCCCGCGACGCGACGTCGTCAATGCTGGTGGCATCGAAGCCGCGCGCGCTGAACAGCTTGCGCGCAGCGCGCTCGATTGCCTCGATCGTCGCCTCGCTCCGCTCCGCCTGGGATCGCCTTGACATACCGACCGCGAGTCTGTTATTAGCGACTCCAAGTCTATATTAGACGAGGAGACCTGGGATGAGCGAGGGGCTTCAAGGACTGTTGGCTTACACCGGGACCCTACTCTTCCTGCTCGGGCTCATGGGCGGCTTCGCCATCCCCTTGTTCCGCAGCCCGCGCATCGGCCTCTCGGCGCACGTGGCCGCGATCCAGAGCGGACTCGCGCTGATCGCGCTTGGCCTCGTGGGTGGCCGACTGACTCTCTCGGACGGCTGGGCCAGAGCGATCGCACACATGCTCTGGATCTCGCTCTACGGACTCTGGGTCGGGCTGCTCATCGCGGCAATTTACGGCACCGGACGCACGCTCCCGATCGCGGGCGCAGGACTCACGGCGAAGGCATGGCAGGAGCGACTCGCGTTCGCGCTCATCGCCGCATCGTCAGTGGCGAGCGCGGCCGCGGTCGCGGCGCTCCTCTGGCAATGGAGCTGGCGCGCGACTTAGCCCGCGGTCTGCAGTCCCGCCGCGATGCCGTTTATCGTGGTAAAGAGCGCACCGAGCAAGCGCTCGCGCTCGGCATCGCTGCTCGCCTGCGCGAGTCGGCGCAGGAACTCGATCTGCGCGTGCGAGAGCACGTCCACCCACGGACTGCGGCGCCGCCGGACCGTCGCCAGGATGTGCGGGCGATGGCCGTGTCGAGCGCCGCGCTCAGCAGCTCGATGTCCGCATCGACCGTACTCGCGCGCAGTGACTCAGTGGACACTTCGGCAGACTACTTCAACCAGGGATCTCGCGGCAGACGGCGGACCATTTCTGTGTCGGGGCAAGAAGCGTGCCCCGAACCGCGCCCGAAACAGCGAGCTCCGGCACGGCCCGCTGCTCGCTTCGCAGGCGAGTGCTGTTCGTTCCACGGGCAGTATCATCCGCAGCTTCGAGCTCGAGATGACACAGCCCCGAACCTATACGCCCAACCACCTCGCCGAGAAGATCCTGCGCTCGCGGAGCGCGCTCGAGGGCGAGCGCAAGCAGGTCACGGTCCTGTTCGTCGACGTGAAGGACTCGATGCGGCTCGCCGCGCGCGTCGACGCCGAGGCCTGGCACCGCGTCCTGGACGGATTCTTCGCGCTCCTGGCAGACGCCATCCACCGCTTCGAGGGGACGATCAATCAGTACACGGGGGACGGCGTGATGGCGCTGTTCGGCGCGCCGATCGCCCACGAGGATCACGCGCAGCGCGCCTGCCACGCGGCGCTCGCCATCGCCGAGCAAGTGCGTGAGTTCGCCGCCGAGCTGCGCCAGGCGACCGGACTCCGCTTCAGCGTGCGCGTCGGGTTGAACTCGGGCGAGGTGGTGGTCGGCGCGATCGGCGACGACCTGCGCATGGACTACACCGCGCAGGGTCACACGGTCGGGCTCGCCGCGCGCATGCAGCAGAACGCCGTGGCAGGGCGCATCTATCTGACCGGACACACGGCGGCGCTGGTCGCCGAGTACTTCGAGCTCGAGCCGATCGGCAAGGTGCGCGTGAAGGGCGTGCGCGAGCCGGTCAAGACGTTCGTGCTCGTCGGCGCGGGCCGCGCCCGTTCCCGCATTCAGGCGTCGCGCGTTCGGGGCTTTTCGCGCTTCGTGGGTCGCGAGCCGGAGGTCGCGGCGCTCGAGCGCGCGCTCGCCCGCGCCGTGTCGGGCGACGGTCGCGTAGTCGGCGTCTTCGGCTCACCCGGTGTCGGCAAGAGCCGGCTGTGTCACGACAGCATCTCGCGCTGGCGCGCGCAGAAGATCGCCGTCGCGGAGGCGCATTGTCCGTCGCACGGTCGCACGCTCGCTTTCGCGGTGCTGCGCGATCTGCTGCGCAGCTTCTTCGGAATCTCAATGAGCCAGCGGCCGGCGGCGAGTCGAAAACTGGTGCGCGCCCACCTGAAGCGAGTGCGCTCCGCCTCCGACCAGGACCACGCGCTCGTGCTGCACTTTCTCGGCCTCGCGCACGCGAAGCACGAGCTGCCCGCGCTTCCGCCCGCCGCGCGTCGCGATCGCCTGTTCGCGCTCGCCTGCGGTCTCGTCCAAGCGCAGAGCGCGCGCGAGCCGACCGTGCTGTTGCTCGACGACGTGCAGTGGATCGACGCCGAGAGCGAGGCGTTCCTCGCGCGGCTGGCCGACGCGGTCGGATTCACGCGCACCTTGCTGCTCTTGAACGCACGACCCGAGTACGAGGCGCCGTGGATGAGCGCGTCCTACTTCGAGCGGATCGAGCTCGCGCCGCTCTCGGCCCAAGCGAGTGACTCCCTGCTGCGCGGGCTGGTCGGCGCCGACCCCGCGCTCAGCGAGGTGTGTGCGCTCGTGAACGCGCGCGCCGCCGGCAACCCGCTGTTCGCGGAGGAGATCGTGCAGGCGCTCGTCGAGCAGGGGGCGCTCGCGCGCGAGCGCAACGGCATGCGCCTGGTGCGCGAGGTCGAGGAGATCCGGATTCCGGCGACGGTGCAGTCGCTGCTGACGGCGCGCGTCGACTCGCTGCCCGCCGGCGCGAAGCGCGTGCTGCAGGTCGCCGCGGTCGCCGGCAAGCGCTTCGAGGAGCCGCTGCTCCGCATAGTTCTCGGCGACGACGCGGCCGCGCTGCCGGAAGCGCTGCGCACGCTCGAGCGCGCGGATCTGATCCACCCCGACGGCGCGAGTCACTTCGCGTTCAAGCACCCGCTCACCCAAGAGGTCGCGTACGGCTCGCAGCTCCAGGAGGTCCGCGCGGCCCGACACGAGGCGGTGGCGCGCGCGCTACAGGAGCTCCACGAGGACCGCCTCGGCGAGCACGCGGACCTGCTCGCGCACCACTGGGACGCCGCCGGCAAGCGCGCCGAGGCGCGCCGCTGGCGCCACCTCGCCGCGCTGCGAGTCACGAGCATCCAGCTGCGCCGGCCCGCCCCCGCGGCCACGAGGCGTTGAAGCTCGAGGCCCGGATCCTGTAAAAGGTTCCGTATGGCCTACGGAGCTCTCGTCGAACGAACGGTCCCGGTCGCGCGCGCCAAGATCTACTCGCTTCTCGCGGACTTCGGCGCGATCGGAAAACTGATGGGTGAAGCCGTCGAGTCGTGCACGCTCGAGGGCAGCGGGGTCGGCGCGGTGCGCCGCGTGAAGGCGAAGGGCGTTCCGGGCGAGATGGTCGAGCGACTCGAGGCCGCGCTCGAGGGCCGGCTCATCTCCTACTCGATCGTCGCGCCGTGTTCGCTGCCGATCGAGCACTACTGCGCGGTCGTCACGCTGAACGACGGACCGGACGGCGGCTGCGCGATCGAGTGGGGCAGTAACTGGGTCGCGAAGGGCGCGCCCGAGGATTCCGTGCGCCGCATGCTCACCGGGCTCTACAACGGGATCATCGATGCGCTGGTGAGCGCGGCGAGCTGACTGGTGGGCGATCCGAGATTCGAACTCGGGGCTCCTACCGTGTGAAGGTAGTACTCTACCGCTGAGTTAATCGCCCAAGACGAAGCGAGCCGTACGCTAGCACGCCGCCCACCCGTCTCGCCGCTCCACTCCTCAGCGCTTGGCGCGGGACAGGATCCATTCGAGCAAGCGCGCCACCTCGGGCGCCATGCCCGCGGACGCAGCCGAGATCACCTGAGTCCGATCGCGATCGCGGATCGTGATCCGGTGACCTGAACGGTCGGCCACGCGCTGCGTGCTCGCGGGCGAAGTCGCGTGCGCCGCCGCGTCGACGAGGCGAACGAGCTCCGCTCGCTCGGGCTCCGAGAGCGCGTCGCCGTCGAGCTCGGCTGGAGAGGACGAGAGACCTTCCTGTCGGGCCTTCAGCTCACCGAGGTTCAGCGGGGCGATCCCGCCGACTTGTTGCACGCTGACCTTCATGCTCGAGCAGCGTACGTCAGCCCTTCAGCGCGCGCAGGTCGCGCTCGAGGCGATCGATGCGCTGCACGAGCGCCTCCAGCGAGCCGTTTTCGTTTGGCGCAGATCGGGTCGCGCCGCTCGTCCCCCGGGGCATGACCGTCGCCGGCAGCTTCACGCCGACCGCGTCCCAGGCCGCCGCGACCAGCTGCTGCACGCTCGCGCCAAACTGCTGCCCCGCGACGGCACAGGTCACGCCCGCGCAGTCCTCGAAGTTCGCCGTCGGCCAGAGGCGCTTCAGGCTCTCGTACCAGATCACGCCCGCCGTATCCCACGCACGATCGCCGAGCGAAATCGCGAGTTGGTAGAACGCGTGGTTCGGTATCCCCGAGTTGATGTGAACGCCGCCCCAGTCACCATCCTCGTCGTCGGTCATGTGCTTGTACTGCGACATGTGCTTGGGCTGCGGATCCGACGGGTAGGCGGTCCCCGGATCCTTGAGTGACCGCAGCGCGTCGCCGAACTTGCCGGGAGTGAAGATGTCGGCTCCGATCAGCCAATCCGCCTGATTCGCGAGCTGGCCCAAGTGCCACTGCTTCACCAGCGATCCGACCACATCCGAGAACGACTCGTTCAGCGCGCCCGACTGGCCGTGGTACTCGAGTCCCGCGGTGTGCTCGGTGATTCCATGCGCGAGCTCGTGAGCGGTCACGTCGAGCGAGCGCGCGAAGCCCGCGAACAGGTCGCGGTCGCCATCGCCGAAGATCATGACTCGACCGTTCCACAGCGCGTTGTTGAAGTCCTGACCGTAGTGGACGACCGCATCGAGCCGCCCGCCCTGCCCGTCGATCGAGTTCCGGGCGAACGCCGCGCGCAGGAACTCGTACGTGTAGCCGAGGTTGTCGTATGCGGCGTCGGCGTCGACGTCGTTGGTCGGCTCTCCGTCCTCGCCCCGCAGCAAGAGACCGCTGTCCTCGAACTTGTGCTGGGCGTCGTAGATCGTGCGCCGGCACTGGCCGGTCGCCGCACCCGAGAGACCCACGAGCGTCGCTCGGACGTCGCGTCGCCCGCGAATGCGGGCGCTGGAGAGCAGCGTCCTGAACGCGGCCTCGCGCTGGTGCTGCGACGTGCCTCGCTCCGCGATCTCCTTCAAGACGTGCGGCGGAATGATGCAATTGATCGGGCCCGTGTCCTTGGTCCACATGGCGATGACTCCTTCGCTTGGGTTCGCTCCGTGCGTGCGCAGGCGCGAATTGCAACGCGCGTTCCAGGCGCGCGCGCTGCGCGGCGCCGGCGCCAGCGGCGCGAGGGAGTCACTGTCCGCTGGACGGGACCGGGCGAGCTCCGAGTGTCTCTCGGAGGAGACGGCGACTAGAGCAGCGCCGAGCGCAGCTCCGGAAACACCTTCCCGACCTTCGCCAGCAGGTAGTCGCCGTAGGTCCCGTCGAACGCGTGCACGCTCGCGCGGTCCCACCGGTTCGCGCTGTCGTCGGGCGGAACGAGCTCGGGCGCCAGGTCGATCGGCTGAACGCGCGCCGTCCAGGCTGGATCGAAAAAGAACGGGAACGACAGCCGGTCGCGCGGCGCCGGGTTTCGCGCGCGGTGCGGCGTCGAGCGGAACAGGCCACGCGTCATGCGGTCGAGCATGTCGCCGATGTTGCAGACGAACGAGCCGGGGATCGGCGGCGCAGCGACCCAGCGCGAGCGCGAGCGCACCTCGAGCCCGCCCGAGTCGTCCTGCAGGAGCATCGTCAGAAGCCCGTAGTCCGTGTGCTCGCCGACACCCCAGAGTGTCGGGTCGCGCGCCGCCGGGTAGTTGAAGACGCGGAACAAGGTGAGTGGCTCCGCGGTGTAGCGCTCCGCGAAATACGACTCGGGGAGATCGAGCGCGAGCGCGAGCCCGGCGGCCAGACGGTGTCCGAGTCGAGTCATCGCCTGCATGTAGTCGAGCACCGCCGCGCGCAGCCCCGCGGGCTCGCGCGGAAACAGGTTCGGACCGTGCAGCGGCGTGCCCGCGCGCACGCGCGGATCGTCCGCGGCGAGCTCGCCACCGAAGTAGATCCCTTCCTTCTGATCGGGCTTCCCCGAGGTCAGCTCGTCGCCGACCGCGAAGTAGCCGCGCCATGCGCGCCCGCCCAGCGCCATCCGGATACGCAGCTTGGCGTCGAGGTCTTGGGCGAAGAAGCGCCGGCTCTCCTCGGCCAAGCGCCGCTGCAGCCCCTCGTCGACGCCGTGCCCGACGACGTAGAAGAAGCCGCTCTCGCGGCACGCCTGCCCGATCCGAGCCGCCACGGCGAACCGACCTGGACCGTGGCCGATGAGCTCGCGGACGTCGATCGTCGGGATGTGCGAGAAGTCGCCGGGGGCGGACATCGCCCGACAGTGTGGCAGATCGCGGGCGGACTCAGTCCGCGTGGAGTCGTTCGTCTTCCGGCCGCGGGGCCCATCCGAACGCAAGCGCCGCCGCCATACCGAGACACCCGATCGCGAGCAGCGACGCGAACGCGTGGATCACGAGCGCGATCGGCTTGCAGTAGTCGACGAGACCCATGCGACCGAGCAGCCAATGCCAATCGTGGATGTCGCCGCCGACGAGCGGCAGGACCATCGCCTTCGCGTCGCCGAGATACTCGGCCATGTACATCGTGCTCTCGGCGAACCACAGCCCGCAGATCCACGCCTCGAACGGCCGTTCCTCGCGGTAGAAGTGAAATGCGCAGGCCGCCGGAAAGAACAGCTGGCCGATCGTGCCGCCGAGCATGTGCAGGGTCATTCCGAACGGCAGAAATATGACGTGCCCGCCCTCGTGGAAGAGCAGGTTCGCGCCGTCGAGGAAGTGCCAGCGGTACGCGAACACGAGCCAGGCCACGTACGGAACGAGCGCCACGCAGAGCAGTCGCTTGAACAGCATGAGCGTTCGGATCGGCCGGGGCTCCGCAAACCCTGACCGGCGGCCTGTTCGTCGCGGACGACCGGCGTGTACCAGCCCGCCGATGCGTCGCCTCGAGTCGAATCTGATCGCGGTGCTCGAGCACGGCCTAGGCGGGTGTCACTTCCTGAAGTGCAGGCTGCGCGGGCGCGTGAGTGAGTCGAAGCCGAGCAGGCTCATGCCGTGACCGCGGCCGGATTGACCCACGCCGCTCCACGGGAGGAGCGGGTCACCGAAGTCGCAGCGGTTCATGAACACCGTGCCGAAGCGGAGCGCCGCGCCGAAGCGCTCCGCGCGCTCGCGGTCCGCGGTCCACACGCTGGCGGTGAGCCCGAAGACCGAGTCGTTCATGCGCGCGAGCGCTTCTTCGTCCGAGCTGACTCGCGCGACGGCGAGGATCGGGCCGAACTGCTCGACGCGCATCAGCTCCGCGTCGCTCGTCACGTCCGCGAGGACGGTGGGCTCGAAGAAACGGCCGCGCCCGCCGACCGAAGCTCGCTTCCCGCCGGTGACGAGCTTCGCGCCGCGCCCCACGGCGTCCTTCACGAGCGCCTCGAGCTCGGCGACGTGCTGCGGCTGCGCAATCGGGCCGAGCGTGGTCTCGGCGGCCAGCGGATCGCCGAGCACGTACGCCTCGGCGAGCTGCTTCGCGCCGGTCACGAAGTCGGCGTAGTGACTCGCGTGTACATACGCGCGCTCGACGGCACAGCAGCTCTGGCCCGCGTTGTACATCGCGCCGTCGACCAGCCCGTCCACGCTGCGCGCGAGGTCCGCGTCCGCCGCGACGTACGCCGGGTCGTTGCCGCCGAGCTCGTAGCCGATCGAAACGAACCGCCCGGCCGCGGCGTGACTGATGCGCGTACCGCCGTACACCGAGCCGGTGAACACCACGTGGTCGACGCGCGCGTCGCCGACCATCCGCTCGCAGAGCTCGTGCGTGCAGTCGAGTGACTGGACGATGCGTGGATCCGCGCCGGCCGCGCGGAACGCCTCCGCGAACATCGGCCCGCACAGCGGCGAGCGCGGCGAGTGCTTCACGATCACGGCATTTCCGGCCAACACCGCGGGCATGACCACGTTCACCGCCGTGAGCAGGGGGTAGTTCCAGGCCGGCAGGTCGAGAATGACCCCGAGCGGAACCTTCAGGATGCGCCGCGCGATGCCGTCGTCTCCGCCCGCGTCGATCGCCGCGAGCCCTCGGTCGGCGAGCGCGATCATCGTGCGCGCGCGCGACGCCAGAGTGCGCAGCTCAGCGGCCGCCTGCGCGAGCGGCTTCCCCATCATCGCGCTGATCGCGCGCGCGATCGCATCGCTCCGCGCTTCCAGGTGCGCGACCGCGCCTTCGACCAGCTGCTTCCGCGCGGCGAGCGGCATCGCCTCGGCGAGCTTGGCAGCCTCGCGGGCTCGGTCGAGCACGCGCTGCATCTCACTCCACTCCGCGAGCGGCACCTCGCACGCGAGCTCGAGTGTGAACGGATTGTCGACCTGCAGCGTCGCCATCGCGAGACTCCCCTGGCCGCGTGGGCGCCTACTTGTAACATGGCGCAGATTCCATGAGCGGTGCGCGCGGGCTAGTCGGCCGCGTCCAGCAGCGCGAGCAACGCCTCGACGGTCACGCCGCGGATCGCCAGAGTCTTCCTCCGGCCCGTCTCGCCGCGAACCAGCTCCACGTCGCGCTTGGGGCGGGCGAGCGCTTTGGCGAAGAACGCCACGAGCGCGGCGTTCGCAGCGCCGTCGACCGGCGGCGCGGCCAGGGAGACTTTGAGGCGCCCGTCGTGCACGCCCACGAGCGCGGTCTTCGAGGCGCGCGGGACCACGTGCACCTCGACGAGCACCCGGTCCCCCTGCTTGCTGAGCTTCGGGCGCATCGGGGCATCGTCCGCTCGCGGTCGAGCGCCTGTCAATCGACTTGGCGCACACGCGACAGGGATCGGCGTTCCATCGACAGCGCGGCGCCGCGCGACCTCGTAGCCTCCGCGCATGAGCCTGCTGAACGACCCGAAGCTGGAAGCCTTCTTGGACCGACTGCACGCCCGGAGCACGGACCAGAACGAAGCGCTCACGACATACTTCACGACGCGCGCCCGCGAGGGCACGCTCGACTGGAACGGCTTCGACGACCGAACGCACCAGTTCATGAGCGACAAACTCGTGGCGCTCGACCGCGACAAGGCCGAGCTCTGCTATCAGCTGTGCCGCGCGCTGCGCGCGAAGCGCGTCGTGGAGGCCGGGACGTCGTTCGGCGTCTCGACCTTGTATCTCGCGGCGGCGGTGCGCGACAACCTGCGCGAGGGCGGCGGCGCCGGCGTCGTGATCGGCACCGAGTACGAGCGCGAGAAAGCCAAGGCCGCGCGCGCGCACTTCGCCGAGTCCGGCCTCAGCGAGTGGATCGATCTGCGCGAAGGCGACTTGCTCGAAACGCTCGAGGACGTCGGCGGCTCGGTCGACTTCATGCTGCTCGACATCTGGACGCCGATGGCGCGGCCCGCGCTCGAGCTCGTATCGCCCGCGCTGCGCCCCGGAGCGATCGTGGTCGCGGACAACACGACACAGTTCCGTGACGCCTACCGCGACTACTTCTCGTTCGTGAACGACCCGAAGAATCGCCTGCGCACGCTGACCCTGCCGTTCGAGGGCGGCTTCGAGCTGAGCGTGCGCGTGTGAGTCGCGAGCGCCGCGCCTAGAGGCGGATGAACTCCCCATCCGCGACGTAGGCCATCGGCGGTTTGCCAGTCACCGCGCGACGCTCCTCCACCCACGGCATGTCCCGCGGCACCTCGCGCCAGCGCGGCTTGGACTGGAACTCCATCGGATAGGCGAGCCGCGGTCGGTCGGTCGTATTCGGCGCGGTGTAGTGCAAGGTCTCGTTGTGATGGAACGTGGCTCCGCCGAGCGGCAGCGGGCACGCGACGGCGAGTGACTCGTCGACCGGCTCCCGCACCGTGAGCACGTTCGCTTCCGGCTTGTCCGCGTGGCAATGCGGCAGCAGTCCGCGTTTGTGCGAACCGGGAATGAACTGCATCGCGCCCATCTCGACCGAGACGTCGTGCATCGGCAGCCAAACGCCGAGCGCCTGGTAGTCGAATTCGGGATCCCAGTACGCGTGGTCCTGATGCCACAGTGCGGCGCGCCCGCCCGGCGGCTTCTGGATCATGTGCCCCCAGCTCGTGAGCTCCGCCTCGGGAATGGCGAGGAGCGCGGACGCGTAGCGCTTCGCGTTGCGCCAGTGAGTCGTCTCGAGCAAGTCCCGGAAACGGACCTCCGGGAAGAACGCCTGGCTCAAGGTCAGCGGCTCGGAGCTGTCGCGGGTGCCAGACCGGTCGACCGGTGCGCCGCGCCCGGCGGCCTGCTCCGCCGAAAAGATGAACTCGAAGATCCCGCGCAGCCACGCGATCTCCTCGTCCGTCGTGATGCGCTCGACCACGAGGAAGCCGTTCTCGCGGAAGAACGCGACCTCACCCGGTGTAGGCGTGAGCTCGAAGTCCGACTTGGGCGGCGGACCGAAGCGGTGCTCTGACATGGCTCCCAGGTTAAACGAGAGACTGGAATCCGGCAATGCATCCGAGTGGGCGCGAACGTCCGGGTCGTACGCCAAAAGGCCTATGGCTCGCATTGAATCCCGAGTCCAGCGTCCACGCCGAATCGAACCAGAGAACGAACTCGCGGCACAGGCCCGCTCATACATCGAGGGGAGAATTCAGATGGCGAATCGACATGGGCGTGGCAGCGCGCCGCTTCTCGTGCTCCTGATCCTTCTGGCGCCGCTCGGCGCTTCTGCCGGTCAGAAATTCTGCTCGTCAACGACGGCGTCGGCGTTCGATGCCTGTGAGAACGCCGTGCGCGACGACCTGAATACTGCCCTCGGCATCTGCACGAACATCTCGGACGAGGTCGCGCGAGGCCAGTGCATCGACGACGCGAAATCCGCGCGGCACGACGCCACGCAAAGCTGCAAGGATCAGCGCGCGGCTCGGCGCGACCTCTGCAACAAACTGGGGGAGGCGCGCTACGAACCTTCCTTCGATCCCAATAATTTCGACGCCGACTTCAAGCAGCTGACGCACCCCAATCCCCTCTTCCCGATCGCGATTGGGAACCAGTGGGTCTACCACAGCGGCACCGAGGTCGACACGCTGGAGCTCGCGAGCTCCACCAAGCTGATCTCGGGGGTGACCTGCATCGTCGCGCACGATGTCGTCACGACCGACGGCGATCTCACCGAGGACACGAACGACTGGTTTGCGCAGGCGAAGAGCGGCGACGTCTTCTACTGCGGCGAGGAGGCCAAGCAGTACGAGAGCTTCGACGGTGACGATCCGCGCGTGCCCGAATTGGTGGGTAACGAGGGCTCGTTCAAGGCGGGGCGAGAAGGGGCGCAGACGGGGATCCTGTTCCTCGCGGCGCCAACGGTCGGCGCGCTCTACCGACAGGAGTTCGATCTGGGCAACGCCGAGGATGTCGGCGAGGTGCTGAGCACGACCTACAAGTTCGGACAGAGCGCCGAGCTCGATCAGTTCGTGCCGCAGGCGCTTGCAGATCTGCTGTGCGCGAACGCGAATTGCGTCGTCACGCGCGACTTCTCGCCCCTCGAGCCCGACTCGGTCGAGCACAAGTTCTACGTGGCCGGCATCGGCGACTTCCTGGAGATCGACTTGGGCACCGGCGCGGTCACTCAGCTCGTCGACTGCAATTTTGACAAGCGCTGCTCCATGCTGCCGCAACCCTAGAATGACGCCGGCGCTCGTACGCGCCGCGGGGAGGCGGCTTGGGCTTGATCGGACTTCGCGAGCGCGTCTTGGCGATTCTCGCCGTGATCGCGGGGGTCGGCCTGTATCTCTTGCTCGAGCTGCGCGAAGAGCCGCACATGTCCGCGGCGGACATGGCCTTCGAGCTGCTCGACATCGTCCCCAGCGTGCTCACTAGCGTCGGCGTGATTATTCTCTTCGGGGTATCTCGCCGGCAGCAGGAGGAGCAGCACAACTTGATTCACGACCTCGAGCTCGCGCGCGCGCAGGGCCAGCGTTGGCGCGGCGAAGCGCGCACCTTCCTGAACGGCCTCGGCGAGGCGATCGAAGTGCAATTCTCGCGCTGGAACCTGACCGAGGCCGAACGCGAGGTCGCGCTCCTGCTGTTGAAGGGACTCAGCTTGAAGGAGATCGCGACGGTGCGCGCGACCAGTGACCGCACCGTGCGCGTGCAGACCCGCGCGCTCTACGGGAAGGCCGGCCTCAGCGGGCGCGCCGCGCTCTCGGCCTTCTTCCTCGAAGATCTGCTCGCGCCGATCGAGGGCGTGGAGTAGTGGCACTCAGCTGGAAGCAACGGCAGTTGCGTTCTCGGCCGCGCCAGGTGACTCGCGAACCAATCGCCGCACCACCCTCTCTCGCAAGGTCTCGAACCCGAGATATACCACCGGCACGACGATGAACGTGAGTACGGTCGAGAAGCCGACGCCGCCCACGACCGCGATGCCGAGCGGGGCGCGTGACTCGCCGCCGGCACCGCTGCCGATCGCGATCGGCAGGATGCCGGCCATGGTCGCGAGCGCGGTCATCAGGATCGGGCGGAAGCGGATGCGCGAGGACTCGAATACGGCCTCGCGCGGGCCCATGCCGCGCCCGCGGAGCTGATTCGCGAACTCGACGATCAGGATCGAGTTCTTGGTCACGAGCCCGACGAGCATCACGAGCCCGATCTGGCTGAACAGATTCAAGGTCGAGCCCACCGCCAGCAGCGCGACGAGCGCGCCGGTGAAGGAGAGCGCCACCGCGACCAGGATGGTGATCGGGTGCAGGAAGCTCTCGAACTGCGCCGCGAGCACGAGATACACCGCGATGATCGCGAGCAGATACGCGAACAAGAGCGCGTTCCCCGAAGCGTAGAACTGCTCCGAGTCGCCCGAGAAGACCGCCTTGTAGCCCTTCCCTTCCGGCAAGACTTGTTTGGCGGTCTCGGCGATCCGTTCGAGCACCGTGCCGAGCGCCGCGCCCTCGGCGAGATTGCCGCTGATCGTGGCGGAGCGGATGCGGTCGAAGTGCGGCAGGCCGCGCGGCGCGACTGACTCACGCACGTCCACGAACGATGCGAGCGGCATGAGTCGCCCGGATGAGCTGCGCACGTAGGCGCGCAGCACGGCGCGCGGGTCCGAGCGGTCCGCCTGCTCGAGCTGCACCATCACCTTGTAGGTCTGGCCGTCCTTCTTGAACGTCGACAGCTCCTGGCCGGCGAGCAGAATCTGCAAGGTCGAGGCGATGTCGCGCGCCGACACGCCCAAGTCACTCGCCCGGTTGCGGTCGATCGCGACCTCGAGCTGCGGCTTGTTGATCAAGAGATCCGACTGGAGGTTGACGAGCCCGGGAATTCCCTGCGCGCGGTGCGCGATCTGGTCGGCGTAGCGCGCGACCTCGTAGATGTCGGGGCCCTCCACGACGAGTGACACCGGCGAGGAGCGCAGGCTCTGGCCGAGCGCGTCGGGATTCACGGGAAAGGCCTGCACGCAGGCGATGTTCGCGAACTTCCCGCGCCACTCCTCGACGATCGCCTGCTGCGAGCGGTCGCGGTCCTCCCAGAGCTTCAGCGACGTGAAGAGCACCCCTTCGTTCACGAGCCCCGGGCCGCCCATGCCGAGTGACACGACCGAGAAGCTCTTCGCGACCTCCGGCGTGGCGAGCACGATCTTCTCGATCTGTTTCTGGTAGCGCGCCGTGTAGTCCATGGTGCTGCCCTCGGGCGCGCGCACGAACGAGAGCACGACGCCGCGATCGGCGGCGGGCACGAACTCGCGCGGGATCACCGCGAGCAACACGAAGCCGAGCGCCACCCACGCGCCGCCGATCGCCACGACCGTGACCGGGCGCGCGAGCGCGACCCGGAGCGTGGCCGTGTACGCGCTCGAGATGCGGTCGAAGCCGCGCGCCAAGAGCGCCTTGAAGCCGTGTTCGCCGCCGTGCGCGCTGAGCACGCGCGCGCCGAGCGCCGGGGTGAGCGTGATCGCGACGAAGCCCGAGATCGCGACGGCCGCAGCGACGGTCACGCCGAACTCGCGGAACAGGCGCCCGGTCGTATCGGTGAGGAAGGCGAGCGGCAGGAACACCGCCACCGTCGACGCAGTTGCGGCCATCACCGCGAACAGGATCTCGTTCATGCCGCGGCGCGCCGCTTCCATGCGCGGCGTACCCTGCTCGATCCAGCGCGTGATGTTCTCGAGCACGACGATCGCGTCGTCGACCACGAGCCCGATCGCCAGGGTGACACCCATCAGTGTCAGGGTGTTGATCGAGAAGTCGAGCGCATGGAGCACCGCGAACGTGCCGATGATCGAGACCGGGATCGCCACCGCTGGCAAGAGCGTCGCGCGCGCGCTGCGCAGGAACAGGTAGATCACCACGACGACCAGGACGATCGCCTCGAAGATCGTGCGGCTCACGTCCTCGATCGAGCGCTGCACGAAGATCGAGGAGTCGAAGGCGAGATTGGTCTGTACGCCGTCCGGCAGCTCGCTCGCGAGCACCACGAGCTCCCGGCGCACCGCGTTCGCGACGTCGAGCGTGTTCGCCTTCGACTGCTTCACGATGCCGAGCGCGATGGCCGGCACGCCGTTGAAGCCGACGAGCTTGCGGTCGTCCTCCGCGCCGACCTCCGCGCGGCCGACGTCGCGCAGGCGCACCGGGCCGGAGCTCGTCTGGGCCAGGATGAGTGACTCGTACTCCTCCGGGGTCTTCATCTCACCCGGCGTGCGCACCGTGAACTCGCGGTTGCTGCCCTCGATGCGCCCCGACGGGATGTCGACGTTCTCGCGCTTCAGCGCCGCCGCCACGTCGGCGATCGTCAGCCCCTGCCCAGTGAGGCGCGTATTGTCGATCCACAAGCGCATCGCGTAGCGACGCTCGCCGGCGAGCCAGACCTCGGCGACCCCCGGCAGCTTCGCGAGCCGGTCGCGCAGACGCGTCTCCGCCAGGGTCGAGAGCTCGATCTGAGACAGCCCGCCGCCGTAGAGCGCAATCCACTGGATCGGGCGCGCGTCCGCGCTGCGCTTCGCGATCACCGGCTCATCGACGTCCTGCGGCAGGGTGCTGCGCGCGCGCGCCACCCGGTCCCGCACGTCCGCCGCCGCGGCGTCGACGTCCCGGTACAGCTCGAACTCGACACTGATCTGTGACACCTGCTCGCGCGACACCGAGGTGACGTGCTTGATGCCCTCGATGCCGATCAGCTGGTCCTCGAGCACTTGCGTGACCGAGGTCTCGACGACCTCCGGCGCGGCGCCGAGATACACCGTGGTGACCGAGACCATCGGTGGGTCGACGTCGGGCAGCTCGCGGTTCGGAAGCCGCAAAAGCGCGATCGCGCCCACGATCACGATCGCGAGCGACATCACCGTCGTCAGCACGGGCCGCTCGATGCAGATCTCGGGCAGTCTCATCCGCCCACCTCGGTCTCCGCGACGACGACCGCCGAACCCTCCGTCACTTTCTGCGTGCCGGCCGAGACGATGCGATCCCCGGCCGCGAGCCCGCTCGCGATCTCCACCTGCGCGGCCTTGCGCAGGCCGATCTCGACCGGCGCGCGCGCCGCCTTGCCATCGGCGCCGATGCGCCAGACGAACGAGCCGCCCTGGTCGACCAGGATCGCCGCGTCCGGCACCACCACCGCGTTCGGCCGCTCGGCGAGCTGCACTTCCAGATCTGCGAACAGGCCCGGCTGCAGCTTGCGGTCGGGATTGGGCACCCACGCCTTCAGAGTGAGTCGGCGAGTGCTGGCGTCGAGCGTGGGCGAGACGAAGAAGACCTCGCCATCGAACTGAATCTCGGGGAACGGCTTCACGGAGATCTTCACCGGCATTCCCGCGCGCACAAAAGGTACGCCGATCTCGGGCACCGCGAACACGAGCTGCAGGCGATCGATCGCGTCGACCTGCACGAGCCTCGTGCTACGCCGCACGCGCTCGCCGGGTGAGACGAGCCGCGCGCCGACCACGCCCTCGAACGGCGCGCGCACCTTGGTCTTCTCGAGCTCGACCTCGCGCAGCTCGACCTGCGCGCGCGCGACCTCGAGCTCGGCCGACGCCTTGTCGTATTCGACGCGCGCCGAGACTTCCTTGTCGGCCAAGAGACTGATGCGGTGGAAGATCTCCTCGGCCAGCTTCGCGCGCGCCTTGGCCTCGCGCAGCTGCGCGCGCTGCTCGGCGTCGCGCAGACTGAAGAGCACGTCGCCCTTCTTCACGCTCTGGCCCTCGGCGAACTCGATCGACTCGACGATCCCATCGATCTCCGGACGCAGCTCGACCGAGTGCTCCGACTCGAGCTGGCCGACCAACGTCACCGTGTCACGAACCGTCTGGGGCGCGACGGTGATCACCTCGACCACGGGCGGCGGCGGCGCGAACCCGGCCTGTGCATCGCCTCGTTTGCAGGCCGAGACGCAGAGCGCGGCCAAGGGGATCGCGACGAGGATAGCGGCGCGCCGACGCAGCATCCCCTCATGCTACCCGAACTCGGCTACGTCCTCGCGCTGCCCGTCAAAGCGTTCCGCTGGAGCCGAGCGCTCCCGTGGGCGCGGGAGCTCGCGCGAGTCGCAGTGGCGGCGGGTTCCTCGTAGGCAGGCCCGCGCCGGCCACTCGCTCGAGCGCCATGCGCTTGCACGGCAGCTCCGGGTACGCCCAGCGCACGAGCTTGGCGCGCAGCTGATTCGAGGGGTGGAGCAGGAGGCGCGCAAGTGACTCGGGGAGGCGTGTGCCGGTGAGTCGCCGCGCCCACTCCGGCATCAGCAGCATCGAGCCGCGGATCGAGAGCCAGCGGTCGAAGCGCTCAATCCGTCCGACGGGCAGGTCGAGGCTGCGGCCGGCGACGAAGTCGATGAAGCTCTGGAGCTGCTCGTTCAGACCCAGCTTGGGTCGCATTCTCTCGACGTACGCCTCGACCTCGGCCACGGTCTCCGGCACCCAATCCGCGCCGCCCATCCGGCCGATCACCGCCTGCTCGCGCAGATAGCGATTCTTCTCGTCGCCGCTGAGCGGCCGCGCGTAGCGATCGAACGCGGACATGACCGCCCACGGGATGCATGTGTGCACCCAGGCGAGCAGCTCGGGATCGAGCGCGCGGTAGGCGACGCCGTCGGGGCGCACGCCGTTCACGCGGCCGTGCACGCGCCTCACGCCCTCGATGACTCGCGTCGCGGCCGCCGTGTTGCCGAAGGTCGTTCGCAGCACGTAGCCGAGCGTGTTCTTCGCGCGGCGCAGTGGCTCCGTGCGATACGACGACTGCGTGAAGACGCCTGCCATCACCGATGGGTGTAGGACCTCCAAGAAGATCGCTCCGGCGCCTGCGACGGCGAGGCTCGCGAAGTCCCCGTTGATCTCCCACGACAGACTCCCGGGTCCGCCGGCAAGACCCGGGTCGCCGGGCTCGCCGCCGTAGATCTCGGGTTCGTCGTGGCGTCCGCCCGCGGCCTCGATCTGCGCGACCATGCCGCGCCGTATCCATTCCATGGACGCGGAGTATAATCCAAGTAAATGCTCAGATTACTCGGGTTCGCGGGGCGCCGGAGCCGGACGTGAGCCGCGCCCGCAAGCGCCGCGACTTCGCTCCGAAAAAGCTGCCCGCGCAGGCGCGCTCGCAGGCCACGTTCGACGCCCTGGTCGACGCGTGTACTGGGCTTCTGCCTCGCCGGGGCTACGCGGGCACGACCACGAACCACATCGCGCAGCGCGCCGGCGTGAACATCGCGTCCCTCTACGAGTACTTCCCGGGCAAGGACGCGATCGTCGCGCAAGTCGCGGAGCGCCTGGTCGAGCGCGTAATGGGCCGGCTCGAGGAAGGCGCCGCACGCGTGCTGCGGGCCGGCGGTAAAGACGCGGTGCGGCTCTGGATCGAGCTCATTCACGAGACCGTCGCGCGCGAGCACGATCTCGTGGCGGTCTTCATGGTCGAGGTGCCATTCACGAGTCATCTGGACCCGATCCGGGAGATCGGCGCGCGCCTCGTGGACTTCTCGCGGGCGGTCCGGCGCGGAGCCGGCGGCTCCATCCGCGCCGAGCTCGACGGCGCGTCCCTCCAGCTCCTGATCAACCTCGTGAGCTCGACGATCCTGCAGATCGTCCTGGAGCCGCCGAAAGATGTGACTCGCCGAGAGTTACTCGACGAGCTGACCCGGAGGGTCGAGGCTTGGCTTCGGGCACCCGTGTCCAAGGGCGCGGCGCGGCCCTAAGTCGCTCCCGACACGAGCACCCCGCTCGCACGGAGCTCCGCGATCCGCTCGGCGTCGAGCCCGAGCCGCTCGCGTAACACTTCTGTGTTGTGCTCGCCGAGCAGCGGCGCACGCAGGTCGGGGAGCTCCGGGATCGCGCCGAACTTGAATGGGAAGCCGGGGATGGTGACTTCGCCGAGCACCGGATCGGGCACGCGCCGCAGCATGCCGCGCGCGGCGAAGTACGGATGCGAGACGGTGTCGCGCACCGAGAGCACGGGCGCGGCGGCGACGCGGTGCTGCTCGAAGATCGCGAGCGCCGCCTCGTCGCTGGGCTGGCGCGCGAGCCAGGCTTCGATGATCGCGGTGAGCTCTCCCTTGTTCTGGCCGCGCAACGCGCCGGTCGCAAAGCGCGAGTCACTCGCCATCCCGGGCTGCCCGAGCGCGCGGCAGAAGCTCTCCCACTGCCGCTCGAGCACGAGCAGCACGATCCAGCCCTGCGCAGCCTTGTACACGCCCATCGGGCCGACCAGGCCGTGCTGCGAGCCGTGGCGCGTCGGCTCGATCGCGCCGTCGCTGTTCGCGAAGAACTGCACGTTTCCCTCGTGACAGTGGTAGAGCGCGTCGACCATCGACACATCGATGTGTTGCCCCTGGCCGGTGCGCTCGCGGTGGAAGAGCGCGTAGCCCACCGCGCCGAAGGCGTGCACGCCGCTCTGCACGTCCGCGATCGCGAGGCCCACCCACGAGGGCGGGCCGTTCGGGTCGCCCGTCATCGACATCAAGCCCGAGAACGCCTGCGCGATCAGATCGAAGCCGACCTTGTGCGCGAGCGGGCCCGTGCGGCCGAACGCCGAGATCGATGCCATGACGAGCCGCGGATTCCGCTTCACGAGGGAGGCGTAGTCGAGCCCGCGCTTCTCGAGCACGCCGGGGCCGTAGTTCTCGACCACTACGTCCGCGCCCGCCGCGAGATCCGCGAGCAGCGCCGTCGCCGCCGGTTTCGCGAAGTCGATGCACACGCTCTTCTTCCCGCGGTTCTGCTGGATGTAGTAGAGGCTGCGATCGCGGATGCGCAGCGGCAGCAAGCGCGACGGATCGCCGCCGGGTGCCTGCTCGATCTTCACCACGTCGGCGCCCATCTCGGCCATCAGCCGAGTCACCGTCGGCCCGGCGAGATACTGCGTGAAGTCGACGACCCGGATCCCGCTCAACATGGACATGGGCAACTGCCTCCGATCGTCATGACGGTCGCGTCGAGTCCGCCTCGGGCAACACGGTCGAGAGTAGCAGCACGACGAGCGCTGCGATGATCAGTCCCCCGCCCGTCGTCGGCCGGTACGTGTGCGTGGCGGGCTGCCAGCAGAGCACGGCGATCACGGCCAGCAGCGCAAGCGCTCCGCCGCGGCGTGCGCGCGGCCAGAGAAGCGCGATCCCGCCGAAGAGCTCGATGACGCCCGTCACCTGGAACAGCCAGAACGGCCAGCCGAGCTCGATGAAGTCCGCCAAGCCGAACTGCCCGCTGAGCTTCGCGATGCCGATGCCGGCGAAGAACACGCCGACGCTGCCCGCGAGCACATGCGCGATGCGAGTCACGCCGCCCCCCAGCGCCGCTCGAAGGCGTTCTCGAAAGCGGCGCCACGTTCGTCGATGCCGTAGGCTACACCGGACACGCAAAGGAGACACCGATGGCCGAAGAACCCCAGCTCCCCGCCTGGATCGCGGAGCACATGAAGAAGTATCTCGCGACGAACGGCGCCGACGGACACATCTGGAACGGCGTGCCGACCCTGCTGCTCACGACGACGGGCCGCAAATCGGGCGCGACGCGCACGCTACCGCTCATCTACGGACGCGACGCCGATCGCTACCTGATCGTCGCTTCGCGCGGCGGCGCGCCGGATCATCCGGGCTGGTACAAGAACCTTGTCGCGCAACCCAAGGTGCAGCTCCAAGTGGCCGCGGACAAGTTCTCCGCGCGCGCGTCCACGGCGAAGGGCGCCGAGCGCACGCGCCTCTGGCAGACGATGAAGAAGATCTGGCCGGCGTACGACGAGTACCAGACCAAGACTTCCCGAGAGATTCCAGTCGTGGTACTCGAGCGCGCGTAGTCAGCCTGTCTCAATTGGCTCCATCACGCCGGGCTCCTCCGCTGTTCGGATGCGCCGCGGTGTTCGCGGTCGCGCTCGCGCGCCTGGCGCTGTTCCTCTGGGCGTCCCCGGACACACAGATCGCGCTGATCCCGGACGACGCCTTCTACTACTTGGTCCCGGCGCGCCGCTTCGCGCTCTCCGGCATGTGGAGCTTCGACGGCAGCGCGCCAGCGACCGGCTTCCATCTCTTGTACGGATATCTGCTCGCGGGTTTGTTTTGGATCGCGCCGGACATCTCCGACGCGTCACTCTTCCTAGGGGTCGCCGGCGCGTCGACCCTGTTGCTCGCCGCGTCCGCGTACTGGGTCTCGCGCGCGGTGGTGCGCGACTTCGGCGGGCGGGCCGTGCTGGGCGTCGTCCTGGCGTTCGCGGCGCCGATCGCCCTTCAACAGCAGACACTCCTGGTGGAGTGCTGTCTCGTGGTCTGCTTCTCGAGCGCGCTGCTCGCCCTCATGGCGCACGCACGAGACCTGCCGCGAATCTCGCACCGCTGGCTGGCGGGCGCGAGCTTCGTCGGGCTGCTCGGGAGCCTCGCGCGCAGTGACTTCGGTCTCCTGAGCGCGTCGTGCGTTGCCGCGTTCTGGCTCCTGCAGCATCGATCGGAGGGCGCGCGCAGGCAGGCGGCGCTCGCGACCGCAGCCACGTTCGGCTCGGCGGGCGGGGTGGCTCTCGTCTCTCTGCACACCTGGTACTGGTCGGGCAGCGTGATCCAGAGCAGCGCTCGCATGAAGAGTCACTGGGGGGCGCTGCTCGGCTACGACATCCGCGGCTTGTTGCACCCGCTGCTGGACATGATCGCGCCGCACGGCGAGCGCTGGCTCGGCGCGCGCAGCGGCCCTGGCCTGCTCGTCGCCGCGGGGCTCGCCGGGGCAGTGAGTCGACTGGGTAGAAACGCCGCCAAGCTCGACCAGTGGCCACTCGCGGTCGGCTGCGGACTCAGCGTCGTCGCCTACGTTGTGCTCTACGGGAGGACCAGCGCGGGCGTGCCGCCTTGGTATCTCGCCAACGTCCTCGCCGCGCTCGCTTACCTGCTCGGCGCGATCACCAGCTTCATTCCCGGACGAGCATTCAGGCCGGCCCTCGCGCTCGTGGCCGCGTGCGCCGCGCTGAACACCACGGCGAGCCTGCAGCCGGTGTGGCCCAATCAAGTCGCGATGCGAGCCGGCGGCGAGTATCTCCGCGACCACCCCGAGATCGCGCCCGTCGGCGCTTGGAACGCCGGCATGCTCTCCTACTTCTCGCGCCGCGCGGTCGTGAACCTCGACGGCCTGGTCAACGACGAGATCTATCCCTATGCCACGACGGGGCGCTTGCTCGACTACATCTGCAAGCGAGGGCTCCGATTCGTGGTCGACTTCAGCGACGACCTCGAAAACCCTGTCCTGGCTCGCAGGGCGGGATACGGCGACGGCCGGCTGCGCTCGGCGCTCAGCGAGGAAGCCAACTTCTCCAACGGAGATCCAAATCTGCAATGGGCACACACCGATTTGAAGCTGTATCGCTTCGACGAGCGCGCGTGCGCGACCGAGTGACTGGGCGATGAGCATACCGCGACTCGGCGGAAGTGGCTGGCGACCGCTCTTCACTCCCGTGAAGACCGGCGTCTACGTGAACGATCACTGCGTCGTGCGCGGACTCGACGCGCGCTGGCACGTCTTCGGAATCACGAAGCCCACGCCCGAGATCGACCCGAACCAGGAACGCTGGTTCTGTCACGGCTCCGGCCCGTCGCTCGCAAGCGGCGAGTTCCGCGAGCACGGCCGCGTTTGCGACTTCGGGACCCGCGCTTGGGCGCCGAGCGTCGTGTTCGACGGCGAACGCTGGGTGATGCTCTACGGGCCCGACCGCCTGTGCGCGGCGATCAGCGACGACCCGCGGCTGGAAAGCTGGCACGAGGCGCCCTGCTCTCTCGTCGGCGCTCCCGTCGGCGCGGTGCTGCGCGACGGAATGATCTTCCGCCTCGACGACGACACTTGGCTCCTCTTCGCCACCGGCAAGCGCGGACGCGAAGGGGCGGTGAGCGTCTGCGTCTCGGAGAACCTCCTCGACTGGCGCTTCGTGCGCTTCGCTCTACGCACCACGGTGTCGGCGCCGAAGCAGCCGCCCTGGGCCGCGACCGAGTCGCCCTTCGTGTTTCAGAAGGACGGCGAGTATTGGATCTCGATCACCTACACGACCAGCATGCACGGGCCGGCGGAGTATCACGAGACACTACTGTTCCGCTCTCGCAATCCTTTCGACTTCGGCACTTACTCGGGCAGCGCGAGCGAGCCCGCAGCGCGTCTCGAGGCGCACGCGCCCGAGTATCTCGTCGATCCCGACACCCAGCAATGGTACGTGACGAGCGCGGGCTGGATCGGCGAGCGCTTCGGCACGGTGGTTCCGGGCAGCGTCGCGATCCGGGAGCTCGATTGGGTGTAGAGGCCGAGCTCAGAACAGCGGGAGCTGAGAGTCTCGTTCGTCCACCGCCAGGGGCAGCGCGCGCAGTCGCTCGAGGTAGTCCGAGGGAAGACCGTGGTGACGCGCGCCCGCAAGGATCAGGCCGAGATAGCGACGCGAGGGCTTGCGCCCGACGACTCCGCGGCTCGAGTGGTACGTGAACGCCTGAAGCAGCGAGCTCGCCGTGTCTCGCACCTCGACCGCGAGCCGAAGGTACGCGCCGTGCTGAACCCCTTCGCTGCGATCGAGTCGCTCCGCTTCGGGATGAGTCAGCAAGTACGCGACGCCCCAGACGGAGTCGCCCGCCAGCGGCGCGACGTTCGCGACGCCGCGATCGCCCGGGCCGACGGGCAGATCGAAGCGCAGCTCGAAGCCGTCCAGCGCGCCGACCCGGGTGTCGAGCGGCCGCATCCGTCGCCGCCCGAGGAACGTGCCCGGGTCGAGGTTGCTCCCGTACGCGAAGTACCAGAGTGTCTGTGGCGCGGCGCCGTCGATGGCGCCATTGGACAACGTCGGCGGAGATTTTTCATGGCGACCCCGAACCCGCGCGCTCTCTTCACGCTGTGCGCGTGTCTCATGTGCGCAAGCCCCGCGGCGGCCGACGATCCGATGGCCTTCGCCCACGACGTCGTCGCGGCGCATCCGGGCCAGAGCGGGGCGTACGTCCTCGACTCCGGTGAGGAGGCGCTGATCGCGCGTGCTTGGCTCGCCGATCACGCGCAGCGCTCGATCGACGTGCAGTACTTCATCTGGAGCACCGACAACATCGGCATCCTCGCGGCCGAGGCGATCCTGCGCGCGGCGGAGCGCGGCGTGCACGCACGGATTCTCGTCGACGACCTCTTGATCGACGCGCCCGACAAGTCACTGCTCGCGTTGGCGAAGCACCCGAACATCGAGATTCGCATCTACAACCCGAATACGTCCGTCGGCGTTCCCTTGCGCACGCGTGTCTGGAACGCCCTCACGGACTTCCGCGGCATCAATCAGCGCATGCACGACAAGACCTTCATCGTCGACGGCACGGTCGCGATCACGGGCGGCCGCAACGTGGCCGCGGAGTACTACGACTACAACCAGGAATACTGCTTCCGCGATCGAGACGCGCTCGTGGCGGGCGTCGTGGTGAACGACATGCACGCGAGCTTCGAGCGCTTCTGGGCGAGCCCGCTCGCCAGGAGCGTCGAGACACTCTACGGCGGCCTCGGCCTGATGCAGGAGAACGTACGGGTCGAGGACGCTGAAGTGCAGGAGACCTATCGCGAGCTGCACGCGTACGCAGCCGAGCCGAGCAACTTCGCGCCCGAGGTGCGCGCGGCGATCGAAGGCGCGCCCGCGGCATTCGCGCGCGTCTCCGCCGCCGCCGCCTGGGGCGAGGTCGATTTCGTCAGCGATCGGCCCGGCAAGAACGCGGGCCGCGAGGGCATGAGCGGCGGTGGGCTCAGCACCGACGCGCTGGTGCGACTGGTCGAGTCCGCGCGCGAGCGCATCGTCATCCAGTCTCCGTATCTCGTGCCGTCGGAGGCGGCGGTCGAGCTCATGCGAAAGACACTGGCGCGCGGCGTGCGCGTTCGGATCAACACCAACTCACTCGCGTCCACCGACAATCTCCAGGCCTTCGCCGGCTACCGCAATCTGCGCGCGTCACTGCTGCGGATGGGCCTGGAGATCTTCGAGTACAAGCCCGATGCCGCGACTCAGACTCAGTCGATGCAGCGCGAGCTCATCGCCCGGCTCACGGCCGAGAAGCCGCGCGCGCCGGTGTTCGGCTTGCACGCGAAGACGCTGGTCGTCGACGGGAAGGTCGCGTTCATCGGCACCTTCAATCTCGATCCCCGCTCCGAGAACCTGAACACCGAGGTGGGCGTCGTGATTCACGACGCGGGCGTCGCGCGCGCGGTCGAGGCGGCGATCGAGGCCGACATGGGCCCGGCGAACAGCTGGAATGCCGCGACCGACGATCCCGACCAATTCGTCCCGCTCGCCAAGCGCAGCAAGGTCCGCATGTGGCAGCTCGTGCCGATGAAGCCGGTGCTCTGAGCGGAGCCGGCTAGCGGAACTTTGGGATCACTTCCGCGCCCATCCGCTCGATGGTCTGCATGACCTTCTCGTGCGGGATCTTGTACGGATTCACGAGACACAGGAGCAGGTCGACCCCGGCGTCCTGGTAGCGGCGGCACGCTTCGACGCAGTCACTCGGCGTGCCTAGCGCGCAGGCTCCGGCGCTCGTCAGATACTCGAGCGTGAGAAGATCGAGCGCGCCGCTCTTGGCGACCTTCGCGAGCTCGGCCGCGTAGGCGTAGTTCCCGAGCTCGCGTTTCGTCTCCGCCATCCAATCGGCGACTGACCCGATCAGGCGCGCGCCCGCCCTGGGGTACCACTCGAACGACTCGCGCGCGACTTCCCACGCCTCCTCGCGGGTCGGGGCGCACAGGGTCATCGTGAAGGTCGCGGCTTGGTCGTGGACCCACTTGCCGAGCGGCTTCGTGCAGCGCGCGACCGCCGCGCGGTAGAGGTCGATCTTGCGCTTCACCTCCGCGGGCGGAACTCCGACCGCGAACGAGCAGAGCCCGAGGCCGAGCTCGCCGATCTGCACGTGACCCTCGTCTGACGACGTCGCGCCCCAAATCGGCGGGTGCGGTGACTGGAGCGGCTTGGGCAGCACGCGCCGGCGCGGCATGCGCCAGTGTTTGCCCTCGAAGGCGTACTCGTCGTTCGTCCAACAGCCGACGACGTGCTGAATCGCCTCCTGCCACATCGCGCGCGTCTCGCCCGGATCGACGTCGAAGCCCTCGAGCTCGGGCCGTGTCGACGAACGACCCGTGCCGAAGTCGACCCGCCCGTCGCTGATCAGATCCAACACCGCGACCGACTCCGCGGTGCGCACGGGATGGTTGTACGGCTTGGGCATGAGTCGCACGCCGTAGCCGAGCCGAATGCGTTGCGTGCGCGCCGCGATCGCGCCGTACAGCACCTCCGGGTTCGAGCAGTGCGAGTACTCCTCGAGAAAGTGGTGCTCGACCGTCCAGATCGCGTCCCAGCCACACTTCTCTGCGTATACCGCCTGCTCGAGCGTGTCCTTGTAGGCGCGGTGCTCCGCGCCCGGCGTCCATGGCCGCGCGACCGGAATCTCGTAGAACAGCGCGAACTTCATGGCTGACTCCCGTAGGATGGCGTGGAGCTGGAGTGGAGGACGGATCGTGGCACGACTCGAGGGAAAGGTCGCGCTGGTCACGGGCGCGGCGTCGGGGATCGGACTGGCGTGCGTGGAGCGACTCGCGGCCGACGGCGCGAAGGTGATCGGCGCGGATCTGCAGTCCGGCGCCGCGTCGAGCGCGCTGCGCGCTGCGCTGCTCGACGTGCGCGACGAAGCCGCGGTCGCGCAGCTCGTGCTGGAGGTCGCGCGCGATCACGGCCGAATCGATACGGTCGTGAACGCGGCCGGCGTCGCTGGCGGCGGTCCGGTTCATCTGCTCGACGCGAGCGCCTGGGATCGCGTGCTCGACATCAACCTGAAAGGGACGTTCCTCGTCTGCAAGCACGCGCTGGGGCAGATGCTGAAGCAGCCGGCGATTGGCGGCGAGCGCGGCTCGATCGTGAACATCGCGAGCATCGAAGGACTCGAGGGCACCGCGGGCGGCAGCGCGTACAACGCCTCGAAGGGCGGAGTGGTCCTGCTCACCAAGAATCTCGCGATCGACTACGGGCGCAGTGGCATCCGCAGCAATGCCATTTGTCCGGGCTTCATCGAGACACCGATGATGGAGGCCGTGCTCGGCTCGCCGCTGATGGCGAACATCCGCGAGCAGATTCGCCACGAGCACAAGCTGCGCCGCTTCGGCCGGCCGGAAGAGATCGCCTCCGTGGCGAGCTTCCTCGCGAGCGCGGACGCGTCTTTCATCTCGGGTCAGGCGATCGCGGTCGACGGCGGCTTCACCGCGGGCCGCGATCCGCACATCACGGAGTTGATGGGGCTGTAGACGCTCGGTGTCGGATCGCGACTCCGAGTACGGCGACCAGCGCGAGGATCGCCCCAAGCCCCGGCTCCGGAACCACGGTGTAGCCGGTCAAGCTGAAATAGAGTGTCGGGGCCGTGTCTCCCGCGAAGAAGACGCGTCCCATGGTCGGGAAGTCGACGCCGATCGCGCCGAGCTCGGAAACACTCGGGGGAGCGTCCGACGAAAGCACATTGGAAAAAGTCCGGAGATCGAGCTGCATGGAGGTCGGCGCGTTTCCGTTGATCGGCAGGCCATCCACGGGCGCGCCCACCGAGAACGTGTCGATGCGTTCCCCGGAACCCGGGTCGTATGAGTTGTCGTCGACACCGAGGCCGGACGAGCCAGGCGCGAGAAAGAACCTCCAAACGAGCAGCGTGCTGAGGTCTTGGATCTGAACGTAGAACGAAGTCACGGGCGCGGTGGGCCCGGTGTACGTGCCGACTCCGTCGAGCGGATTCGAGTCGACGAGGTCGTCGGTCTGGTAGGCCACCCAGCCATGAACGAGACTGCTCACGGCCAGCCATCCGCCGAACTCACTGGAAACGCCGCCGAGTCGGCCGTCGAATTCGATCGTCATGGCGCCAGCGGGCGTTGCGAGAAAACCCGTGGCCAGGCCCAGAAAGAGGCCCAGAAGTCGGCAAGTGAGGCGCATTCGCGTTACTCCGTTGGAGTCTCCCCGCATCGTAAGCCTGTGCGCTGCGCGCGTACAAGAACTCTTTGGCGACCGACTGGCTTCCACTCGCCGCTCAACCGCCGCCCGAGCAGCGCCGATGGCCTAGCTCGTGGCCCTCGTTCCGTCGATCAAGGCGACCTTGTTCCAGTTCGCCTCGGATGACATCGCCAAGCTGCTCGAGTCAGGGCGACTCAGCCGCGGAGAGCTCGAGCAGCGTCTTCCGCGCGAGGACCTCCTCTATCTCGGCAAGCAGCTCGCGGCGTCGAGCTGGGTCCCCATGGCGACCTACGAGCGCGTCAGCACGATCGCGATCGACCTCGAGTGCGGCGGCGAGCGCGACGAGTATCTGCGCCAGGCGGGCCTGCGCGCCGCCGTGCGACTTCACAAGCTGGGGCTGTACCACCAGTTCGAGGCCTCCCCAGAGAAATGGGGGCTGGCCGTCGGCCGGATCCTCGTGACCCTCGCCACGGTCAGTTACAACTTCACGCACTGGGTCTTCGAGGAGGGCGACGAGCAAATCGCCTTCCGCGTCATCCTCGACGAGGCGAGAGACTTTCCCGACATCTTACGCGTCGCGAACGAAGGCTTCATCGCCTACTTCGCGCGCCACGTGCTCCGTCTGCCCAAGGCGGACGTGACGAGCGAGCGCGTGACGCCCGATCGGATCGTCTACACGGCCCGGGTCGAGTCAGCCGGCTGATCGGCGAGCGACGGCTCGCTGCGCGTTCTCGAGCGTGAGCTCGCTCTCGATCGCCGCCCGAATCGCCGCGAGCGCCGGGGCTCGCGCGCGCAGCTTGGTGGCATAGTGCGCGGCTCTGTTGAGCTTGGCCAATTGCTCCGCGGCCACATCGGCGGCGGCGGCGAGATCCGCCACAGGAATCACTCGATCCAGGAATCCGGCGACCACGGCCTCGCTTGGCGAGAACATCTCGCCGGTCGTGGTCGCGCGGTTGAAATACGCGGGCGTCAGTCTCTGGCGCGCGACCTCGATCGCGAAGCCCGGAACCGGGATTCCGATCGCCACTTCGTTCATGCCGATCCGGAAGGGGCCGTCGGCGCCGAGCCGCAGGTCCGCGGACAACATCAGGAACGCGCCCATCGGATACGCGTGGCCGGTGCACGCGGTCAGCACGGGCGCCGGGAATGACAGGACCCGGTGCGCGAGCTCCGCCCCGGAACGGAGCAGCGCGTGAATGTCCCGAGCGCTCCCTTGGGCGAACACTTTCAGATCGAATCCCGCGGAGAAGCATCCGCCTCGGCCGGTCAACAGCGCGACGACCTGGTCCGCTTCGGCTCGGTCGAAGGCGGCGTGCAGCGCGCTCAACATGCGCAGCGACATCACGTTCGCCTTCCCGTCGTTCATGACGATCTTCCCGACCGCTCCGGATCGCATGTAAGTCGCCGGCTCGCTCATCGCCGCCTCCATCGAGCCAAGCCTAGACGATCGCCCCGCCCAACGTTCCGTCCGGCGCCGCGCATCCTTGTGTTATAGAACGCTCATGCACCGAGTCGCCTGCGTGATTCCAACCCACCGTCGGCCGAGGTGGCTCGGAGAGGCGCTGGCGAGCGCGCTGGCTCAGACGCGGCTGCCGGACGAGATCTTCGTGGTGGACGACGAGGGATCGGCCGACGCCGCCGAGGTCGTCGCAAAGCAAGCGATCCGCACCCACGTGCCGTTGCGTTATCTGGTTCACGGCGAAGGCCGTGGGCCATCCACCTCGCGCAACCGCGGCGCGCTCGAGGCGTCGGGCGAGTGGCTCGCGTTCCTCGACGACGACGACCGCTGGCTACCGCGCTATCTCGAGACCGCGCTCGCACAGCCGAACGCTGACCTCGTCTTGACCGCGCGCTGGGACTTCGGCGAAGACGGGCGACTCGTCCCGGGCAAGTCACCACTGCCGCACTACGACGAGCGCCTTTGGTTGCGACGCAATCTCGGCGGCACGGGCTCGTCGACCGTCATCCGGCGGGCCTTGTTCTTCGAGATCGGGGGCTTCGACAGGAAGCTCCTCTCTGGGCAGGACCGGGACTTGATCCTGCGCGCCATGCGCGCGGGCGCGCGCTACGCAGCGGTGGAAGAGCGCCTGCTCCAGCACCGCGACGCGGGGCCGCGAATCACGCGCGACGCGCGCACGATCCTGCCCGCGCGGCTGCGCTTCCTCTGGAAGCACCGCCGCGCGATGAGCGCGGGCGACGTCGTCTACATGCTGCGCAAGATCTATCGCGAGACGCGCCGGGCGAGCTGGCGATGAGCGACGAGTCACTCCCCGCGCTCACGCTCGCGATCGAGTGGGACAACGCGCGCGACGTTGCGCCCATCTGGGTCGAGCGACACCTCTCGGCGCTGCAGGCCGAGCTGCTGCGCTACGAAGGACGCTGGGCGGCACCGCCGCTCGTCCTATATCTGTACGACAGTGATTCGGTGGACCCTCTGGACATCCGGCGCCAGATCGCCACGCACGCCGCGAAGCTCCGCGATTGCGCCGACCTGCGACTCGTGCCGGTGCCGGGCGCCGACTACTTCGGCTTGAAGAGCGCGGGCATCGGCCTCGCGGCCACCGAGATCGCCGTGCTGCTCGACTCGGACGTCGCCCCGCAGCCTGGCTGGCTCGAGAGCTTGCTGGCGCCGTTCGCCGATCGCGAAGTCGTGGCCTCCGCCGGGTTCACGACGATCGCCGTCGACGGATTCGTCTCGAAGGTCTGTGCGCTGGCCTGGGTGTATCACCTGCCCAGCGAGGCGCAGCTTCCCGTGCGCAAGAACCTGATCCACGGGAACAACCTCGCCGTGCGCACCGACTACTACCGCGCGCACCCGTGGCGCGCGCCGCGCGACGGCAAGAAAGGGGGCGGCCCGTTCACGCGCGAAATCGAGCGCAACGGCAAACGCTGGGTGCGCACGAGCGGCGCGCGCGCCCTGCACGCGCCGCATCGCAGCGCTTGGTTCTTCATCCGGCGCGGCTGGATCGCGGGTGCGGATCAGGATTGGGTCGTCCGGGAGAAAGGTGACTCGACGCGGCTCGCGCGCGTCGAAGCCGCTCTGCGGCAGTACTACCCGAACGCGCGGCGCGCCCTTCGCCGCGTCGTCAGGATGCGGCGCGAAGTCGATCTGCCACGGCGGCACGTGCCCGCCGCGCTGCTGCTCGCGTTCACTCACTGGACGGCGACCCTCGTCGCCGAGCTCGCCCATGCCGCCCGGCGCTGACGGCGGGCGCCTCTCGCTCCTGTACGTGTCGAACGGGAACATCCCGTCGCGCTGGGCGCACACGGTCCAGACCATGAAGATGTCGGAGTCACTCGCGGAGCTCGTGCCGAGCTTTCGGCTCTTGATCGCGACGTCTCTCTCGGAACGAGTCAGGCGGCGGATCGATCTCTGGAGCTGGTACGGAATCGAGCGGCCCTTTCCGATCGAGCGACTTCCGCTCTGGCTGTGGCGCCGCGAGCCGGTGTTCGAGGGCGTCCTCGAGCGCCGTTTCTCGCACGTCGCGCCGTGGCGCGCAGAGCGGCTGCGGCCCGCGCTCGTGTGGACGCGCTCGTATCCGGTGGCCGAAGGCTGTCTGCGCCGCGGCCTGCCGGTGTTGTTCGAGCGGCACTCCGCCTCGCCCGCGACGTGGAATCCGATCCTGGCGCGCATGGGCGCGAGCCCGCTGCTCCGCGGCTTCGTCACGAATTCGGAGGCGTTGTTCGGAGCGCATCGCGAAGCGGGAATTCCCGCCGCCAAGCTCGCCGCCGTCGGCAACGCGGCGGACCCGCGGCTGCTGCGCGCCGAGCGCCGTGACTCATCGGCGGCGCGCAGCGCGCTCGGGCTTCCGAAGGAGCGCGCGGTCGCGCTCTACGCCGGGAGTCTCTCCGCATCGAAGGGGATCCAAACGCTGCTCGACACGGCAGCGCGCCTGCCGGCGATCCACTTCGCCCTGCTCGGCGGCGGCCCGGACGAAGTCGCGCACTGGCGCGCACGCGCCGGATCACTCGCCAACGTCGAGTTCCGCGGCTTCGTCGCGCGCGGCGAGCTCGCGAGCTGGTTCGCGGCCGCGGACGTCGCGCTCTTTCCCAACTCGAACGGCGACGCGCTCGCGCGCTCGACCTCCCCGCTCAAGCTGTTCGAGTACGCGGCCGCGGGACTGCCGATGGTCGCCGCCGCGATTCCCGCCGTCTCGGGCTGGCTGCGCGAGGGCGACAACGCATTTCTGTGTCGTCCCGACGACCCGGAAGACATGGCACGCGCGCTCGCGCGCGCGCTCGCGGACCCTGCGGACGCGGCGGCTCGCGCGCTGCGGGCGCGCGCCTCGATCGCCGGCTTCACGTGGCGCGCGCGCGCCGAACGGATTCTCGCGCAGTTCGCGCCGGAGCTCTTGGGTTGACATGCGAGAGCATGGGCGGAGAAGCTCGCGCCCGGTGAGGTCTTCAGGGGTTCGTCCGATCGTTTTTGCGCTCGGCTGCGGGCGGTGCGCAGCACGGCGCCGACTCGGCGTGCCGCGGCTGAACCGGCGCTAGCGATGGAGCGAGACGCGCGCGAGCTCACCATCCTCCACGGAAAGTTCGAGGCGTATCTCTCGTGGAGTCAGCCATTTCTCCACGACCTGATCGCGGGACTCGACGCGCACGTGCGCAACGTGGTGCTGTGCAGCCGGGTCGAGAACCTCGACCGCTTTCCCATCGCACATCTGTGTCGCGTCGCGCACGAGAACCTGATCTCGCCCGCGCGCGCGTTGCTCACCGCGGCGCGTCTGCAGCGCGACTGGCGGCCGCACGTGTTGCACGCACACTTCGGCTGGTCGGGGCTGCGCATGCTGCTCTTGAAGCACTTCCTGCGCGTTCCGCTGGTCACGACGTTCGGCGGGCGCGACGCGACCGTGGAGCTCGATCTGCCCCACTTCGACCGCCTCTACGCCGCGCTCTTCGAGTGCAGCGACCGGATCGTGTGTGTCTCGGAGAGTTTGCGGCGCGTGCTGCTCGCCCACGGCGCGGACCCCGAGCGGGTCGAGGTGGTGCGCCGCGGCGTGCGCGCGGATCTATTCCCGTTCGCGCCGCCCCGGGCCCGCGCTCCGCGTGAGCCGCTGCGCGTGCTGATGGTCGGACGGCTGGTGCAGAAGAAGGGACACAGACTCGCCCTCGAGGCGCTCGCGTGCCTCGCGCGCGAAGGCAGAGAGCTTCGCCTGCGCGTGATCGGCGAAGGCGATCGCTACGCGGAAGTCGCGGCGCTGCGCCGCGACCTCGACCTGCGCGCGCAGGTCGAATTCTCGGGAGTGACTTCGCGGGACCAGGTGTATGCGGCCATGCGCGAGTCCGACGTGCT
>JBGQIB010000010.1:0-50302 GCA_041498295.1 bacterium | reverse complement strand
GCACGCACTGAGCGCGAGCAGCAGAGCCACGGCGGAAGTCAGCGATCGCTTTGGGATTTCCATTCCGCCAGCGTAGCCGAGCGCGCGCCGCGCGGGGAGCCGTGAGCGGGCCTCCCTCTCGCGATGCAATTGAAAGTCATTATCAATTCACGTAGACTCAGGCGCCTGCTCGAGGGAAGCCTTGATCGTCTGCAGCTGTCACGCCATCACCGACCGTGAGATCCGGCGCCTGGCGCGCGCGGGCGCGCGCTCGGTCCGCGAAGTTGCCGAGTCGTGCGGCGCCAGCTCTTCGTGCGGCGGGTGCCGCGCCAGCGTGGTCGCGATCCTCGACGAGGTCGAGGCGCCGTGCGAACGCCACACGCTCTCTGTCTCCGGTTCTCCCGAGGCGGCCTAGCGCGGGACGCTGCTAGTCTCGCGCGATGCGTCTATCGCGCGCGGAGCTGCGCGCCCACCTAGTCGAGGAGCTCGCTCCGCTCTGGGAGCGCCACGGCTTGGACCGCGCGCACGGCGGGTACTGGAACCGCCTCGGTCCCGGACTCGAGCCGCTGCCGGACGGCTTCAAGCGACTGCTGGTCCACACTCGGCAGCTCTATTCGTTCTCGCGCGCCGCCGAGCTCGGTGCCGGTGCCTGGGCCAGCGCCGCCGCGAGTCACGGGCTCGACTTCCTGGTTCGCCGCTTCTGGGACCCCCGCCACGGCGGCTGGTTCGCAACGACTCGCGATGCAGGCGAGCCGCTCGATCGGCGCAAGGACCTGTACGGCCACGCGTTCGCGATCTTCGCGCTCGCGGAGCACCATCGGATCAGCGGCGAGCCGGAGTCACTGCGTCTGGCGCGCGCGACGCTCGCGCTCGTGCGCGAGTGTCTCCGGGATGCGAAGAACGGCGGCTACTGCGAAGCGGCTAGTGAAGACTGGCAGCCGCTCGAGCTGCCGCGCCGCCAGAACCCACACATGCATCTGCTCGAGGCCCTCTTGGCGCTGCACGCGGTCGCCCCGGCGGAGGGCGCGCTGGCGGATTGCGCGGCGATCGTCGATCTGCTCGCGTCGCGCTGGAGCGACCCCGCGACCGGGGCACTCGGCGAGTTCTTCGGGCCGAGCTGGGAGGCCGTCTCCGGCGAGCCGGGTGAAGTCGTCGAGCCGGGGCACGGGTTCGAGTGGTTCACCCTGCTGCAGCGCTTCGTGGAGCTGGGAGGCGACCCGAGCGGCCTGCAGGTCGCCGAGCGGCTCCTCGGGTTCGCGGAGCGCCACGGCGTCGATGCGGACGGCGGCGTCTTCGACCAGGTCGATCGGGGCGGCCAACCGCTCTCTACGGGAAAGCGCCTGTGGCCGCAGACCGAGCGCCTGAAGGCGTTGGCCGTCCTGGTCCGCGGGCGCGACGACGCGCTGCGGCGGGACCAGCTAGAAGAGGCGCTTGCGCACTGCACCGGGCGCTACATCGACCCGATGACTCGCGGCTGGCGCGAGCAGCTCGCGCGTGATGGCCGGGTGCTGTCGAGCGCGCAGAATGCGACGAGCGTGTACCACGTGGTCGCCGCGTTCGGCGAAGCGCTGCGGGTCGCGGACTAGCGGATCCGGCGCACTTCGCGCTGGCAGAAGTTCCCGACCAGCGTGACCCGACCGCTCTCGATCAGGTGGTGCACCGCGGCGACGACCTCTTCTTCGCTGCGCGCGGCGTCCGCGACGGCGGCGACGAGGTCGAGCAGGGTCAGCGTCTCGGGTCGGTTCACCTCGAGGCTTTCGAGCTCTGCCAACGTATGTGCGACTTGGGTCATCAACTCGCTCCCCCCCCGCTCTCTTCGCCCGTTCGACGAGCGCTCCGTACGCTGGATCACTTAAGCATCGCCCGTGCCAATCCACGGGAATGGCAAGTGCGCGCGAAACCCCGCGATTCTGCGCAGCCCATTCCAGGCAATTCGCGGCTAGCGATCAGACGTGTGGCCGCGTTCCGTCATTGCGGTGACGGAATTCGTCAACGCTCCGTCGCCGGGTCGTTCAGCGAATCAGACTGGACCAGCGATTGTCCCCCGCGTGGTAGATCAGGATCTTGGCGGGCAGGACCAAGGTCACCGAGGCGTCGCTGAAGGAAGCGCTCTCGACGTCCTCCGTGGGGCCGAGAGGCTGTTCGACGAAACCACTGGAGTGCGCAGAGAAGGCGATCGCGCGCCGCGGAGTCACCAAGGTCGCGATGTTCCCGTCGGCTTCGATCTTGCGCGGCTCCTCGCCCGGACCCAGGCCGAGCTCGACCCAGGTACCGAGACCGACCGAGAACCCGACGACGCGTGTGTGCAGCTCGACGACCGCCAGTCGATCTAGGACGTAGATCGAGTTGGCATCGACCGGCTTCTCCGCGATCCGATAGCGGAGCTCGGCGAACTCGCCGGAGCGCGAGTGAACCGCCAGCAGGCGCCGGTTGGTCGCGATCACTCCCACGAAGCCGCGGCTGCGCAGCGCGATCACGTACTCGCCGAGCTCCAGGTCCGTCTCGACGGGCAGCAGCCCCGCGCCGACGATCGCGAGCAAGTGTTGGTCGACTTGGGTCACGTCGACCTGGTCCTCGGGCCGGAACGGAAAGTCGGCGTACGCGGGAGCGCCCGCGAGCGCCACAAGCAGGGCCGTCGTGAGCGCTGCGTGGCGCGCCCTCAGAATTTGTCCTTGAGCGCGCGCACGGCCCCGAGGATCCCGACTGGGTCCGTCGGCGCATCGGGTATGCGCGCCCGCACGCTCGCGACCAACTCGGGCGAGTGCGCGCGCATGAAAGGGTTCGTGGCGCGCTCCTCGCGCAGGGTCGAGGGGACGGTCATCTCCGCCGGGGTCGCGGCGTGCCAGTCGCTGGCGACCGCCGCGCGCGCGCTTCGAACGCGCTCGATGCGCTCGCGCAGAGCCGCGTTCGAGGGCTCGAGCGTCTGGGCGAAGCGCAGGTTGTTCTCGGTGTACTCGTGCCCGCAGTACACGAGGGTCTCGTCGGGCAGCCGCGCGAGCTTCACGTTCAGCGCCTCGTGCATCATCGCCGGAGTGCCCTCGAACAGGCGGCCGCAGCCGCCCGCGAACAGAGTGTCTCCGCAAAATACGGCACCCGCTAAGACGTACGCGACGTGCCCGCGCGTGTGAGCCGGAATGAAGATCACCTCGGCCTCGAGCCGGCCGATCGCCACGCGGTCGCCCTCTGCGAGACCGTTCGTGAACCCGGGCAGGCGCGCCGCATCCGAAGCGTGCCCGAAGACCGGTGCCTTGTAACGCGCGGCCAACTCGGGATTTGCGGCGCTGTGGTCCGGGTGGTGATGCGTCGAGAGAATCTTCACGACGCGGACACCGGTTGCGTCGACCCGCGCGATCACCGGCGCGGCTTCGGGAGCGTCGACGACCGCGGCCTCGCGCGTCTCGGAGTCGACGATCAGATAGGTGTAGTTGTCGCGCAGCGTCGGGATACGCTCGACGCGCAGCGAGGGGGAGGCCATGTCTTCGAGTCTACCCGATCAGGCGAACTCGACCTCGAGCTCCGTGCAGACGAGCTTGCGCAGGCGCTCTCGAATCAGCGCGCGCAGCTCCGGCAGGTCGTTGCGCGCGAGGTGGAGCTCGACTCGAAGCCCATTTACCGCGCGGAGCTCGACCTCCGTCGGCGGGGGCAGGCGCGCTGCAATGCCCAGCAAGGCCGTGTCGACCCTGCGCAGGACCTCGGTCGCGTTGCGCGCGCGGTTGGCGCGGCGCACGGATTCCGGAACGGCTTCGCCGGCGAGGTCCGCCAGGATCTCCTCGAGCTCGGGCCGACACGTACCGCAGCCGGCGCCGGCGCCCTCTTCGAGCGCGAGTGAGGTGAGGTCCCCCAGACCGCGATCGCGTACGAGCTGCTCGATTCGCCGGCTCGAGAGGCCCATGCACCGACACACGAGCCGCACCGACATGGCGGGCTTATCGGTGCGCCGCCGCTACTCCAGAAGAAGCGCGAGCTGCAGGCCAGTTGCCGGTGTCGCCGCGATCTCGGGCAGCAGCGGAGCGCGCGACCTCGAGACGGCGCGAGCTTCTTCAGGCGCCTCCGGGCAGAGGTCCGCGTAGTCGCACCAGCGGCACAGCGGACCCGGCTTCGCGCGGTACTCGGTCTCGGCCTCGATCGAGTCGATCAAGCGCACGGTTTCGCCGCGCAGCTTGTCGAGCGCCTCGGGAGTTCGCCGCGAGCGCAGCGTCTTGTTGAACACGAGGTAGTGCCAGACCAGCTCCACCTCGCGCGCCTCCGGGTACGTCTGCTCGAGCCCGATCTGGTAGAGCGCGAGCTGCCGGTCTTCGTCGATGCGGCGCTGCTGCGGCAGGTACCCGCTCGTCTTGTAGTCGTGAATCTCGAACACGCCGTCGTTGCGGCGCGCGATGCGATCGACGATCCCGATCGCGCGGTAGCGCCCTTCTCCGTCGAGCTGAAGGCGCACGTGCTGCTCGAGGCCGACTGTCTCGCCGTTCGTGAACGGGTAGTGCGCGCGGTAGAAGTTCTCGAGGCAGCGCGCGCCGCGCTCCTGGTAGTACTCGGGCGGATTCTCGACGCGCACGATCATCACCTTGTCGTGCCACGCGCCGAGCCAGTCCTGCCGGAAGCGGTCGAGCACCTGCGCGAGGCTCGGCGGTCTTCCAAAGCGCGTGACGTGGTGATAGAGGCGCTCGAGGATTTCATGGACGCGCTTGCCCATGAAGGCTTCCACACCTTCGGTGTCGACCTTGATCGCGTCGACGTAGCGATACCTGAACTTGCGCGGACAGTCCTCGAAGGCGGACAAACGCGAGTGACTGTAGTCGGTCACGACCCCCCCGGCGCGCGAGCCGCAGTATGGGGAGCGATCACGCAGCGCGTCAACGGTGTGATGCGCTTCTCTGGGCAAGCCCGAGCGGGCCGAGTAACCTTGGGCGCTGGTGGGGGATCGAAGGCACAAGGGAGTCCGAGACGTGTCGAGCCTGACGGAGACGATCGCCCAGCATTTGGCCGCGAAGCGCGACCAGAACGACCCCGTGAGCGAGGCGCGGCGCCAAGCCTGCCCGGATACGAACCGCGTTGTCGACGTGCTCGAGAACCTGCGTTCGATCGTGTTCGAGCGCACGCCGCTCGAACGCTTGAATTCGGACCTCGAGGTCGTGCACGGCCTGCTCTCGGGCTTGGTCGGTTCGGACGTGGCATCGAGCTTCGTGGAGCGCCTTCCCGAGGTGCGCCACTGCGTCGGCATGGACGTCGAGGCCGCCTTCAAGGCGGACCCCGCGGCGAAGTCGTACGCCGAGGTGATCGCGGCTTATCCATCCGCGTACGCGGTCTCGACCTATCGCATCGCGCACGTGCTCTACGAGCTCGGCGCGCCGGTTGCCGCGCGCATCATGTCGGAGCACGCGAAGAGCAAGACCGGCATCGACATCCACCCCGGTGCGACGATCGGCTGCCACTTCTTTATCGACCATGGCACCGGCGTCGTGATCGGGGAGACGGCGCTGATCGGCAATCGCGTGAAGATGTACCAGGGCGTTGGCCTCGTGGCGTTCTCGAACAAGCAAGGCCGGAACGACATCGGCAAGAAGCGCCACCCGACGGTCGAGGACGACGTCACCATCTACGCCAACGCGACCATTCTCGGCGGCAACACGGTGATCGGCGAGGGCTCCGTGATCGGCGGCAACGTGTGGCTACACCAATCGGTGCCCCCGCGCTCGCGCATCCAGATCGAGCCGCCGCGCCTGAACGTCGTGAATCAGAAAGACCACGAGGCCGGCTCCGTGGACGCCGACTACCAGATCTAGTCTTAGCGGGGCCCGGCGCGGCGAAGCCGCGCCACCCGCTCTTCGTTCGCCTTCTGCTCACTGCGCGCCTCGCGCTTTGCGCTCGGCTTGCGGCCCTCTTTTCGGAGCGCCTGTTGGTGCGCCAGTGACTCCAGCCCGTAGACGAGGGCTAAGGAGCGGAAGGGGCGCCAGCGCTCGGAGAACGCGCGCATCTCGGCTTCCTTCGCGGGCTCGTCGGCGCCGAGCCAGATACGGGCGAGGCGCTTCACGACGGCCAGGTCGCCGGCGGGGAAGACGTCGAGGCGCCCGAGGCCGCGCAGCAGCACGACCTCCGCGGTCCAACGGCCGACGCCCTTCCAGCGCATGAGCGCCGCGATCGCGTCCTCGTCGGGGAGGGCGGCGAGGAGTGACTCGTCGAGCTCGCGTGACGCGCAGGCGCGCGCGAGACGCTGGATCGTCCCGGCCTTGGCGCCGGTCATGCGGAACGCGCGCAAGTCGGCCTCGCTCTCGCGCGCGACTCGTTCGGCGGTCGGGAACGCGAACCACTCGCGCCCGTCGATCGAAGCGCGCGCGCCGAAGGCGCGCACCAGCTCGGCGCGGATCGAGAACGCGAACTGCAGATTCACTTGCTGCGTCAGCACGGCGCTCACGAGCGCCTCGAACAGGTGGAAGCTGCCCGCGACGCGCAAGCCGCGGTGCGCGCGCAGCGCTGCGCCGAGCAGCAGGTCCGCGCCGAGCGCGCGCTGGAACGGGCGCAGATCCGCCCCGGCGCCAAGCACGCGTTCGAGCACGCGCCGCGCCGCGCGCTCGGCCGTGTCGCCGCGCGCGCCGTCGATGCGCACGCGCAAGCGCGCGCGCGCGGTCGGTCCTTCCTGCGCGACGCGCACGAGCGCGAGCTCGTCTCCCGCCGGAACCAGGCGCGCGAAGCAGTCGTCGCCGACGACGTTCACGGGATCGGGAAAGCGCGCGACGCGCGCGCTGGTCTGCGCCAGCGAGAACGCGCCGCGCGGCGCGAAGACGAACTCGTGGGCCTCGCCGCGAGTCACTCTAAGACCGAAGCACGAGCTCGACGGGACAGTGGTCCGAGCCGCGCACGTCGGGCTGGTGTCTCACGCGCGCGACCCGGTCGAAGATCTCGGGGTTCGCGGTGAAGTAGTCCAGCCGCCAACCGACGTTCCGCGCGCGCGCGCCGGATCGTTGGCTCCAGAACGTGTAGTGGCCCGGCTCGTCGCAGTGACGCCGAAACGTGTCGACCCAGCCATGGCGCCCGAGAAACCGGTCCATCCACGCGCGTTCCTCGGGTAGGAAGCCCGCGTTCTTCGCGTTCTCGCGCGGATTCGCGAGGTCGATCGCGCGGTGCGAGATGTTGTAGTCGCCGCACAAGAGCACGTGCTTGCCCGCGCTGCGATAGCGGTTGACCAAGCGCAGCATCGCGGCGCAGAACGCGAGCTTGTAGCCGAGCCGCGCGTGATCGTGTTGGCTGTTCGGGAAGTACGCGTTCACGAGCACGAAGTCACTGAACTCCAACCGCAGCACGCGGCCCTCGCGATCGAACGCGGGCACGCCGAGACCGTTCACGACGGCCAGCGGCTCTACGCGCGTGAAGGTCGCCACGCCGCTGTAGCCGGGGCGCTCGGCGGGAGCGAAGAACGCGTGATAGCGGCGCGGATTGCGAAGCTCGGGCTTCAGCTCCTCGGGTCGCACCTTGGTCTCCTGGACACACACGGCGAAGGGGCGCTCGGCGGCGAACCAATCGAGGAAGCCCGCGCGCTCCGCGGCGCGCAGCCCGTTCACGTTCCAGGAGAGAAGCTTCACGCGCGCGATATTGAGTTTGGGCTCACGCGCGCGCAACTCGCGGCTTCGTCACCCAGGGGAAGGTCGTTTCGCGCCGATACGAGGGACATGTGGAAGGTCGTGGCGTTTTTGCTCGCGGTCTTCATCTTGGGCCAGCTCGCCGTGCGCTACGTGCGCGTGAATCCGCTCGGTCCGGTGATCGCAGGAAATCAGGTCGTGGTCGAGTCACAGGACTGTCACGTCCGATTTCAGCGCGACGGCGCGGTGTCGGGCACGTATCTAATCGCCGCCGTGAAGAGCCAGGATTGGACCAGCCGCCCTGTGAATGCGCGCCTCGAGGTCTTCGGACTGCAGACGGGCACCGAGTACCTGCGCGGCTATCCGGACTTCCACCTGTACGGATCCTCGTCCAGCGCGCGGCTCGTGAGTGCCGCGACTCCGCTCTCACTCGTTGCGGCAAATCGCGAGACCTACGCCGCGCTGCGTGGACTTCTTGAGCGCTACGAGCGGCGCGCGCTCGACGGCGGCGAACGCCTGTGCGTGACCGTGTCCGGCGAGGCGCTCTCAGTCGCTTCGGCGGAGTCTCTCGACGACGGCCACGATGAGACGGCCCGGCTCGCGCGCGAGAGCGAGGGCGAGCCGATCGTCTACGCCGACCGGCTCGACGTCGCCGATTGCAGCGACGCGCTCGCGGCCGTCCGGAACTAGTCGCTCGGCTTCGGCCCCCCGGAGATGGAGCGGAGCGCCGCGACGCTCGACGTGGTCGAGACGCCGTAGGGCACGAGTAAGGTGAGACAGATCCTGAACAGGCGCGAGCCGTCGACGTCACCGCGCAGCAGCGCATCCCCGTGGTTGATGCCGATCAGAATCGAGCCGACGAAGACGGCGGTGCGCAGAGCGCGACGCACGACGGCGCCGTCGAGCGCGAGACGGAGCCACTCGGACATGCGCGCATGCTATCAGCGGCGGGTGCGAATCGCTTCGAGGCGGCGCTCGATGATCGGGCGCACGCGCTCGGCCCGCGTTTCCTTGAGCGACTCGAAGCCGCGAATCTCCTGCGCGAGCTCGGCGATCGCGATCGCCTCCGCGCGGTTCTCGGCGGACAGTCCCGAGGAGAGCTCGTGAAGGACGCTCTCGTACCAGCGCGCGAGCCCGCGCTCGAGGCGACGCGCGCGCGTGTAGCCGAACGGGTCGAACGGCGTACCGCGCAGCCGGCGCAGCCACGCAAGCGCGTGTAGGCCGGGCTCGAAGCTGGCGTCGAGCGCGAGCTTCCGGCGTAGGCCGAGCGCCCGCAGCAGCGGCGGGTGCAGGTGATAGCGCAGTCGCGGCTCGCTCTGACTGTGTCGCCGCAGCCAGCGCCGGTGCGGGCCGCGCAAAAGCAAGCGCGCGACCTCGTATTCGTCTTTGTACGCGAGCACGCGATACAGCTCGCGCGCGGCGATCTCGCTGAGCGCCGGTGACTCGGCGTCGACGTCCGCCTCGGCATTCGCGACTCGCGCGATGCGCGCGCAGTAGCGTGCCGCGAGCCGCTTGCTCTGGTAGTCGACGAGGTCGGCCGCGAAGCCGGCGACGCGGCGCAAGAGCAGCGCCGAGTCCTTCGCCGACGCGAAGCGCCCGAGCGCCTCCTGCAGCGCCGCGAATGCGGGGCCGAGCGAACGCTCGGCACGCTCGAGTGAGTCCTCGTCGCCGATCCCCGGCGGGGTCGCGTCGGCGACGAGCTCCGCCGCGAGCTCCGGCTCGGCCGCCGCCGCGCGCCCGAGCGCGAACGCGCGCAAATTCGTTTCGACCGCGACGCCGTTCTCGTGAATCGCGCGCTCCATCGCACTCGCCGACAGCGGCACCAGGCCGCGCTGCCACGCGAAGCCGAGCAATACGAGATTCGCCGCGAGCGGCTGGCCGAGCGCGGCGTCGGCGAGCAGCTCGGCGGGCACCAGCGCGAGCGAGCGCGTGACGGCACGCAGCGGCTCGACGAGTGACTCGATCTCCGGCTCGCGGAAGCCGGGGTTCGTGACGTCCGCGCCCGTCGCCACGTAGAGCGCGTGCGCCACGGCGTGCGTGCGCGATGGGTCGAGCGCGCGCAGCGTGTCGCGGTCGCCGGCGCCGAGCGGATCGAATGCGAGCAACACGTCCGCGCGCCCGAGCTCGATGCGCGCGCTGCCCTCGATCGGCTCCGAGGAGAGCACGCAGTGCGACACTACTTTTCCACCGCGCTGCGCGAGACCGGTCTGATCGAGGTGCGCGGCGAACAGACCGTCGTGCTCCGCGGCGCGCACGAGCAGCGCGTCGATCGTCACCACGCCCGTGCTGCCGATGCCGACGAGCAGGAGCTCGAGGCGCCGGCCGTCCCAGTCGAGCCTCGGCGGGTCGGGCAGGGGTAAGGTGAGTCGTGCTTCGAACGGAGCCGGCACGCGCCGCGGCGTCTCGATCGAGATGAACGCGGGGCAATCGCCGTCGAGGCAGGCGCGGTCGTCGCTACACGAGCTCTCGTGCAGCCGCGTCTTGCGCCCGAGCGCCGTTTCGATCGGGCGCAGCGACACACACGCGGACTTCACGCCGCAGTCGCCGCAGCCCTCGCAGACGTCGGCGTTGATCGAGATGCGCTCGTTCGAGCGGGCGCGGATGCCGCGCCGCTCGAGCCGCTGCTTCTCGTTCGCGCACAGCTCGTCCCAGATCATCGCCGTGACCCCCGGCTCTTCGCGCAGCGCGCGCATCGACGCGTCCCAATCCGGGCGCGCCACGATGCGCAGGCGGGGCTCGCGAAGCGCGAGCTCGGCGAGCTCGGGATCCGCGCTCATCGCGTCCACGCGCCGGACGCCGTCGGAGAGCAAGTCGCGCGCGAGGCCGAGCAGCGACTTGGCACCGACCACGCGCTGCCCGCCGGTCATGGCGACGACGCCGTTCCAGAGCAGCTTGAAGGTGATCGGCACGCCGGCCGCCACACACGCGCGGACCGCGAGCCGGCCCGAATGGAAGTACGTCCCGTCGCCCAGATTCTGGAACAGGTGACACGTGTCGGTGTAGGGCTGCAAGCCGATCCAGTGCGCGCCTTCGCAGCCCATCGCGCCGATGAAGCGCACTTCCCGCTCCGGCATCGAGAGCGCCATCGTGTGGCAGCCAATCCCGCCGCCGGCCAGCGAGCCGGTGGGCACGCGTGTCGAAGACGAGTGCGGGCAGCCGCTGCAGAACGTCGGTGCGCGCGTGGGAGCGGGTGCGCTCTCCGCGCGCGCGCTCGCGGCCTCGAGTGACTCGAGCTTCTGCGTGATGCCGGGCGCCCGCAAGAGCGAAGCGAGATACGGCGCGAGGTCCTGCGCGAGCGAGGAGCCCGTGATCTCGGGCCGGCGCGAGAGCCACGGCTCGCCCGCTGGTCCGCGCTGGCCGAACACCTCGGGCCGCGACTCGGCGCCGTAGAGCGCGGCGCGGATCTGCTCCTCGAGATACGCGCGGCGCGTGTCGACGACCACGATCTCCGCGAGACCGTCCGCGAACTCGCGCACGCGCCCGGCCTCGAGCGGCCAGACGAGGTCGACCTTCAAGAGTCGGATGCCGAGCCGCTCGCGCGCCGGCTCGTCGAGGCCGAGCAGTGCGAGTGCGCGCTCGAGCTCGCGGTATAGCGAGCCCGCCGCGACCAGGCCGATGCGGTCGCGCGCGTGGCGCGACGCGATCGGATTCAGCCCGTTTGCCGCGGCGAAGCGGCGCACCGCTTCCATGCGCCCGAAGACCAGCTCCTGCTCGAGGCGCAGGACGTTCGGCGGCAACAGCCCCGTATCGAAGCGCGGCGCGAAGCGCACGCCATCGACCTCGAACTCGGGCCGTTCGAATACCTGGTCGAGCCCGTCGAGCTCGAAGATCTGACCGCCGTCCGCGACGTCGGCCACGATGCGCATGCCGGTCCACACGCCCGCGTAGCGCGACAGCTCGAACGCAGCGAGCCCCAGGCGCAGCACGTCGGCCGAGTCCGCGGGCGCGAACAGCGGCACGAACGCGTGCGCGAACGCGTGCTCGCTGTGACTCGGCAGCGACGAGCTCTTGCAGAATGGGTCGTCGCCGACGACGGCGAGCGCGCCGCCCAAACGCGCGCTGCCGACGAAGTTCGCGTGGCGAATCGCGTCGAGCGCGCGGTCGAGGCCGGGCGCCTTCGCGAAGAAGATCCCGATCGCGCCGTCCCAGCTCGAGTGTGGAAACACTTCGAGGAGCTGCGTACCCGCGACCGCGCTCGCAGCGAGCTCCTCGTTGAGGCCCGGCGCGAGCCGCACGTTCGCGCGCTCGAGCAGCGGCGCGAGCTGGCGCAGCAGTTGGTCGAAGCCCGCCAGCGGCGAGCCCGGGTAACCCGAGAAGAGCGCGCCAATCTTTCGCCCCGCGAGCTCGTCGCGCCGCAGCTGATCGAGCGCGAGCCGCACCAATGCCTGGAGCCCTGTCAGGTGGACCCGCCCGCGCCCGCGCGTGTACCGCTCGAAGAGCGGCGGATCGAGCGCGGCGCTCATGTCTTCGTGGGCCCCGGCGCGCCCCCGCGGGACATCGCCAACGGCACTTCGTTCGCCTTCGGCTCACTGCGCACCTCGCGCACGGCGCTCGGCTTGCGGTCGCTGCTGGCCATCAGGGGTGCTCCGATCCGGTGATCGGAGGCAGGACAGAGACGCTTGAGGCGAAGCTGGCGCGCGAGGCGGGTGAGTTACTTCCCGTTCAGCGGCGCGACGACCTTCTCCGCGAAATTCTCAACGACGGCGGGATCGCGGCCCTGGATCACGATGTACGAGAAGCCGTAGCGCTCGCGCCGCTTCTCGAGCCCGTCGCGGATCTCCGCGGGCGAGCCGGTGAGGAACATCGGGCAGTCGGCGATCTGCTCCGGCGTCATGCCGGTGTTTGCACCGAGCGCCGTGCGCAAGCCCTTCGCATCGTCGCTGATCGCGACGACGAAGGTCAGCGAGTTGACTTCGATGTCGCCGAAGCGCCGGCCCGCGGCCTCCGCACCTTCGCGCACCCAGCGCAGCTTCTCGTCCAGCTTCTCGGGCGCGAGGTCGGCTGCCGTGCGCGCAGTCACTTTGCCTTCGACCAGGCTCGGGTTGATGCCGACGATGTCGGCGTGTCGCCCGGCGAGGCGCAGCACCTTGGGTCCGCCGCCGCCGATCAGGATCTTCGGGCTCGGGAATGCGGGCTCCGCCGCGCGCGCAATGTTCGTCACGTTGTAGTGTTTACCGGCGAACGTCGTGCGCTCGTTCTGCCACATGCTCTTGATGATCTGGAGCGCCTCGTCGAGGCGCGCGATGCGCGTACCGGGTGAGTCGTAGGTCAGGCCGGCTTCGTCGTAGTCGGTCTGCATCCAACCCGCGCCGAGGCCGAACTCGTGGCGCCCGCCCGACAACAGCTGGATCGTCGCCGCGCCCTTCGCGTGAATCACCGGGTGGCGATAGTCGACGTCGTACACGAGCGAGCCGACGTTCAAGCGCGTCGTGACCGCGGCCGCGGCCGCGAGCAGCGCCGTCGGGTCCCACTGCGGGCCGAAGTGATCCGGCACGAATACCGTCGAGTAGCCCATGCGCTCGAGCCCGCGCACCCGCTCGGCCCAAGATTCCGGAGGCAATGAGTGAATCTGAACCGCGAAGCGGAAGGGTTTGGTCATGGCCGGATCTTACGCTACGGCGCGGCGTTCAGGAGATTGGCGTCGAGGATCTGCTTGGCGAGCGCCTCGCCCGACAGTCGCTGCGCGAGCGGGGTCCAATGCTGATGTGAGCGCTCGTAGTAGAGGGGCTCGCGCGCGACGTACGGCTGCAGCACCGACTTCGCGGGCAGAAACAGCAAGCCGGGCCGCTGCACGTCGAACTCCGCCAGGGGAAACCCGTCGATGAGGTCCGTCGGTGCGTGATTGGCGTTGGGCAGCGGAATGCTCTGAATCACGAGCGGAATGCCGCGCTCGCGGCACTCCGCGTAGATGCGCTCGAAGAGCGCGGCGCTCAGTGCGCGCTCCTGCGCGGCTTCCACGTCGCCGGCGGCCGACTCACTTCCCCTCGAGTGCGCTACCTGCGCCAGATTCTGCTCGACGACCTTCTGCTTCGCGATCCGGTTGGCGGTCTCCTTGATCATCGCGAACGCGTTCGAGTAGCCCGAGAGCCAGTTCAGGATCGGATTGCGATTCAGGAAGTCACCGAGCTCTCCACCCGGCACGTAGCTCTCTCTGCCCGCGACCAGCTTCCCGTCCCGCAGGCGGAACAAGTCGGAACGCACGTCGTCGACCAAGTCGTTCGGATAGAACGACACCAGCACCAGATCGGGTGAGTAGCCGAACAGCTCGCGTTCGAGGTACGCGGCCTCTTCGGCCGTGCCGAAGCCCGAGACGCCCGCGTTCAAGACTTCGACGGAGCGGCCCGCCGCGCGCAGCTGCTTCTCGAGGACACTCGAGAAGGTCTCTTCGCCCGCGACCTCGTAGCCGACCGTGAACGAGTCGCCGAGCGACACGATCCGCTCGACCCCGGACGGCTTCGCGCGCGGATAGTCGCGGTCGGCGCGCATTCCCTCGCCGTTGATGCGAAACCACACGTTCACGTCGGCGGACTTGTGGCGGTAGACGGCTCCGGGCTCGTTGATGCGCACGCCGAACGGCGCGCCGACCACGTGGCGCGGGAACTTCACCTGCTCGCCGAAGAGCGCGAGCACGCCGAGCTCCGCGATGCCAGCGGCGATCGCGATGCCGACGAAGGCGGCCACCAAGGCGAACGACAAGCGGCGCACGGGCGCGCAGGATATCCGACTCGCCCGCTACGATCCCGCACCATGATCGATACGGTCCACGCGGTGCAGACCCCGGAGGGGGTCGACCTCGCGCTGCCGGTGGCCGGGCCGGTACCGCGCGCAATGGCGTACGCGGTCGACCTCCTGATTCAGAGCGTGGGTCTTTCGAGCGTGCAGACGGCCCTGTTCTCGGCCGGCGAGAGCGGCTTCGCGGTCGGCCTGTATCTGATCGCCGGCTTCCTCGTGAACTGGTTCTACCCGGTGCTCTTCGAGGTGCTCTCGCATGGGCAGACACCGGGCAAGCGCATCGTGGGGCTCCGGGTCGTGCACGAGGACGGCACGCCGGTCGGCTGGTCTGCGTCGGTGCTGCGGAACTTCCTCATGGTCGCGGACTTTCTCCCGCTCCTGTACCTCGCTGGGATCACCTCGATGTGTGTCGACGCGAGCTTCCGCAGACTCGGCGATCTCGCCGCGGGCACGCTGGTCGTGCACGCGGAGCGCCCGTCGCGCAAGCTGCGCGCGAAGCAAGTCGAGATCGGCGAGCGTCCGGCGCCGCCGCCGTTCGCACTCACTCTGGACGAGCAGGGCGCAGTGATCGCGTTCGCGGAGCGCGCGCCCTTCCTCTCGAGCGCGCGCGCCGCGGAGCTCGCCGCAATTCCCGCCGCACTCACCGGTGCCGAGGAGCCGCGCGCGCGCCTGCTCTCGATCGCGGCCTGGCTCTTGGGGCGCGCGTGAAGCTCGCCGCGTTCGAAGCGCAGGGACGCGCGCGCTGGGAGCGACTCGGGACGCTGCTCGACGCGCTCGAGCTCGGCAAGCCCGGAGCCGAGGGCGTGCCGGTGGCCGAGCTGCCCGCGTTGTACCGCCACGTGTGCAATGACCTGGCGCTCGCGCGTGACCGCCAGCTCTCGACGGCGTTGGTCGGCGAGCTGAACGAGCTGGCGCTGCGCGGCCACCAGCTCCTGTACCAGGCGCGCGCGGGCCAGAGCTCGAGCGTCGCCGCGTTTCTGGCGACTGACTTCCCGCGCGCCGTGCGGCGCGAGTGGCGGCTCGTGCTCCTGTGTCACGTGCTCTTCTACTCACTTGCCGTCGGGATCGGCGCGCTCGCGTTTCGCTCTCCCGACCTGATCTACAGCTTCATCGACGAGCCGGGGGTTCGGCGTATGGAGCAGATGTACGACCCCGCGCACGGCATGGTGACGAAGGGCCGCGGCGCCGACGACGACGCGGCAATGTTCGGCTTCTACATCTGGAACAACATCTCGATCGCGTTCCGAACGTTCGCGAGCGGGCTCGCGTTCGGCGTCGGCACGCTCGTGAGTCTGGCGTACAACGCGCTGGACTTCGGGCTGATCGCGGGTCACTTGATCCGCAAGGGCGCGGCGCGGCCGTTCTTCAGCTTCGTGATCGCGCACGGCGCGTTCGAGCTGACGGCGATGCTCTTGTCGGGCGTGGCGGGCATGCGGCTCGGCCTCGCGCTCGTGGCGCCGGGCCCGCGCACGCGGCTCGCGGCGCTGCGCGCGGCCGCGCGCGAGAGCCTGCCGATGATCGCCGGCGCGGCGCTCATGCTCGTGATCGCCGCGGGCATCGAGGCGTTCTGGTCGCCGCGCCGTCTGCCGCACGCGCTGAAGTACGGCGTCGGCGCGGGTCTTTGGCTGCTGGTGGCGACATGGCTCGGTGTCGCGGGGCGAGTGAGTGGAGACTGAGCGGATCGCCGTCGCGGTGCGGCCACGCGGCAGCCTCGAGGCCGCGGACCTCGGCTTCCGGCTCGCGCGCGAGAACTTCGTCGCGCTGTTCGGCGCGCACGCGGCAGTCGTGATCTCGTTCGCGCTCGCGCTCGGCCTCGCGTTTCCCGACAAGCTCGCGCTGGCCGCGGCGCTGGTTTGGTGGCTGAAGCCGCTCTACGACCGCGTGGCGCTCTACGTGCTGTCGATCGCGCTCCTCGGGCGCGCTCCGAGCATCCTCGAGACGATCGCGGCACTGCCGCGCATCCTGTTCGGCACCGGGCTGCTCGCGTCTCTGACTTGGCTGCGACTCAGTCCGACACGCAGCTTCCATCTTCCCGTGCTGCAGCTCGAAGGACTGCGCGGGCGCGCACGCGTGAAGCGCGCGCGCGTGCTCGCCGGGCGAGAGTCCACCACCGCGCTCGGAGTCTTTGCGGTGTGCAGCGCGTTCGAGTTCGCGCTGATCGTCGCGGGTCTGCAGATCGCGGCGACCTTCCAGCCCGAGGGCACGGCGCTCGACTTCTGGACGGAGGCGCTGCTGCAGCCCAGCGGCGGGCTGCTCGGCCTCGAGATCGGGCTCTACGCGCTCGCGATCTGTGCGGTCGAGCCGCTGTATGTGGCAGCGGGCTTCGCGCTCTACATCAATCGCCGCGTGTGGCTGGAGGGCTGGGACGTCGAGCTCGCGTTCAAACGGCTCGAGCGGCGCGTGCGCGCGGTCGTCGCGCTCGCGGCGCTCTTGATCGTGCTCGCGCCCGCGCCGCACGCGCACGCCGAGCCGCCGCCGCGCTGCGAGGTCGACTCGGCGGAGGACGCGCGCGCCTGCATCGACGCGCTGCTTGCGGAGCCCGACTTCGCGAAGACGATCACGGTCGAGATCTGGCGGCCGCGGCCGATCACGGGAAACGTCGACTTGTTGGGGCCGATCTGGCGCTGGATCGGGTGGCTGCTGTCGAACACGATGCGCGTCGGCGCGTGGCTCGCGATCCCGGTGCTTCTGGCGCTCCTGGCCCTCGCGGTCGCGCGCGGGCTGCGCGCGCGCCGCAGCGCTGACTCACTCGGTATTGAGAGCGCGGTCGAGCTGCGGCGCGGCTTCGACTTGCGCCCCGAGTCACTGCCGAACGACGTCCTCGCCGCCGCGCGCGCGCGCTTCGCCGCGGGCGATGCGAGCGCCGCGCTCTCGCTGCTCTACCGCGCGGCGCTGGTGGAGCTGGCGCGCCGCTTCGGGCTGCGCCTACCCGCGAGCGCGACGGAGGGCGAGTGCGAGCGCATCGCGCGCGCCGCCCCGGACGCCGCGCTCGCCCAGGACTTCGCCGCGCTCGCGAGCGTGTGGCTCTTCTGCGCGTACGCGCACCGTCCGCCCGCGCCCGACGAGTTCGACGCGCTATGCGCGCGCTTCGCCGCGGGCTTCGGAGCGAGCGCATGAGTGAGCCGTCGCCGCGGCGCCGACGCATCGGCTGGCTGTTGCTCGCCGGAGTCGCGGTCGCCGTCTTCTTCGCGACCTGCGAGCGCGAACAGGTCGAGCTGCCGCGCGGCTACGTCGGCGAGGCCGCGCGCAATCACTACTACGCGGCGCAGCAGCTGCTCGGCCGCATGGGTATGCCCGCGCAGAGCTTCTCCGACGTCGGCGCGCTCGCCTCGCTCCCGCCCGAGACCTCGACCCTGGTCATTCCGACCGCGCGCCACGCCGTCGACGACGCGACGTCCGCGCGCCTGCTCGACTGGGTCGCGCGCGGGGGTCACCTGGTCGTGGTGACTTGGGAGCTGTGGGACGACCCGAACCGGAACCCCGATCGGATTCTCGACGCGGTCGGCGTGCACCAGTACTTGAACGGGTCCGCGGCTGCCGCTCCGAACGCGGGCGGTGCCGAGCCCGAGCCACAACCGGAGCCGGACGCGAAGCCCACGCCGCCGCCACAAGGCGCGGGCGGTGACGCGGGCGACGAAGAGGACGTGACGCCCGCCATCGCCGAGGTCGACTTCCCGGATCGCGAGACGCCGCTCCAGGCCCGCTTCGATCCCCGTTTTCGTTTGGAGCTCAGCGACGAGGCGGCCGAGTCAGTCGTGCTCGAGATCCTCGACGACAACGGCGCGCACTTCGTCACCGTGCGCCGCGGCAAGGGACTGGTCACAGGGCTCACGGACGACTACTTCCTCACTCAGCCGGAAATTGGCGAGCTCGACCACGCGGAGCTCGTGTACCGATTGAGTCGGCTCGGAGGTCATCGCGGTCCGGTGTGGTTCGTGTACGGTGATCAGCGTCCGTCGGTGTCGCGTCTCGTGCTGCGGCACGCATGGATGGTGGCGGCGAGCGCGCTCGCGCTACTCGCGCTCTGGCTCTGGTCGGCGTCGCGCCGCTTCGGGCCGATCGCCCCCGACCCCGTGTCCGCGCGCCGCGAGCTGATGGAGCACGTGCGCGCGGCGGGCCGGCTGCAGTGGCGCCACGGCGGCGCGGGCGCGCTGCTCGCGTCGGTACGCGAGGCGCTCCTCGCGCGCATGCGCGAGCGGCATCCAGGGTTCCAGTCACTCACGCCGCGGGAGCAGGCTGGCCGGCTCGAGTCACTCTCCGGCGTGCCGAGCGCGCGCGTCGCCGAAGCCCTGGCCTTCGGATCCGAGGTCGACCCCACCCGTTTCACCGCGAGGATCGCGATCCTCGAGAAGCTCAGGAGATCCCTATGACGGACGCATCCCCGACCCAGCGCGCCGACCTGGCGCGCGCCGCACAGCTCGCGGCGACGCTGCGCGACGAGATCAAGAAGGTACTCGTCGGCCAGGACGCCGTCGTCGAGCAGGTGCTCGTAGCGCTGTTCGCGGCGGGTCACGTGCTGATCGAGGGCGTGCCGGGCTTGGGCAAGACCTTGCTCGTACGGGCGCTCGCGCGCGCGATCTCTGGTTCGAGCGCGCGCATCCAGTTCACGCCCGACTTGATGCCCGCCGACGTCGTCGGCCACGTGCTCTACGAGGCGCAGACCGGCGAGATGCGCCTGCGCCGCGGCCCCGTGTTCACGAACCTCCTGTTGGCCGACGAGATCAACCGCGCGCCGGCAAAGACGCAGGCCGCGCTGCTCGAAGTCATGCAGGAGCGCCAAGTGACGCTCGAGGGCGAGTCACTGCTCGTGCCCGCGCCGTTCATGACTCTGGCGACGCAGAACCCGATCGAGCTCGAGGGCACGTATCCGCTGCCCGAGGCGCAGGTCGACCGCTTCCTGCTCAAGGTGCAGATCGACTACCCGGAGGCGGGCGAGGAGATCGAGCTCGTGCGCCGCCTGGCGAGCGGCCAGATCGGCGATTCACTCGACGTCTCGGCGATCTCGCCGGTCACCGACGCGGCCGGAGTGCTCGCGCTGCAAGCGGCCTCGGCGGCGATCTTCGTCGACGAGCGCGTTGGCGAGTACGCCGTACGCTTGGTGCGCGCGACGCGCGCTTGGCCAGGGGTCGCGATGGGCGCGGGTCCGCGCGGCGGCCTCGCGCTGGTGCGTGCCGCGCGCGCGCTCGCGTTGCTCGCGGGGCGGACGTTCGTGACCCCCGACGACGTCAAGGCGATCGCGCCCGCCGCGCTGCGCCACCGCATCCACCTGTCGCCCGAGGTCGAGCTCGAGGGCCAGCGCACCGACTCACTCTTGTCGGCGGTGCTCGCGCAGGTGGAGGCGCCCCGCACGTGAGTCCGGAGCGCCGGCTGCTCGCGTTCGCTGGAGCGTGGCTCGCGCTCGCGCTCGCCGCGGCGTTCGAGCCGCGGCTCCTGGACGCGTGGTCGGCGGCCGGAGTCGGGCTCGCCCTCGTCGCGCTCGGCGACGCGCTCGTGGTGCAGCGCGCCGGGCCGTTCGAGGCGTCGCGCGACGTGCCTTCGGCGCTCTCGGTCGGCATGGTCGAGCGCGTGACTCTCTCGGTCGCGAACCAGGGCGGCCGGGCGGTACGCGTGCGCATCTTCGATCACTTCCCGGCGGGCTTCGAAGCGCGCGGCGTACCCCGTGACGCGGACCTGGCGGCGGCCGAGCGCGCCAGCTTCGCGTACGAGCTGCGCGCGCTGGGGCGCGGCAAGCACCGCTTCGGCCGGATCGAGCTGGTCGCGCGCTCGCCGCTCGGCCTGTGGCGGCGTCGCATCCTCGCCGGCGCGGAGCAGGAGCTGCGCGTATTCCCGAACTTCCGCGCGGTGTCTCGCTACGAGCTGCTCGCGGCCGCGAACCGCAGCGGCGAGCTCGGCATCCGGCGCCGGCCGCGCCGCGGCGAGGGGCTCGAGTTCCACCAGCTGCGCGAGTACCGCGAGGGCGACTCACTGCGCCAGATCGACTGGAAGGCCACCGCGCGCCTACACCGCGCGGTGTCGCGCGAGTACGAGGAAGAGCGCGACCAGCAGATCGTCTTCCTGCTCGACTGCGGCCGGAAGATGCACGCACGCGACGCCGAGCTCTCGCACTTCGACCACGCGCTGGACGCGGTCCTGTTGCTCGCGCACGTGGCGCTGCGCCAGGGCGACGCCGTCGGTCTCTCGACGTTCAGCGGAGAGCGCCGCTTCCTGGCCGCGCGCAAGGGGACACAGCAGCTGCGGCGCGTGCTGAACGCCGTCTACGACCTCGAGAGCAGCACGCGCGCCTCCGACTATCTGCAGGCGGCCGAGGCGCTGGCCGGCGCGCTGCACAAGCGCGCGCTCGTCGTGGTCGTGTCTAACCTGCGCGACGAGGACCACGAGGAGCTGCTCGCTGCGGCGCGGCTCTTGGGCCGACGCCATCTGGTGTTGGTCGCGAGCATGAAGGAGCGGGCGCTCGCGCAAGCGCTCGACGCGCCGGTGCGCGACCTCGACTCCGCGCTCACGACCGCGGCGACGCATCAATACGTGCTGGCGCGGCGCCGCGCTCACGAACGCTTGCGCAAGGCGGGCGTGCTGGCGCTCGACGCCGAGCCGCAGCAGCTCGCGATCGCGCTGGTGAACGGCTATCTCGACGTGAAGCGCAGCGGGGTGCTCTAGGCCGAGCGAGGGCCGTCCCCGAGCGAGGACGCAAGCGCGTGAGCGCGCGCAGCGAACCGCAGGCGAGCGAAGTGAGAAGTGAGGCGGCGCTCAGTCGACGATCGAGATCGCCTGTCGCGGGCAGAGCCGAACCGCGGCTTCGACCTTGCGGCGCAGTGACTCCGGCGGGTTCTCGATCAGGATGTGCAGGAAGTCGTTCTCGTCGACCTTGAACACCTCGGGTGCTTGATCGACGCAAACGGCATTCGCTTCGCACAGATCGAAATCGACGACCACCTTCATCGCGCACTCTCCCCGGAAGTTGCGGCGCCCGTAGCCTACCACGGGCCGCCATCCGCGCGGCTAGGACCGCGCTCCCCGGAGCGCGCGCCGTCCGGCGGGCCTCAAGGTCACGGCCGCGAGCGACGAAGAAGGCGACGAGGAGAGCGCGCGTGTCCGCCAACATCCATCTCCGAGCAGCGTTGTGCTTGGCGCTCTCACTGGCGAACTCGGCCAAGGCGCGCGCGGGCGAGCCGCAGCCACGCCCAGACACGAATGCGACGCCTGCCGCCGAGGCCCCGACCGGCGACGAGGAGCCGTGCGCCCAGCACGCCGCGGTCGTGGCCGAGTGGCTCGCCGCGACCCGCGACGTGCGCGCGGCGGAGCGCGCGATCGAGGCCGTCGAGGCGAACCCGGTGCTCGCTTCGCGCGCGATCTGCGCGAACGAGGCGATCGCCTCGGGACGCTGCCGCGAGGTCTGGTATAGCCGCGAGGAAGAGCTCGAGCGCGCGAAAGGACGCCTCGCTGCGGCCGAGGAGAACGTCGCCGCGGTCGAGGAGTCGGCGCGCGTGGCCGGCGTGCCGATGCTCTGCCTCGTCGACCCGACGGAGTAAACCCGCTATTCGATCGGGCGGATGCGGAGCTCGAAGTGAACGAGCGGGAGAAGCGGATCGTGGCGACGGCGGTCGCGCTCGCGGAGGAGGGCGGCTTCGAGGCCGTGCGCCTGCGCGACGTGGCGGCACACGCCGGTGTCGCCCTGGGCACCTTGTACCGGCACTTCCGTGGCAAGGACGACCTGCTCGTGGCCGCGCTCGCGAGCGAGGCGGAAGGGCTCGTGGCGCGCATGGCGAAGACTCCGGCGGCGGGCGAGACCGCGCTCGAGCGAGTCACTGACTATTTCGCGGCCGCGACTCGCACCCTGTGCCGCAAGCCGAAGCTCGCGCGCGCGGTGCTGCGCGCGGCGAGCTCGGACGATCCCGAGCTCGCTGGGAAGATTCGCGCCTTCCACGGGGTCGCGAGCGGTCTGCTCGTGAGCGCGCTGCGCGGCGAAGTGGGCGCGACGCTCGCCGACGCCACGCCGCGCGAAGCGCGCATCTGCAACCTGCTGCAAATGGTCTGGTTCGCCGCGCTGCTCGGCTGGATGAGCGCTCAGTACAAGCAGAGCGAGGTCGTCGAGCAGGTCCGGAACGCCGCCGAGCTCGTGCTCCCCTAGAGGACGCGCGCCATTCGCTCGAGGATCTCGCGCAGGATCGCGCGCGAGGTCGCGAAGTTCAGGCGCACGAACGTCTCTCCGCCGGGCCCGAAGTTCCGGCCGTCGGTCAGCGCGACGCGCGCGCGCTCGAGGAAGAAGTCGTAGGGCGCGGCGCCGCCCAGCTCGAGCCCCGCACAGTCGAGCCACGCGAGATACAGTGACTCGGGTGAGTGGTGCACGATGAGCGGCATGCGCTCGCGCAGGAACTCAGCGACGAAGCGACGATTCCCGTCCAGGTACACGAGCACGTCGTCGAGCCACGGCTGCGCTTCGGTCCAGGCGATTTCGGTCGCGGCCAGCCCGAACGTGCCCAGCCCGCCGCGGACGTGCGCCGGCACCGACTTGAACTTCTTCAGCAGCTCGTCGCTGCCGAACGCCGCGACCGCGCAGCGCAGCCCCGCGATGTTGAAGCCCTTCGTCGCCGAGGTCAGCGTCAACGTGCGCGCTTCGACCTCGGGACCGAGCGACGCGAACGGGATGTGGCGATGACCTGGATACACGAGGTCGCACTGGATCTCGTCGGCGATGATGATCAGGTCGCGCTCGAGCGCGACGCGCGCGATCCCCTCGAGCTCGGCGCGCGTGAACACGCGGCCGGTGGGGTTCTGCGGGCTACACAAAAGTAGGACGCTCGCGCCGGAGTCGCAGACCTTGCGCAGCGCGTCGAGGTCGAGCTCGTAGCCCTGCGCTCCGTGTACGAGCGGATTCACGAGGAGGCGGCGGCCCGTCTCACGCACCGCGTGGAAGAACGGCGGATACACCGGCGGCTGTAGGATGACACCGCCGTGCGGCTCCGTGAACGTCTGGAGCGCGATGTAAATGCCTTGAACGACATCGGACAGCACGAGCACGCGCTTCGGATCCACGCTCCAGCCGAAGCGCTCGAGCATGCGCTTCGCGAACACCGTTGGCAGCGCCGACGGCGTGGGGCTCTGCGGGTAACCGAGGTCGTGAATGCGCGCGGACTCCGCGAGCTGGCGCGCGATCGGCTCCGCCACCGGGAAGTCCATGTCCGCGACCCATGCGGGCAGCACGTCGGCTGGATACTCCGCCCACTTTTCGCCGCGCCTGCGGCGCAGCTCCGCGATGTCGAGGTCGTCGAAACTCACGGCGTCGATTCTAACGGGAGGCGCTCGCGTTGGCCGGTTCGCAGCCACAGGAGCTCGAGGCGCGGCGGCGGCTCGCCGGGGAAGAGACGCGCGACGCCGCGCGCGTACACCTCGAGCTGCGCGCGATAGCTCGCGCGCGCAGCAGCATCGGGCGCGCGATCGGTCTTGTAGTCGGCGACCACGAGCCGCCCGTCGTCGGGATCGCGGTACAAGAGATCCAACGTGCCGCTCCAGCCCCGCCCGTCCGTATCGCGGAAAAGGAGCGGCAGCTCGCGGCCGAGCACTTCGACCGACGCCAGCGCCCCCGGCAGCTTGCTCGCCAGGAGTGTCTCGAGCACGGCTCCGGCGTCCAGGGCGATGGCGGACTCGGGAGCGCTCGAACGTCTCGCGGCGCGAGTCACCGCCGCCCCGAGCAGCGCGCGCGCCGACTCTGCCCCACGGAAGTCCCAACGCTCCAGGAGCTCGTGCAGCGCCGAACCCGAGGCGCGCGCGAGCTCGCGTGCGGTCTCCCGCGCGGCCGCGACCCGGAGTGGGAGTGATTCGTCGAGGTCGGCGCCCGCCCCCGCGTGCCCCTCTTCCTCTTCGGAGATTCCCGAGGGGCGGGCCAATGGGGGACGAGCGGACGAGCGAGCGACGGTCGCCGCGGCTTCGGTGCGCTCGAGCGCCGCGAGCGCGCTGGGCCCTGCGAGTGACTCGAGTCGAGTAGGTTCCTGAACGTCCACACCCGAGATCTCCCGCACCGCGACTTCGGGGTCGCTCCAAGCCTTCAACAACTGACCGAAGGTGTTCTTGCCGGCCGGCATCGAGCGCGCCGCTTCCACCACGATGAGTCTCTCCTTCGCGCGCGTGGCGGCGACGTAAAACAGGCGTCGCGATTCGGCATCCTTGTGCGCCTCCTCGATTCGATCGCGCTCGAGCCAGGTCGAGGATGACGCCGCACGCGTGCGGACCGCGAGCGCGGACTGCTCGCGCGAGAAACGCAGCGCATCGTCGCTGTACGGCGGCTCTCCGCGCGCCAAATCGGCCAGGACGACGACGTCGAACTCGAGCCCCTTCGCGCCGTGCACCGACAACACGCGAACCGCGTCGGTGTCGGGAAGCGGCTCTGCGGCGGAGCGCCGCTGCTCCTCGCTCACCAAGGTGGCGACCCAGTGACTCAAGTCCAGCTCGGGCGCCGCGCTGGCGCGCGCGCCGAGCCGATCGAGCATCGCAGAGAGATCCGCCACGCGCCGAACGCCATCGAGCGCGGCCGCGTGGAGCGCCAGCAGCGGTGTCTCGTCGCGCAGCGCAGCGAGCACTCGCGCGAGCGGCTCGTTCGCGACGCGCGCGTGCCAGCGCGCGAGTGACGCGAACGCGCGCGCGAGGTTCGGCACCGCCGCGGCGTCGACGGGCGCCGTCGTGTAGAGCCAACTTCCCCTTCGCTGAGTCGCGTGTCGCGCGAGCTCGGCGTCGGGAACTCCGCCGAGGGGCGAACGCAGGAATCCGAGCACCGCGGGCGCATCGGCGGGATTTCCGAGCGCCCGCAAGAGGGCGGTGAGCTGTTGCAGCGCCGGATCGCGATCCGCCTCCTCCGTACGCCCGACCCACACCGCGATGTCTCGCCGTTGGAACGCACGCACGTAGACGAGCGCATCGGTGAGCGCGCGAAGCAACAGCGCGACGCAGCGGGGCCGGAACCGACCCGCGGCGACTTCGCGCGCGACCCAGCTCGCGATGGCCTCGGCTTCGCGCTCGCGTGCTACCTCCGCCGACGCCTTGTCGCCGATACTCCAGCGCTCGATCCGCGGCTCACCAGCGGCGTCGCGCGTCGCCTCCAGTCCGTCGTAGCTCACGTACGCGGCGAGTGACTCTGCGGATCCGCTGGGCGGCTCGAAGGTCTGTCGAAACAGGCGATCGAGTGGACGGAGCAGCTCGGGCACGGCGCGGAAGTTGCGCGTGAGGACGAGTGGCTGCTCGCCGGGCCCGGCGAGAATGCGCGCGACGGCCTCCTTGTACGCGGTGATGTCCGCGCCCCGGAAGCGATAGATCGCCTGCTTGGGGTCGCCGACGATGAAGAGACTTCCAGCGCGAGGGGCGCCTCCGGGCGGCTCCGAGATCAGGAACACGATTTCGTACTGGAGCGGGTCGGTGTCCTGGAACTCGTCGAGAAACAGCACGCGATAGCGCGCGCCCACGGCGAGGCGCACTTCCGGGTGATTCGCGAGCAACTCACGAGTCAGTACGAGCAGCGCGTCGAAGGGCAAGATGCCGCGGCGCCGCGCCTCGGCGCGGACCTCGCGCGCAAAGGGCAGAATCAACGCGAGCGCGTCGCGCAGCAAGTCGTCGTCGATCCTGCGGAGCTTCTTGAGTTGCTTGTAGAGCTCGTCCGCGAGCGCCGACGCCTCGAGATGCTTCCCGGACGTCGGTCCTCCGCTGACCTCGAGCAAGCCGCAGCTTCCGGTCTTTCTCTCGAAGCGCGCGCCCTCGAGCTCCTGGCGGAAGGCGTCCGGTCCGGAGTCCCGCAGCGCGATCAGAGTTCCTCGCGCCGCGGCGACGTAGCTCTCGGGGCCCAGCGCCGGGGAGATCCCGAAGCCCAGGGAGTCGATCGCGCGGAGCTTCGCATCCAGCCACGGCCCGAGAACCTCGCGAACGCCGGGCAGAGGCGCGGCAAGTGACTCGTCCGAGATCGCGAACGTCGCCGCCATGCTCGCGAGGTCTTCGACCTCGCGCAGCGCGAGTAAGTCGAGCACCCGGGAGAAGCGTTCGCCGGCCGCGCCCTCGAGCCCGTCGGGCCCCGACAGAAAACGCTCCCAGATCTCCTCGACGAGGTCCGCGAAGCGTCCACCCGTGTCGACCTGGAAGTCGGGATCGACGCCCGCCTCGAGCGGGTGGCGGCGCAGCAGGCGCGCAGAGAAGCCGTGAATCGTCGTGACCTCGGTCTCGGCGAGCGCGAAGAGCCGATCGCGCGCGCGTTCGGCGATGACCGCGGGTGCCACCCGTTCGTGAAGCCAAGCGAAGGCGCGATCGGCTTCCTCGCCGGGGTCGAGCTTGGGCAACTCACCCGTACCCTCGGCACGGGCCACCAAGCGCGCGAGACCCGCTTCCACGCGGTGGCGCATCTCGGCCGCCGCCTTCTCGGTGAACGTGATCGCGGCAAACTGTTCGGGCAGGAGATCGCCCTCGATCATCTGACACAGCAAGCGTTCGACCAACAGACTCGTCTTGCCGCTCCCTGCACCCGCGACGACGACGAGGTTTTCGTCGTAGCCGTGAGCCGCCTGCTCGCGCGCGGCGTCGTCACTCACGATTTCTTGCCTTCCTTCGCGAGCCCGAGATAGCCGCGTGCCGACTCATTGGTCGAGATGCGCGTGAAGCTCGGCGGATGCTGGATGCGACAGGCGACCTTGTAGCGGCAGTAGCGGCAGGCGCCGACCTCGCTCCGCGTCGGAAACACGCCCCGACGCAGCAGCGCGGCCAGCTCCGTGAGCGCGGGCTCCGACAGGATCGCCAGGTCGCCGGCCGAGACGTAGCGCTCTTCCTCGCGGTCGCGGTCGCGGTCCCGCTCCGGTCGCAGGGGCACCGTGAGCGTCTCTCCACGCAGCGCGCCGGCACCTTCTCGCGCGGCGACCATCCGCGTGTAGAGGGGCACCTGCAGTGCGAGCCCCCGACGGATGCGCAGCTCGTTGAGGGGCAGATCGAACTGGCGGCTGGTCTTGTAGTCGCCGACTCGCACCTCTCCGTTCGCCAGTCGCGCGATGCGGTCGATCTTGCCCCTGAGCTCGAGTGAGTGATCGCCGATCGGAAGCGTCGCCTCTACGACCTCTTCGGCGTCGAGGCTCTCGACGCCGTGTGCGAGCAGCGATTCGAGATCGCGCGCGAGGAAGTCCACGAGCGCGCGAGTGATTGTCGCGCGAAAGGCCGCCCACGCGGTGGGGTGGCGTTCGCGAACCCGCGAGCGCTGGGTGAGCTCACTTCGATCCAGCGCGATGGGGACCCACTTCTTCGCCTGCTCGAGCGCTACCGACACCGGAGCTCCGCGTGCGAGCGCTCCATTCGAGAACAGCTCGGAGTAGATCGTCGCGAGTGCGTCGTGCACGAACGTGCCCATCTCGTTCGCTTCGAGCTCGTCGGCGGATCGCGGCTCGAGCGGGTTCGCCTGCAGAAAACGCCCGAACAACGTGCGCAGCGGGCATTGGCCGAGCTCTTCCAGCTGACTCGGCGACAGCGGGACGGGAAGCGTGAGCGCGTCGCCCACCTCGCCGTCGTAGGGGAGTGACTCGCTCGACAGCTCGTCGCTGCGGCGCACGAGCTCCAGACCGGCGCGAAGCGTGGCGGCGTCGTCGACCGGCAAACGCGCGGCGATCGCGGCGAGCTCGCTCGGGCTCGACGCCGCGCGGCACAGCGCGTCGGCAATGCGCAGGAACTCCGGCGCGGGTGACTCCCAGGCGATCGGGTCTTCTGCGAGCACGTCCGTACGCGCCGCGACGAACGGCAAGGCGCGCAGGAGTGCCGAGGGACTCTGCGCGCGGCCCGCGGAGTCATTCTCCGAGAACGACAGCACCACGCGCTCGCGCGCCTGCGAGAGCAAGAGGCCCATCAGGAAGCGGTCTTCGTCATCCACGAGGCGGCGCACCGGAACGGGGCGTCGGAGGCGGGCGCGCAAAGCAACCCGGACCGCGTCGGGCAAGAACGGATCCTCCGCGAGCGGGCGCGGCCAGGCGCCGTGTACCATGCCGATCAGAAACAGGTGGCGGCACGGCACCGTGCGAGCTTGGATTGCGTCGAGGACGCGAACTCCGCCCTCGTCCTCCGCAAAGGGAGTCATCGTTGGTTCGAGCAACGCCGATTCGAGGGTGCTCCGAACGTCCTCAAGCCCGATGGGATCTGTCGCGTGGGCAGCGGCGCGCACGAGGTCGAGACGCTCGACGGCGGCGAGTGATTCGCGAAGGAGGTCGGCACTCGGCGCGCCGAAGAGCTCCGCGCCGGTCCGGCGCACGCAGTCAGCGACCGTCGTGAAGTCTCTGGCGCACGAGACCTCGCGCGCGGCGGAGGCGAGCCGCGCGATGACTCCCGAGAGAACCGTCGTCTCCTCCGACGGCTTAGCGGTGCGTTCGAGCGCCGCATGCCAGTCACTCTCGCCGCGCACCACCGCTCCCTCGCGCGCGACTCTTTCTGCCAGCGCTGCAACGAGTGGTGCCGGTGCCGGAGAGAGTTTCAGGTGCCCTGACTGGGCGACCCGGACCACCGCGGCGCGGTCGAGGTCGCGAGTCAATGCACGCGCGAGGTCGAGCCACGCTCGGCGCGCGGGCCAGGCGATCTGCGGAAGCGCGAGCGACGAAGTGAATGGAATCCCATAGCCCCGGAGTGTCTCATCGAGCCACGGCGCGTAGGGCTCGAGCGAGCGTGCGACGATCTGGATGTCGCTCGGTACGACGCCTCGAGCGAGAAGCGCGAGCACCTCGCGCGCGACTGCCTCGAGCTCGATGCGCGGCGAGCGCGCGCGCCGGACTTCGAGGACGCCCGGCGGAATCTCGCCGTCGGGGGCCAGCGCGGGATCGTCGACGACCTCGACGGGCTCGGGGACGAACGGCCACGGCCACTCCCCGCGCAGCCCGTCGGCATAGGTGCTCTGGAAGTCCGGCTGGAAGAACCGGAACGCGCCCGGTGGGAGCGCGGCGGCGAGCGCCGCGAGCAGGTCACCGACCGAACCGACGAGCTCCGTCGCGCCGTGAACCTCGACGGCCGTGAATCCGCGCCGCGCGAGATATCGTTTCGCGCCGCGCACCGCCAGGCGATAAAGGCCGATGCGATCGACGACTCCGTCCGCCTGGAGTCGCGCATGCGCCCGTTCCAGATCGGTGTAGGTCGCCGCTAGATCCGCGGCCGACGTAGATAGCGCGCTCGGCGGCACGCCCGCGTCGCGCAGGTCGCGCAGGGTCGCCGCCAGCGCGCTCGCGAGCCCGGGTCGCTCCCGCAGGCGCTCGCCCAGGGCGCCCTTCCCACGTGCACAGAGCGCGGCGAGCTCCGTGAGTCCCGGCGCGTCGAGCAAGGCGCGCACCGGCGTGTCCGTCTCCGCGGCGCAGCGCTCGGCCAGGCCGCGAAACGTGACGAACTCGCGCCCGAGAACGGCCCCCGCCGGGGCGGCGTCGAGCGCGCGCAGCCGTCGCTCGCGCAGCACGCGAGTCGATGCCGCGATCTCGAGGACCCGCTCTACACCCCCCAATGTCGCCCCGCTCGCGCCTCTTCCTAGCGCACGCTCCGGAAGAAGCTGCGGATGTCGTCGACGAGCAGCTTCGGCTCCTCGAGCGCGGCGAAGTGGCCGCCGGACTCGAACACACTCCAGTGTCGGAGGTCGAACGCCGCCTCCGCCCACTTGCGCGGCGCCTTGTAGATCTCTTTCGCGAAGATGGCGCCGGCGGTCGGCACGTTGATCTTCTCGCCGGCGGCGCCGAAACGGCCCGCGCGCATCGTCTCGCAGTAGAGCCGCGTCGACGACGTGATCGACTGAGTCACCCAGTAGATCATCACGTTCGTGAGCAGCTCGTCCTTCGTGAAACGCGACTCGACGTTTCCATTGCAGTCGCTCCAGGTGCGGAACTTCTCCACGATCCAGGCGCACAGGCCGGCCGGCGAATCGTTCAGCCCGTAGCCGAGCGTCTGTGGCTTGGTGCCCTGGATCTGCTGGTAGCCGGTCTCGTTCTTGGTGAAGTTTCCGACGTCGCCCATCCACGCCAGCTCTTGGGGAGTGACTCCCTCCATGGGGTTCGCCACGCCGGCGGGCGGGCCCGCGATGACCATGTTCATGTGGATGCCCGCCACGTGCGCCGGGTCGACGCGCCCGATGTGCGCGGTCGCGATCGCGCCCCAGTCACCGCCCTGCGCGCCGTAGCGCGCGTAGCCGAGCTTGGCCATCAGCGCGGCGTTCGTCTCCGAGACCTCCGCGATGTCGAAGCCGGGCTTCTTCGGCGCTTCCGAGAATCCGTAGCCGGGCATCGACGGACACACGACGTGAAACGCGTCTTCCTTCCTCCCGCCGTGTGCGACCGGGTCGGTGAGTGGGCCGAGTATCTTGTGAAACTCGAACACCGAGCCCGGCCAGCCGTGCGTGATGACCAGCGGGAACGCGTTCGGCTCGCGCGACTTCTGGTGGATGAAGTGGATGTCGAGATCGCGCACGCGCGTCTTCCAGTGATCGAAGCGATTCAGCGCGGCCTCGTGCACGCGCCAGTCGTATTTGTCGCGCCAGTAACCGACCAGCTCGCGCAGATACGAGAGCTCGGTGCCGTAGTCCCACGCCGCGCCGTCGAGCTGATCGGGGAAGCGCGTGCGCGCGAGCCGCTGTTTCAGATCCTCGAGCACGCTGTCCGGCACCCTGATCTCGAAGCGCTGCATGAAGTCTCTCCTTCGGCGCGGATGTTGCGCCATTCGACCACTGCGCGAGGGTCGTCGCAACCGGCGATTGACAGCGCGGGTGCGGCGGCGTACCAAGGAAGGGTCGGTCGAGGCCGAGCCCAAGGAGGCAAGAGGGGCTCGCCCCGAGCGGTCTGATCGCGGACTCGGCGAACGACCGGCGTCAGGGGCTGCAGGGCGAGCGCGCGGGTGCTCCGGCGATTCCGCCGGGGACGTCAATCGAAGCCAGGAGGATCGGGGACGATCTTCCGACGAGGCAGCGCCGAATTCGGCGAATCATCCGCCGGGCGCTGTGATGCTTCTCGCCGGTGTTCCCCGGTCGCGAGTTCCGGCTCACGAGCGCGACTCACTCCTCGAGCTGGAAGTCCCGAGGTCGCAATAGCCGTCACCCGCGGCCCTCGTACTCTGCCCGAACGCAGGCAAGCGAGAGGAGAGAGTGTGGCCGGCCCCGCGATCGTCGGCGTCGACCACATCCAGTTGGCCATGCCGGCGGGGCGAGAGGCGCAGGCCCGCGCCTTCTACTCCGACTTGCTCGGCGTGCCCGAGATACCCAAGCCGCCCGACTTGGCGCGGCGCGGCGGCGCGTGGTTCGAGAGCAGTCACGTCGAGATTCACCTCGGCGTCGAGGGAAGACGATCTACACGACCCGGTGACCTGCGTCGGCTCCGACGAACTCTCGGAGCGCGCCGAAGAAGCGCTCGGGCTGATCCACGTGGATGAAGTGACCGGCGGCGGGCAGGCGCACCCTTTTCGTCGGGGCGCTCGTCAGCTCGCGCTCGAGCTCGTCCTGAAACTGCGGCGGCAGGATCGGATCCTCGTCTCCTCCGATGATCAGTACCGGAGTCGTGACCTCTCCGAGTCGCTCGCGAAAGTCGAGTGACGGGTCGCCGATGTGGCGGAAGAAGGACATCGCCAGGTCGAGATTCGAGCGTGCCCTCGCCGCTAGATCGCCGTCGACGACGCGGCGCGCGGTGTAGAGCGCACGGCACTCACTCATGAAGGCGGCGGCCGTCGACGGGTCGGGATCACGAGCAAAGGCTTCGAAGGCGCGCGCCGCCGCGTCTCCGCCTTGCTTTCGGAAGCCCTCGCGACTCAGCTCCAGGTCCATGCGCGCGCCGGTCGCGACGAGCGCCACCTTCTCCGCATGCCCGGGATGGCGAGTCATGTAGGCCTGCGCGACGAAGCCGCCGAACGACATCCCGATCACGATCGGCTTCTCGATGCCGAGGGCATCGCAGAGGCCGCGCACGTCGTCGCCCCACTGATCCATGGTCCAGCGCGATGGGTCGCCGCGCTCGCTGCGGCCACAGCCTCGATGATCGAAGAGCACGACCTGCGTGCCGTCGCTCAGCGGCGCCACGACTTCACGCATGTGTGCGTGGTCCGATGGCCCCCCGTGCAGCGCAACGACCGTCGGCCGTTCGATCATGCGCGGCCCGCTCGGCACGAGCTTGGGGCTGAGCACATCGACGAACAATCGGACGCCGTTTACCGGGACGAACATGCAGCAACACGACCACAGGCGCGAAGCCCGGGACTCGTCTCAGCGGAAGTCGTGCGAGCGGGGGAGTAAGTCGGCCATCGCGTCGCCGTCGAGGCGCTCGAAGCGGCGCGCGCGCACGTGAATGACTCCGTCTTGGTTCTGCACCGGACCTTCGACGAGCAGAATTCCGGCGGACTGCACGAGCGCGCGGTGGCGCTGAAACATGTTGGGTACGACGATCGCGTTCGACGTGCCGGTCTCGTCCTCGAGCGTGAGAAACAAGAAGCCCTTCGCGGTGCCGGGCCGCTGGCGCACGATCACCGCGCCGGCAATGCGCACCCAGCTGCCGTCGCGCGCGCCCTTGAGCTCGCCGGCCGAGAGCACGCCGCGCGCGCGCAGTCGCTCGCGAAAGTGAGACATGAGGTGCGCGCCGGTGGTGATGCCCGTACCGCGGTAGTCGGCGACGGTGGTCTCGAAGGGCGTCATCTCGGCGAGCGGCGAGGGCGTGTCGGACGTGGCGCCCGAGAGTAGCCCGCCCGAGAGCGCCGCGACTTGCCAGAGCGCCTCGCGCCGCTCGAGACCGAGGCTCGCGCAGGCCCCGATCGAGGCGAGCCGGTCGAGCTCGTCGCGGTGCAGCTCGCTGCGGTGTGCCAGATCGCCGAGTGACTCGAAGGGCGACTCGGATGCGATGCGCTGGCCCGCCTCTTGGCGCAGCCCGTCGACGTAGCGGAGGCCCAATCTCACACAGCCTTTGTCCGTCACGTGGCACAGCCAGTTGCTCTCCTGCACGTCGATCGGCAGCACGCGCACGCCGTGGCGGTGGGCATCCTGCACCAGGGTGGCGGGGCTGTAGAAGCCGAGCGGCCAGTGATTCAGCATGGCGGTGAGAAAGCATGCGGGGTGGTGGGCGCGGATGTAGGCGGAGGCGTAGGCCAGGAGCGCGAAGCTGGCGGCGTGACTCTCGGGGAAGCCGTAGAGCGCGAACGAGCCGATCTGCTTCACGACCTCTTCTTGCGCGGCGGGCGCGACGCCTTTCTGTGTCATGCCGGCGCGCAGCCGGCGCACGATCTCGCCCATGCGCTCGACGGAGCGCTTGAAGCCCATGGCGCGGCGCAGTTCCTCGGCCTCGCCGCCGCTGAAGTCGGCGATCGTCATGGCCATGCGCAGGAGCTGTTCCTGAAACAATGGCACCCCCAAGGTTCGCTTCAGAATCGGCTCGAGGTCGGGGTGCGCATAAGTCACTTTCTCGCGACCCGCGCGGCGCTTGAGATACGGCTGCACCATCTCGCCCGTGATCGGTCCCGGGCGGATGATCGCGACCTCGACCACCAGGTCGTAGAACGAGGTCGGCTTCATGCGCGGCAGAGTCGCCATCTGCGCGCGGCTCTCGACCTGGAACACGCCGGTGGTGTCGCCGGCTTGCAGCATCGCGTAGGTCGTGGGGTCGTCCGCCGGAATGTGCGCGAGCGCGACGTCGGCGCCGTCGTGCACGCGCACCAGCGGAATCACGTCCTCGAGCACGGCCATCATGCCCAGGCCGAGTAAGTCGATCTTGATGATGCCGAGGTCCGCGCAGTCGTCTTTGTCCCACTGAATCACCGCGCGCCCGGGCATGCGCGCGGGCTCGAGCGGCACGACTTCGTCGAGGCGGCCCTTCGCGATCACCATGCCGCCAGAGTGCTGGCCCAGGTGGCGCGGCAGGTTCTGCGCCTCGTGCACGAGCCGCACGAGATGGCGGACGCGGGGCGCGTCGGGGTGCACACCCGCGTCGCGGAGCTGGCGCTCGAGCAAGTCGTGCTCGTCGGTGAACTCGTGCCGCGAGACGAGCTTCGCGAGTCGGTCGATCTGCTCGTCGGCGAGCCCGAGCACCTTGCCCATCTCGCGCACTGCACTTTTGGCGCGGTAGGTGATGACATTCGCGGTCATGCCCGCGCCGGACGCGCCGTAGCGCTGGTAGACGTACTGCAGGATCTCCTCGCGGCGCTCGCCCGAGGGCAGGTCGATGTCGATGTCGGGCCACTCACCCCGCTCCTCGGACAGGAAGCGCTCGAAGAGCAGCTCGTAGCGCACCGGATCGACGGCGGTGATGCCGAGCGCGTAACACACGATGGAGTTGGCCGCGGAGCCGCGCCCCTGACACAGGATCCCGCGCGCCCGGCACTCGCGCACGAGGTCCCAGACGATCAGGAAGTAACCCTCGAGCGAGAGTCGCCCGATGATGCCGAGCTCGTGCTCGAGCTGCGCGCGCCCCTTCTCGGGAACCGCGCCCGCGTAGCGCTCGCGCGCGCCCTCGAACGCGAGCCGGCGCAGCAGGCCAGGGAGTGACTCGCCGTCCGTCGGGAAGTCGGGAAACTCGTAGCCGAGGTCCTCGAGTCGGAACTCGCAGCGCTCGGCGACCGCAAGCGTGTTCGCGAGCGCGTCCGGAAGGTCGGCGAAGCGCTTGGCCGTCTCGGCGGGGGCATGGAGGTGGCGCTCGGCGTTGGGCAGGAGCAGTCGGCCTGCGTCGTCGAGGCGTGCGCCGTGGACGATGCAGGTGAAGGCGTCGAGCAGGCGCTTGCCCTTGGCGTGCGAGTGTCTAACGTCGCCGGTTGCGAGCGGGGCGATGCCCGTGGCGAGCAGCCGCCGGTTCGCCCGTTCCTCGTCGGGGTCGCGGTGGCGCCAGATTTCGCCGTAGGCGTCGTCGCCGAAGACGTTGCGGATGGGAATCACGAGCCCCGGCTCGCGCACCAGCGCGACCAGGCCGTCCGAGAATTCGCGCAGCTCCTGCCAAGTCACTCGGGCGTGCGGCTTCTCGACCCGCGCGTGCCCGAGCGTGAGCAGGCGACACAGATGCTTGTAGCCGGTGCGGTCCTTCACCAACAGAGTGACTCGTCCGCCGTCGGGCGGTGGGTCGGATTTCCTCTTGCGCTTTCCGTCGCCCAGCAGATGTACCTGCGCTCCACAGATCGCCCGCACTCCGGCGGCGCGCGCCGCCCGTGCGAAGCGCGGCAGCCCGTACACTCCGTGCGCGTCGGCCAGGGCCATTGCCCCGTGCCCGAGCTCTGCCGCGCGCGCGATCAGCTCTTCGGGCGCAGAGCTGCCCTCCAGAAAACTGAAGGCACTACGGGCACCTAGCTCGACGAAGGGGGGTGAGGCCATGACGATGATCGAAACGGGTCCGGCGAGTTTCGCTCTAATTTCGCCACTGGGTCAAGCGCTCATCTCGAGGGCGCTACGGCGGATCGAGTGGGCTCCGCACACCGCGGCCACCGCGGTTCAGCACGTGCGTCTAGATCATCGTGGTGCGGACGTCGCGGTGGCCGAGTAACTCCTGCACGGTGCGGATGTCGTACCCGCGCGCGAGCAAGTGAGTCGCAAAGCTGTGTCGCCGGGAACACCCACTGCCAGCCCCACTCCCGCGGGGCACTGGGATACTTGCGAGCCAGCGCGTCCGGCAGTGCGACACCACACGATCCGCGCCGCAGGTCGTCCTGCCAGACCTCGCGCGCATGCTCGAGCTGCTGGCGAAGCTCGGCATCAAGCGCTCGAGGGAGTACGGTGACTCGATCTTTCCGACCCTTCCCGTCGCGGACCAAAATCTCCCCGCGACCGAGATCCAGATCCTTTACGCGCAGTGACACGCCGTCGAGGAGTCTCAGTCCTCCCCCATACAGCAGACAAGCCACGAGCCGCGGCTCGCCGATCAGATTCGAGAGCAGGCGAGATACCTCTACCTCCGACAGCACCACCGGGAGCCGATGCGGTCGTTTCGCACGCACGATGGCGTCGATCTCTCCGAGCTCGCGGCCCAGCACCTGTCGATAGAGGAAGACGAGCGCGTTCAGCGCCTGGTTCTGAGTCGAAGCCGCGACCTGCCCGCGCGTCGCGAGCGCCCTCAGGAACGCGCTCACCTCCGCTGCGCCCATTTCGTCTGGGTGGCGCTTGCTGTGGAAGAGGATGAACCAGCGCGTCCACTGGACGCAGGTCGTCTCGGTGGGGACGCTGTAGTGACGTCTTCGAAATCTCGTCGCGCACACGATCCAGAGGGCGCGGCCGCGGGGGTCCATTCTGTGAACCATCGTTCTCAGATCCCAACGTGACTCTCTGCCGGGACCGAGGTGCTCGGGGCGCGTCAATCTAGCCGTTCCAGTGAGCCAATGCCGTGTGATTCCACGACCTCGTGGTCCACGGACCGAAATCGCGAGGAATTCCCGCGCCCTTCGCACTTCCGTCGATCGAGGGCGGAGTGCTACCCTGCGGGGAAGCGACTCAGGGTGAGTCGCTCAATACATGTTGGGCATCAGAGGTCCGCCGACGTTAGGTAATTAATGGAGCACTAGTTGTGGCAACTCTTTACCTGATGGTTGGGCTTCCATGCTCAGGTAAGTCAACGCTGGCACGGATGCTCGAACATGAGCACTCGGCGCTCCGCCTGACCCCTGACGAGTGGCAGGTGCGTCTCTTCGGGCAAGATGCGGGAGAGCCGGAGCACAATGGCAGACACACTCTCATTGAAACTCTGCAATGGGAAGTAGCAAGCCGGGCTCTTGCTTTGGGAATGAACGTGATACTTGATTATGGGTTTTGGGCACGTGAAGAACGAGAAGACTTCCGCTCACGGGCGAAGCGGCTTGGCGCAAGTAGCGAGTTGCACTTCCTCGACGTTCCAGAGAACGAGCTGCTTCGGCGCCTGGCGCAACGAAATGCGCAACATTCGTCACTGACTTTCCAGATCTCGGAAGAGATGATGAGACCATGGATTGCGTTTTTCCAGAAGCCGACGCCTGACGAATTACAGCCCAGAGACTAACTGATGCCCAACAACACGCTCCAGCCGACCGGCCCGCTGCGCGGTCCGGCGGCTGATCTTGGTCGTTAGGCGGCATCAGAGCGCGTCATGCCACTTAAAGTAGCCGTAATCGGCGGCTCTATCGCCGGACTATCCACCGGTATCGCGTTGCGTTGCTTGGGCTGCGACGTGCAGATTTACGAGCAATCGCCAACGTCGCTTCAAGGCAGGGGCGGCGGTTTGGTCGTCCAGTATGAGATGCTCGACTGGATGGCATCGCACGGCATCGCTGCGCGAGCGACCCTCAGCCTTCCGGGCGTTGAGCGCCAGTTTCTTGACCGCGATGGCAGAGTAACTCAGCGGTTTCCCGACTCTACGCCGTTCACGTCATGGGAGGCGGTGTTTCACCAGCTTCGCGCAGCGTTCCCCAACGAGTTCTATCATCAGGGTTTCCAGTGTGCCCAGGTGTCGACAGCGAGCGGTAGGCCGGTTGTCGAGTTTGCGAGCGGCGACCCCATCGAGGCAGACCTTGTCATCGGTGCCGATGGGCTTGGGTCGGTCGTTCGCCGCCACCTCTTTCCTAAAGTTCGTCCGGCTTACGCGGGTTATGTGGCTTGGCGCGGTGTTTTTCTCGAGTCGGCGGCACCGTCCGAGGTCGTAGAGGCTCTCGCCGGACGTTTCACGCTGTTTCAGGGGCGCGACTTTCACCTCCTGAGTTACCTGATTCCCGGCGAGCACGGCGAGCTGAACGAGGGTTCACGGCGGCTCAATTGGGTCTGGTATTGGAACACCGACGAGGAGCGCGAACTTCCCGAGATATTGCGCGACCGGGACGGTCGCGCACACCGCTCCTCCATTCCGGCCGGCAAGGTGCAGGAGCAGCATATCGCCACCCTCCAGCGGCGCGCCGAACAGCAGCTACCAGCAGTGCTCGCACAGCTCGTGGGCTCGACGCCGGAGCCGTTCATTCAGGTCATCTACGACCTGCAGACGCCTGCCATGAGCCAAGGGCCGGTCGCGATTCTCGGCGACAGCGCTTGCATTGTGCGTCCGCACACCGCCGCCGGTACGTCAAAGGCATCCGGAGATGCAGTCTCTCTAGCGCAACACCTGCAAGCGGCCAACTTCGACTTGTCGCACGCTCTGGCCCTTTGGCAGACTGAACGGCTGGCGGTCGCGCAGCGGCTGATTCATCACGGTTGGCAATTGGCGCGTAACTCAGGACTCGGCAAATGACGCCTAACAGCGCTTGCAGGGCGACGCGCCGCAAGCGGCGCGCGCCTGAAGCCGGACGTTGGGCCGTAGGAGAACGCCATGAAACGTACGTGGACGATCATCGGGGTGCGTGATGTGCCGCGCAGCTTCAAGTGGTACCAATCGCTGTTTGGCCAGCGCTTGACGGCTCCAGCGCATTTGGATTTTGGTCAGCTCGTCGACTCCGACGGAACTGTGTTGCTCTGTCTCCACGAGTGGGCCGTCGAGAACCACCCGTCGTTGGTGAGTCCCGACAACAGGACACCGGGCAACGGGCTGCTTTTGTTTTTCCGTGTCGATGACCACGGTGCTGCATTGCGCAGGGCACGCGCGCTCGTCCCTCAGCTGGCAGAAGAGCCTCACATGAACCCCAACACCCGAACCAAAGAGTTCTCACTGCGAGATCCCGACGGATACTACGTCACGATTAGTGCGCTCTCCGCGCTCGAGCGACGCAGCCTCGCGAGTCAGCGGCCTGACAAGCGCTTGCAGCCGACGAAGGCGCGCGGCCGCACCGCGAAGACACGAGGGCGGCATCCGCGCCTTCGCGCCTGAAGCGGCGATCGTTTGCCGGATGGGCATGCAATGGCCGAAGCCGGGCGTTGAACTAGCCTGCTGCCCATGACAAGTCCGCCGATTGCTGGCTCCGACGCGGCCGCCGACGGGTGCGAGGCTGCGGTTGCGGCGTTCGTTGTCGAGCACCTCGGCTGCCACGTCACGGCTGTTCGGCGGGTGGACGCCTTCGCGACCAACGCGGTCTACAAGGTGGAGGCGGGCGGGCATCGGCTCGTGGTCAAGTCATCGGGGCTGGATGACTCACTACGGGGCGAAGTGTGGGCGTGTGGTCAGGGCCGGGGCGCTGGATGTCCCGTTCCCTCGGTGCTCGGGTTCGGGCGCTTGGGCAGTGGCGCGGGCATGAGTGTCTTCATCATGAGCCTCGTCGACGGGGCTCGTGGACGCGATCGTAGATCACCGTCTAGGTAGCCGAGTCGGCGGGTCACTGCGGGCGGCGATGGAGTCTCTGACAAGCGCGCGTCAGTCGGCTGAAGATGTTGCTTGCTGATCCGGAGCGCAGCGAGTGCGGGTGATGGCAAGTGGTGCGCGCCCGGGGTCGCCGGATGCGTCCGCGTAAACCACCGGCGCACGTCGTCTCGCCAGCAGAAGGACCAGAGGAGCCCGCCACAGTGCATTCAGGACCCAAACGAGGTCCCAGGCCGTGCTCTTGATCCAGCGGTTCGATACTTCGGCACCCGTCAGCACAATCAGGCGAGACCTCCTGGCCTGCTTCGACGAGAATACCGGATGTGTGGACACGTGGAATCGGCATCGGGTTCGCGATCGCGGTCTTCGCCGCCGCGTGTTCGCCCGACGCGACGCCAGCGCCGAAGTCTTCTCTTCGGACGGCTGTACCCGAAGCAGCTCGTCGGGCTCGGCTTCCCCGCGAAGCCCGACTCGATCGTGTGGTTCGCGGCGCTGGGCCTCGTCACCCTGGCGGTCGGCGCGCTCGCGCTGCGCATCGTCGAGGCGCGGATCGACGGCGCGAGGGTCGCGCGCCGCGTCTACGCGGCGGCGTGCTTCATCGGCGCGCTCGGCCTGGCGTTGCTCGCCGCCGCGCCCGACGTGTTCACCGGTATGTCGGGAGTCCTCGTAGTGGGCGGCGGCGCGCTGACGGTGACTCGCTGCACGAGCGTGATCTGGGTCAACCAGCGCACGACGAGCGACGTGCGCGCCACCGTACACTCGTTCTTGTCGCAGGCCGAGTACCTCGGCGAGATCACGCTCGGCTTCGGGCTCGGCGCACTCGCGCAGGCGAGCGGCATCGCGGCGGCCATGCTGGGCGCCTGCGCGCTGGTCGCGCTCACCGGTGCGTTGGTCCTGCGCCTGCGGCGAGCTCCCGCGCGAGGTCCGCTGCAGAGCGCCCAGTACAGCCGTCACGTTCTGGCCGGCCCAGAGCGGCGAGAACTACTACGGAGGCGAAGTTGCTATCGAACTCGGCGATCGGGTAGAGCTACCTCGGAAGAGCAAGCCGATGCGCTCACTGCGGCTCTCAAGGGAGCGCTGGAGTCTGTAGGTGTCAGCCCCTGAAGTCGCTGAGAGTGAACGAGTTGACGAGTGGCGGGTCGGTAATTCTCGTTGATGCATTCGACCCGGCCTCACTAGGTGGGTAGTGTGCGCGCCACCATGAGTACACGCACTGCTTCATGTTCCTGCGGTCAACTCCAGGTCGAAGTGCAGGGAGAGCCTGTTCGAGTCTCTGTGTGTCACTGTCTCGCCTGTCAGCGGCGAACGGGCAGCATATTCGGTGAGCAGGCTCGCTTCGGCAGTTCCGGATTCAGGGTCACTGGCGCGAGAACGGAGTACGTTCGAACCGGGGATCAAGGAACGAAGTTCACGTTTCGCTTCTGCCCCGAGCGTGGTGCCACCGTCTACTACACCGCCGAAGGCCGCGACGATGTCGTTGCCGTGCCGGTCGGCGCATTCGCAGATCCGGCCTTTCCGCCGCCCACCGTTTCGGTCTACGAGCGCCGAAAGCACTCCTGGCTTCAGATGCCCGTCGAGTTCGAGCATGGTCCGTAGCGAAGACTGAAGGCCGGGGAACCCTATCGGAATCTTCTCCGATTCGGATCGCGCTTGGCGACCTCCGCTTCCACTTCCGCGCGGCTGCGTTCGTACGTCACCTCGCGGCCTCGCACATCCCCAACGTAGGCGAGCTGGTTGCGGGTCGGGGTGAGCGAGCATCGAACACTCTCGCCTATCACTACGTCGATGCGGTCGGCATGCTTGCTGAGCACCACGGCCTCGATGGCATGGCCGGCCTCGGTCTTCAGCGTGATCTTCTCGCTCTCCATCGAATCGATCCTACTTCGCGGCCGCGCTGCTCGACAAGGCGCTGCAGCAGAGGCGGCACCGTCGGCCGAAGTGGAGCGTGGTACCGTAAGGCGGCGCCAATCTGAAGGAGGAGAAAGCCAATGGCCTTCCGCGAAGTCACGTCGGGTCTAAAGTTCCCTGAAGGTCCGGTCGTCATGGCCGATGGCTCGATCATCGTCGTGGAGATCGAGTCCGGCGACATCACGCGCGTGCTGCCGAACGGCAAGAAGCAGCGCGTGGCGCACGTCGGCGGCGGGCCGAACGGCGCCGCGATCGGACCGGACGGCGCGCTGTACATCTGCAACAACGGCGGCTTTGCCTGGACCAAGACACAAGGCGTGCTATTGCCGGGCCATCAGGCCGAGGACTACAAGGGCGGCTCGATCCAGCGCGTCGATATCGCCACCGGCAAGGTCGACGTCCTCTACACACACTGCGACGGGCGCATGCTGAGCGGTCCGAACGACCTCGTCTTCGACAAGACGGGCGGCTTCTGGTTCACCGATCACGCGAAGTCGACTCACGCGCACCGCGTGCACGGCGGCCTCTACTACGCCAAACCCGATGGCAGTCACATCTCGTGCCAGATCCACGAGCTGCACGGACCGAACGGAGTCGGGCTCTCGCCTGACGAGAAGACCGTGTACTACGCCGAGACGTTCTCCGGGCGGCTGTTCGCCGCGAAGATCGGGAAGCCGGGACAGCTCGCCAGCGCGACGGGCCTCTTGCCGGGCGGCGTCTACGTCGGGCAGACACCGGGTTACTCGCTCTACGACTCACTCGCCGTGCAGGCGGACGGTCACGTCTGCGTGGCGACGCTCCTCAACAGCGGCATCTCGACGATCTCGCCCAAGGGGAAGGTGAAGTTCACCTCGCTCGCGCGCTACAAGGACCCGCTGGTCACGAACATCGCCTTCGGCGGGAAGGGCATGAAGACTGCCTGGATCACCGTCTCGGGCCGCGGCCTACTCCTCTCGACGCCGTGGCCCAAGCCGGGGCTCGAGCTCGCGTTCAACGCCTAGCCTTCGCGGCTACAGCGGGGTGCGTGAGCGTCTCCGGCGATTTTCGGGCGACGACCTGTCATCCTGATGACATGGAGATGTCGACCGCATACCTGCCGCACGAGATCTTTGCTCCCGACAGCTCTTGTGACTCGCCCATGGCGCGCGTCTTCATCGCGCCGCAGCGCTACGTCCAGGGCCAGGGGGTCTTGAGCGGCATCGGCCGCTATCTCTCGCTCATGCGGGCGAAGCGAGTCGGGCTGCTGATGTCCGAGCGCGGAAGCCGAAACGAGGGCCTGCGTATTCTCGAGGGCCTGCGCTCCGCGGGTATCGAGGCAGTCACCACCCTCTTCAACGGCGAGTGCTCCCTCGAAGAAATCACGGCCCGGGTCGAGTCACTCGTGGACGAACGGATCGACTGCGTCATCGCCGCCGGCGGCGGGAAGTGCATCGACGCGGGCAAGGCCGTGGCCTTTCGGCTGCGAACGCCGGTCGTCATCGTTCCGACCTTGGCGTCGAACGATGCGCCGTGCTCCGCGCTGTCGGTCCTCTACTCCCTGGAAGGTGTCTCGACGGGGATCGAGTTTTATCCGCAGAGCCCGGCCTTCGTCGTCGTCGATACCGAAGTCATCGCGGCAGCGCCGGAGCGCTACCTCGTGGCCGGCATGGGCGACGCCATGGCTACCTGGTACGAGGCCCGCGTGTGCCTGCTGAACGAACGCGCAGTCACTGCCGTCGGCGCGCGCCCGACGCTCGCGTCCTGCGCCATCGGCGAAGTCTGCGCCCAGACACTGTTCAACGAGGGCAAGGCGGCCGCCGCGGCGGTGGCGGCGAACACGGTGAACTCATCGCTGGAGAGCGTCGTCGAGGCCAATACGCTGCTGAGCGGGCTCGGTTTCGAGAGTGGCGGCCTGGCCGCCGCACACGGAGTGGCCCAGAGTTACACCGCTATTCCGAAGGTGAATGACCACTACCTTCACGGTGAGATGGTCGCCATGGGCACGCTTGCGCAGCTCATGATGGAGTCGCGTTCCGACGAGGCAGCCAGAGTCGCCGAGTTCTTCGCGACGGTGGGTCTGCCAATCCATCTCGGCCAACTGTCCCTCGATGCGGCTGACGGCGCCGCGCTGGACGTCGTCGCCGAGGGCACGCTGGCATTCCCGTTCATCGGCAACATGCCGCAGCCGATCACTGCCGCGCTCGTGAGATCCGCGGTTCTCGACGCCCACCGGCTCGGGCTGTCCATCGAGGAGAAAGTGGGAGACGCAGCCTACAGGCGGCTACGGGCCAGCTGATACGGAGTGACTCGCACCACTTACGATCGCCAGCTGCTGTTGAGCAACGAGAAGCGCAACGCGGTGCTGGAGCTATGGGAGGTAGAGCGCTACGGCGCCGACAGCTATGGCGACGCCGACTATGTCTCCGTCTACGGCCTGCGGCCCGAGGAATGGCACGCGAAGGGTGTCCGCCTGCTCGGGAGGACAGCGGTCGAGTGCACGCGCGACGAGCTGGGAGACGCGATCGGCACGGACGTCGCCGGAGTCTGTGCAAAGGTGCCGCACACGGCTGGCGCGCTGATCGTCGATCCGTTCGTCGGTTCGGGAAATACGTTGTATTGGTTGCTGCGGCACCTGCCGGGTGCGAGGGGGCTTGGCTTCGAGTCGGACAAGGGCGTGTTCCGGCTCACTCAGCAGAATCTCGCACTTCTGGCACTGCCCATAGATATTCTGAACACCGACTACCGGTCCGGCCTGCCCACCGTGCGGGCGCCGGCGGGCCAGCTCTTGATCGCGTTCATCGCACCGCCCTGGGGCGACGCGCTAAGCCCGACTCACGGCCTCGATCTGCGGCGCACCTCGCCGCCCGTTACTGAGATCGTAGACTCTCTGCTCCGCGCATTCCCGCGGAACCGCCTTCTCTGCGCCGTCCAGATCTACGAGACAGTCGAGCCGACCGCTCTGTCGGAGCTGCGAGGGCGCTTCGACTGGTCGGCGCTGAGAGTCTATGGCCTGAACGCGCCGGGACAGAACCACGGCATCTTGCTCGGCGCAAAAGGGTGGAGCCAATAGGGCTGTCGTGGCCCTTGCGCTCGACGCCCGGTGCAGGCCACCGGCTGGTAGTCTGCGGAGCGGTGCGAAGCGGAAAGACACGCAAGACACTCGAACGGAGGTTCCGAGGCCTCCTTTCGCGGGAGGCCCATTGACGCGGACCATCGCCGCCGCGCTTTACTGGCTCGCGGCGATCACGATCACGCTCGGCGCCTACGGCCATGGTTTCGTGGGCATCAAACCGGTCCAGGCGGCGATCGCCGCGTCGGCGCTCGCGCCGGACATCGCTCGCGTGATCTGGATCGTCTGGTATTTCGTGAGTGGCTGCATGATGGTCTTCGGCGTCCTTCTCTTCTGGGCATGGCCCGCGGTCAAATCTGGATCGTCAAGCCGCTCCAGCGCTGTGCTGATCGTGGGAGCCTTCTATGTGATCACCGGGGTCGCTTCCTACCTGTACAGCGAACGCGAACCGTTCTGGCTCCTGTTCGTGACTCAGGGTGTGATCGTGATCGGCTCGACCCTCGTGCTCGGCGCCCACGCTCGAAATTCTCGAGAGAGATGAAAGCCATGAGGTAGACGCATGCCAACGACATCAAACTGGTTCGTCTGGGCGTTGTCGTCCGCCGCGTTCGCGGCGCTCACGGCGATCTTCGCCAAGATCGGGCTCGAGGGCGTCGACTCGGATCTCGCGACGCTGGTTCGCACCGCGGTCATCATGGCCGTGCTCGCCGCTTTCGTGTCTCTCACCGGAAAGTGGAGCAACCCGTTCGAGCTCTCCTCGAAGACGTGGCTGTTCCTGGTTCTCTCCGGCTTGGCGACCGGAGCGTCCTGGGTATGTTACTTCCGAGCCTTGAAGGTCGGCGACGCGTCGAAGGTCGCCCCCGTGGACAAGTTCAGCCTGTTGCTCGTCGCTGTGTTCGCATTCCTCTTTCTCGGTGAGCGCCCGTCACTCAGAGAGTGGGCGGGAATTCTCATGGTCGGGGCAGGCGTCCTGGTTCTGGCGTTCAGGAGGTGAGCGACGAGCTATCTCACGGGTGGAAGTGAGATCGGGTCTGGTGGCTGGGAAGCAGGCCACGGCTTGTTGTATCTCGCCATGATCTCATCGATCGCCTGCTCCCAGCGCTCCTTGCCGAACGGTCTGGAACGGGTTGCAGTACTCGCGCATCCGGAAGGCCTGGCCGTCGCGAACGGTGATCAGCGAGAAATAACCCTGCGCGTAGCGCCCGCCGTCGACCGTACTCGGGAGCCTGTCGTAAGATCGTGCGATGGAAGTTGCGATTGATGAACGCGTTCGCTGACCCAGAAGTAGCCTCTGCGTTCAGCGCGTATCCCGCCTCGATACGCCGGCGGCTCATGGCGCTACGCGAGCTGATCTTCGACACGGCGGCGGCGACGGAAGGGGTGGGCGAGCTCGAGGAAGCCTTGCGCTGGGGCGAGCCCGCCTATCTCACGACCGCCAGCAAGAGCGGTAGCACGATCCGCATCGCCTGGAAGAAGTCCGCCCCGAGTCAGTACGCGATGCACTTCAACTGCCAGACGAATCTGATCGGGAGATTCCGGCGGCTGTTCCCTGGGAAGCTGCGTTTCGAGGGCAACCGCGCAATCGTGTTCGCCGAGGACGACCGAGTGCCGCTGAAGGAGCTGAGCCGCTGCGTCGCGATGGCGCTCACGCATCACCGATCGAAGCAGCGCAGGCCGCGATGAGGAAGCAATACCCCGCCCGGCGGGGCTCACGGCGCGGCGATCGGCTTCCTCGTGCGGCTCGGCATCGGGCCGTCGCACATGCGCGTTCGAGGTGCGCGGGCGCAAGAGCGGGAAGCTCTTCACGCTGCCCGTCGATCTCTTGTCGAAAGACGGGAAGCTGTATCTCGTTGCGCCGCGCGGTCACGCGCAGTGGGTTCGGAACGCGGAGTCCGCGGAGGCCGTCGTGTTGCGGCGGGGGAGCCGCGCACAGGAGTATCGGCTGCCCGTGCTCAGCGACGCCGAGAAGACGCCCGTCCTGAAGGCATATCTCGATGCGTTCCGCAGCGAGGTGCAGCGCTTCTTCCCGCTCCCGGCAGGTTTCGCCGGTCGAGGAGTTCGCGTCGCTCGTGACTCGCTACCCGGCGTTCGAGCCGACCCACTGAGGTGAGAGATGGACCTGGGACTGCGAAACAAGTCGGTGTTGATCACGGGCGGCTCGAAGGGCATCGGGCTCGCTTGCGCGCACGGCTTCGCGGCGGAGGGCGCGAACGTGCGGCTCGCGGCGCGCTCGCGCGATGTGCTGGAAGCGGCGGCGCGCGAGATCATGGCGAAGCACGGCGTCGAGGCGAAGACGCACGCGATCGATCTGCGCGCTCCGGGCTCCGCCGAGATGCTCGCAGCCGAGGCCGGCCCGATCGACGTGCTCGTGAACAACGCGGGCGACATGCAGAGCGGGTCACTCGGCGCGATCGACGAGGCGAAGTGGCGCCAGGCCTGGGAGCTGAAGGTCTTCGGCTTCATCAACCTGACGCGCGCGGTGCTCGCGCAGATGGAAGCGCGCGGGCGCGGCGTGATCGTGAACGTAATCGGCATGGGCGGCGTCTCGCACTCGGCCGACTACATCCTGGGCGCGGCGGGCAACGCGGCGCTCGACGGGTTCACCAAAGGGGTCGGCAAGGGATCGATCCGGCACGGCGTGCGCGTGGTCGGCGTGCATCCCGGCGCGACGCGTACCGACCGGCTCGTCGCGCCACTGCGCGCGCTCGCGAAGCAGAGGTTCGGCGACGAGTCACGCTGGGAGGAGCTGCTGCGCGGCCAGCGCACCCAGGAGCCGGAGCAGGTGGCCGACACCGTCGTGTTCCTCGCATCGGAGCGCGCGGCTCATCTTTCTGGTGTGGTTCTGAACCTGACCCCCGCGTGACCTGATACGATCGCGCCGATGGCGGTCGAAACACAGGAGAGTGTCGCGCTCGCGGACGGCGGAGCGATGCGCGCGTTCCTTGCAATTCCGACCGGCGCCGCGCCCGCTGGCGGATGGCCCGCGGTCGTCGCGATTCACGACATCATGGGCTTCAGCCCCGACATCCGCCGCATCGCGCGCCGCTTCGCCGACTCGGGCTACGCGGCGATCGCACCCGCGCTCTTCGACGGAGCCGGTGCGCCGCTGTTGTGTGTCGTGCGGACGCTGCGCGACATGGGTGCGGGCGCGGGCCCCGCCTTCGAGCGCCTCGACGCGGCCCGAGCGTTCCTCGCCGCTCGCCCGGGCATCGACCCGAGCCGCATTGGTGTCACCGGCTTTTGCATGGGTGGCGGCTTCGCGCTCTTCTGGGCCGCGCGCGGGGGGCTGCAGGTCTGCGCCCCGTACTACGGGGAGGTTCCGGAGCGCTCCGAGTCACTCCACCGCGTGTGCCCCGTCGTCGCCGGCTTCGGCGAGCTCGACGCGCCGTTCATCGACCACGCGCACCGCCTCGAGCAACACCTGGCTAAGCTCGGCGTGCCCCACGACGTCAAGATCTACCCCGGCGTCGGTCACGCATATATGAACGACCACGGCGGCGGTCTGCTCGCCGCGATCGCGCGCCGCACGCCGATGCGCGCCGGCTTCGACGAGAACGCGTCGGAAGACTCCTGGCGCCGCATGCTCGCGTTCTTCGCGCAGCACCTCTGACAGGGCGCTCGGCGATTTCGCGGTCTCAGCCCTCGGTCAGCTTCTTGTACGCGTGATAGTGGCGCAGCGCGTCGGCCTTGCGGTCGAGCTTCTCGCACAGGGCGGCCAGGTTGAAGTGCGCGTCGGCGAAGGTCGGGTCGAGCTGGAGCGCCTTCTCGTAGTGACTCGCGGCGGGAGCGGCGCCGCGCGCGTCTTCGAGCGCGAGGGCGAGATTGAAGTGAATCACGGGATCGTCGGGGCTGCGCTCGAGCGCGTGGTGGTACAGGCGCACGGCCTCGGCGGCGCTGCCGGCCTGATGCGCGATGCGGCCCAGATTCACCCAGGCGTCGACGAGACCCGGATCGAGCTCGAGCGCTTTGCCGTACGCGGTGCAAGCGCCGCCCGGGTCGTCGTCCTCGAGATCGAGCCCGCGCTCGAACTCGACGAGCGCCTGCGCGTGCGCGTCATCGCCGGGCTTTGCGTGCTCGCTGCCCTTGCTCAGCTCGGTGACTCGCTCGGCGAGCTCGTCGACGCCGAAGTCGAGCAGGGTCTGACCCGTCTCGGGTTCCCAGGCCGTGCCGCCGTCGCGCACCGCGACCCGCTTCCCGTCTGCGAAGATGCGCAGGCCCGAGAGGGAGCGCTCGGGCGGAATCTCGCGCACCAAGCTGGCGAGCGCGCGGCGCACGCGCGCCAGCGGGACGTCCTTCGCGAGCAGCCCGGCCGCGGTGCGCAGCACGACCAGCTCCTGAAACGAAAATGCGTAGCGGCGTCCGTCACGCGCGGGCCGACACAGGCCCGAGCGCACGAACTCGCGGATGCGCGCCTCGGACAGACCGAGAATGCGCGCCGCGTCCGACGTAGAGAGCTGTCGCCCCACGGACGCGAATTCTAGCTCGACGCCGCCTTCTTACCCTTGGCCTTGGCGCCCTTGCGCGCGCTCTCTGCGGCCGCGGGCTTCTCTGCGCGCGCGCTGGCCTTCTCGGCGAGGCTCTTCTTCAGCGCCGCGACCAGGTCGATGATCTGCTCGCGCGCCTCTTCGGGCGGCGCCGCGACGATCTCCTCGCCCGCGACCTTGCGGTCGACGGCCTGCAGAATCGCGCGGCGGTACTCGTCCTCGTACTTCTCCGGCGCGAAGGTCTCGTGCGAGAGCGAATCGATCAGCTGCTTGGCGAGCTCGAGCTCGGCGTCCTTCAGATGGATTCCCTTGTCGATCTCGATGTCCTGGAAGTTCCGAACCTCGTCGGCGTAGTACAGGCCGTGCATGGCGAGCCCTTCGCCCATCGGCCGCAGCAACACCAATTGCTGTCGGCCTCGAGTCGAGTAGCGACCGACCGCGACGCGCGCGGTCTCCACCATCGCCTTGTGCAGGAGCTGGTACGCCTTCTGCCCGCCCTTGTCGGGGCCGAGCAGACTCGACTTCTCGAAGTAGATCGGATCGACCTTCACGATCGGCACGAACTCCTCGATCTCGATCGTCTGGTCGGTCTTGCGCTGCAGCGCGCTGAGCTCCTCGTCCGTGACCACGACATACTGGTCGCGCGAATATTCGTAGCCCTTCACCGTGTCCGAGCGCGGCACGCTCTCGCCGCAGGTCGCGCACGTGTACTGCTGCTTCAGCCGCGATTTGTCCTTCGCGTGCAGCATGCTGAAATGCACGTCCTTGCTACTCGTTGCGGTGTAGACCTTGATCGGGATCGAGACGAGCCCGAACGAGATGGTCCCGGAAGAGATCGCGCGCGCCGCCATACGGCTCCTTTGGAAAGAGAGGCCGCCCGGGGAGGGGTGCAGACCGTACGATAATATCGGTAGGGAATGCCAGACCTCAAACGGTACAGGGAGAAGCGAGACCCGAACGCGACTCCGGAGCCGTTTGGCGCGGAGGCCGAGGCGCGGGCTCTTCCGCCCAGTGCGGCGCGCGCGTTCGTGATTCAACAGCACGCGGCGCGCTCCATGCACTGGGACTTCCGGATCGAGATCGATGGCGTGCTCGTGAGCTTCGCGATCCCGAAGGGCCCGACTCTCGATTCGCGCGAGAAGCGCTTCGCCGCGCAGACCGAGGATCATCCGCTCGAGTACGCGGACTTCGAGGGAATCATCCCCGCGGGCAACTACGGCGCGGGCGCGATGATTGTCTGGGACCGCGGGAGTTACTCCACGGTGGAGGGCCGCGCGCCGGCCGAGGCGCTCGCCGCGGGCAAGCTCGATCTCCTGCTGCTCGGGCACAAGCTGCGCGGCCGCTTCGCGCTGGTGCGCATGAAGGGCGAGGGCGGAAAGAGCTGGCTCTGGCTCTCGAAGTGGAAGGGCAAGCTGCCCGAGCGCGAGATCG